>NZ_NVPT01000209.1 GCF_002802985.1 Geodermatophilus chilensis | reverse complement strand
GTTGCGCACAGGCCCCCCCGCCCACCTCTCGCCCCCGGGTCCGCCTGCGGACCGGTCGGGGTCGTGTCGCAACGTATGTCCCTGCCGTCCCCCCTGTCCCGCCCGTTCCCGACCTGGGCCCGCGGCGGACCGTGAGGAGGGGGCGACACCCCGCAGCCCCTAACGGAGCGTCAGCGGGCATCCCCCATACCGCTCGGGCGATGGGGGGCGTCTCCCCGATGCCGGGGGACGGCGGCCGGGAGTGGACTGCGCCGCGACAGCCGGCCGACGGTGGACGGCTCGATACCCAGGAGTGCAGCCATGTCGACCATCGCGAGCACGCTGCTCGACTTCATCCTCGACCTGTTCCGCGACCCGGAGAAGGCGGCCGCCTACGAGGCGGACCCGCAGGGCACGCTGGACGCCGCGGGCCTGTCCGACAGCACGCCCGAGGACGTCGCCGACCTCGCGCCGATGGTGTCGGACTACGCCACGGTCGGCGGCTGGAGCGGCGGCGGCCACCACGGCGGCCGCGACCGGGACGACCACGACCGCGGTGGCCACGACCGCGGTGGCCACGAGCACGGCGGCCACGACCGTGACGACGAGGGCGGCCGCGGGGACCACTGCGACACCGACGACGACCGGGGCGGCCACCACCACCACCCGAAGCCGGCGGACGACGAGGACGAGCACTCCTCCGGCGGCGGCCTCGCCCCGGTCGACCGCGACGACAGCGACGACGACGAGCACGAGGGCCACCACGGCGGCGGCCACCACCACGCCCCCGCGCCGGCCGGCGGCACCGAGACGGTGGTCATCACCCACCTGCAGGAGGTGCACTACACGCACAACGAGACCACCGTCGAGATCGACGCCTCGCACAGCATCTGGGTCAGCGGCGACGCCCAGGCCATCTTCGGGGACGTCGAGGGCGACGTGACCCAGATCGACAACGAGGGCGGCATCGTCGCCGGCGACGACGTCGAGGACTCCTCGGTCGACAACAGCGACCACTCGGTGCGCGACTCCTACAACACCGACGTCGACATCGAGGACAGCAACGTCAACGTCGGCGGGAACCAGGCGGTCGACAGCTTCAACGAGGACAACGACGGCGTGGACGTCGAGAAGATCGAGGACTCGTTCAACGGCAACGGCAGCAGCAACGAGGACAACGACGTCATCGCCGACCGCGGCGGACAGGTCGGCGACAACACCTCCGTGCGGGTGGACGACGTGACCGTCGTCAAGGACTCGGAGAACGTCGGCAACACCACCACGGTGACCGACAGCTTCAACGACAACTCGGACAACTCCACGGAGACCGACGTCGACGTGGACGTCCGCGACTCGTTCAACGTGGACAAGTCCGACAACTCGGTGAACGACTCGTTCAACGACAACTCCACGAACACCCAGGTGGACGACTCGTTCAACGAGGACAACTCGACGAACACCGAGGTGGACGCCGACGTGGACGTCCGCGACTCGTTCAACGACAACTCGGACAACTCCACGGAGATCGAGGACGCGTTCAACGACAACTCCGACAACTCCACGAACACTCAGGTGGACGCCGAGGTCGACGTCGAGCAGTCGTTCAACCAGCACAGCAGCATCGACGACTGACACCCCGCCCAACCGGGTCCCGGTCGCCTCACGGAGGCGGCCGGGACCCGGCTCGCGTCTGTCCCCGCGGGACCCCGGGTGGTAGGACCGGGGGGAGTCAGGAGGTGTGCCCGTGGTCACGTCAGCGCAGCTGCTCGACCGGGCGGAGGCGCTCGCCGAGGTGTGCGGCCGGCCGGACCTGCAGCGTCGGCTGCTCCAGGCCCGGGCCCGCAGCGCCGACCCGCGGGTGCGCGTCCTCGTCGTCGGCGAGCCGAAGCAGGGCAAGAGCTCGCTGGTCAACGGCCTGGTCGGCGCGCCGGTGTGCCCCGTGGCCGACGACGTGGCGACCGTCGTCCCCACGGTGGTGCGGGCCGGGGAGGCGCCGCGCGCCAGCCTGGTGCTGGCCACCGGACCGCAGCCCGGCCACGACGGGCCGACCGAGCGGGTGCCGGTCCCGGTGGACCAGGTGGCCGCGCGCGTCACCGGCGAGGGGACCGACCGGCTGGTGCAGGCCGAGGTGGAGCTGCCGCGCCGGCTGCTCGACGGGCTCGAGCTGGTCGACACCGCCGGGGTGGGTGGTGTCGGCGCGCAGCGGGCGCTGCACACCGTCGACCTGCTGCCCACCGCGGACGCCGTCCTGCTGGTGTCCGACGCCAGCCAGGAGTTCACCGCCCCGGAGATGGCTTTCCTGGAGCAGGCCGTCGCGCTGTGCCCGACGGTCGTCTGCGTGCTGACCAAGACCGACGCCTGCCCGCACTGGCGCGAGGTGGCCGAGCTCGACCGGGCCCACCTCGCCCGCCGCGGCATCGAGGCGCCGCTGTTCACCGTCTCCGCCGCTCTCGCCCAGCTGGCCGTGCAGCACCGCGACCGGGAGCTGCACGAGGAGTCCGGGATCGGCGCGCTCGTCACCCACCTGCGCCGCGAGGTGGTCGACCGCGCCGAGGTGCTCGCGCGCCGTGCGCTGGTGCACGACCTGCGCGCGGTCACCGAGCACCTCTCCCTGGCGGTGCGCACGGAGCTGGCCGGCCTGGAGGACCCGTCCGCACGGGAGGAGCTGGTGCGCGGGCTCGAGGAGGCCCGGGCCGCCGCCGACGACCTGCGCCGCCGCTCGTCGCGCTGGCAGCAGGTGCTCACCGACGGCGTCACCGACCTCGTGGCCGACATCGACTTCGACCTGCGCGACCGCTCGCGGGTGGTGGTCCGCGAGGCGGAGGAGGCGATCGACGCCCAGGACCCCGGCCCGATGTGGCCCGAGCTGTCCGAGTGGCTGGACCGGCGGATCGCCGCGGCGGTCGCCGACAGCTACGTCTGGGCCGAGCAGCGCTCGGAGTGGCTGGCGGAGCGGGTGATCGAGCAGTTCGCCCGGGACGGCGGCGGTGCGGTCCCCGCGCTCACGGTCGGCGCGGCCGGGGAGGCGCTGGCCGGCCTGGTCGAGCTGCCGGTGGTCGACGACGGCGCGATGACGCTGCGCGAGCGGACCCTGATCGGGCTGCGCGGCTCCTACACCGGCGTCCTGATGACCGGCCTGGTCACCAGCCTGGCCGGGATGGCGATCATCAACCCGGTCTCGGTGGCCGCCGGCGTCCTGCTCGGCCGCAAGGCCTACCGCGACGACCAGCAGCAGCGCCTGCAGCGGCGCCGCACGGAGGCCAAGGCCGTCGTCCGCCGGCACCTCGACGAGGTGGTGTTCCAGGTCGCCAAGCACCTCAAGGACCGGCTGCGCACCGTCTCCCGCACGCTGCGCGACCTGATCACCGACACCGCCGAGGAGATGTCCCGCTCGCTGGCCGACGCGGTCGCCGCCGCGCAGCGCGCCATCCGGGAGGCCACCGCCGAGCGGGACGCCCGCATCCGCTCCCTGCGCCAGCGGCGCGACCAGCTCGACCGGCTCGCCGCCGACGTCCGCGCCCTGGACCGGGACGCGGTGACCGCGGCGTGACGGGGTCCCTGGACGACGTCCGCGCGCTGCTGGACGACGCACTGGCGCACTACGCCGACGTCCCGGCGGCCGCCGCCCGGCTCGAGGCCCAGCGGCGGCGGCTGGACGAGCCGCTGCGCGTGGCCCTGGTCGGCCGGGTGAAGTCGGGCAAGTCGACGCTGCTCAACGCGCTGGTCGGTGCCCGGGTCGCACCCACCGACGCCGGCGAGTGCACCCGCGTGGTGACCGTCTACCGGCACGGCGCCACCCCGCGCGTCGAGCTGTACGGCACCGACGGCGGGCGGCGGACCCTGCCGGTGCGGCGCGCGGACGGCGGCCTCCGGCTGGAGCTCGGCGGTACCCCGCCGGAGGAGGTCGCGCAGCTGGTCGTGGACTGGCCGACCGAGGACCTGCTGCCGGCCACCGTCGTCGACACCCCGGGGATCGCGTCGCTGTCGACCGGCACGAGCGCGCGCACCCACGGCTTCCTCGGCACCGAGGACGGCCCGGCCGGTGCCGACGCCGTCGTCTTCCTCACCCGCCAGCCGCAGCCCGAGGACGTCGCCGTCCTGGCCGCCTTCCAGGCCGGCACCGGCGGGGAGGGCGCCCTGACGACGACGATCACCGTCCTCTCCCGCGCCGACGAGGTCGGGGCCGGGCGGCTCGACGCGCTGCACGCCGCCGACAAGGTGGCCCGGCGGATGTCGGCCGACCCGCAGGTCGCGGCGGTGAGCTCCGCGGTGGTGCCCGTCGCCGGGCTGCTGGCGCTGGCCGCCCGGACGCTGCGGCACGGCGACTACGTCGCGCTGCGCGCCCTGGCCGGCGCGGACCAGGCGCAGGTGTCGCGGGTGCTGCTGACCGCCGACCGCTTCACCCGGCCGGACGCGCCGGTGCCGGTGTCGGTGGAGGTGCGGACGGCGCTGCTGGACCGGCTGGGCCTGTTCGGCATCCGGCTGTCGATCGGGCTGGTGCGGGCCGGCGTCCCCGACGCCACCGCGCTGGCCGAGGAGCTGCTGCGGCGCAGCGGGCTGGCCGAGCTGCAGCGGCTGCTGCGGGTGCACTTCACCGAGCGGGGCGCGCAGCTGCGGGCCGGGACGGCGCTGCGGCTGCTGGAGGCGGTGCTCGCCGAGCACTCCGTCCCGGGGGACGACGGGCTGCGGGCGGAGCTGGAGCGGCTGCGACTGGGCACCCCGGACCTCGCCGAGCTGGACCTGCTGGCCCGGTCCCGGGCCGCGGACGGCCCGCTGCCGCCGGAGCTGCGGATCGAGGGGGAGCGGCTGCTCGGCGCCCAGGGCACCGCCCCGGCCGCCCGGCTGGGGCTGCCCGCCGGGACGCCGGACGACGCGCTGCGGCGGGCGGCGCTCGAGGCGCTGGCCCGCTGGCGGACCGCCGCGGACGACCCGCTCGCGGGCCGGGCGACCGCGGACGCCGCCGAGGTCGTCGTCCGGGCCTGCGAGGCGCTGCTGGCCGGGCTGGACTCCTCAGTGGCGGGTGGCCGCCCGCGCTGATCGGCTGAACAGCGGCAGGACGGCGACGACGCACAGCCCGGCCGCGGCGACCAGCGCCCACCGGTCGAGGTCGGCACCGCCCGTGACGACGGTCTGCGCGACGTCGAGGGCCAGCACGGTCGGCACGGCGGTGACCACCAGCGCCCACCGGGCCCACCCGCGGCCCCGCAGCACCAGCGCCGTCCACACCAGGGAGACGGCGACGAGCGCGCCGACCCCGCCGAGCACCAGCGCGATGGTGGCCCGCACCCCGTCGGCGACCAGGTCGGCGGGCGCCGCGGGGTCCTCGGCCGTGGCCAGCACGGCCAGCCGGTCGCGGAGCTCGCCGAGGTCCAGCAGCGCCGCCGAGATCCCGGTGACCGCGGCCAGGCAGCCGGCCCACCACAGCGCCACGGCCACCCGCACGGTCGCGGGCTGCGGCGGCCGGCTGCGGGGGAGCGGCGGTGCGAGGTCGCTGGTCACCGCCGGCCGCGCCGGGGGCGGCGCCGCGACGACGTTGCCGGTGAGCACCACCCGCCGTGGCAGGGGGCGCTGCGCCGTCGGCTGCTCCTGCTCGGACCTGGTGGACCCCGTCACGTGTCGCTCCCCCCGTGGGCCTGACCGCCGGACCGACGCAGCCTGTCACCGCGCGACTCCACAACCGGCCGGAGGCCGGTGGCCCCCTTGGAGGGTCCCGCCGCGAGCCTGCGAGCGGTAGGGGGGCAAGGGGGTCCTTTTTCAGTGACCGGTGAACCGGGGGGTGCGCTTCTCCAGAAAGGCCTCGACGGCCTCACGGTGGTCGACGGTGCGGCCCAGCTCGGTCTGCAGCCGGGCCTCCAGCGCCAGGGTGTCCTTGAGGCGGTCGGTGGCCGCCGTGGCCAGCACGGTCTTGATGGCGCGGTAGGCGGCGGTGGGGCCGGCGGCCAGCCGCGCGGCCAGCGCCTGCGCCTCGGCCAGCACCTGCTCGGCCGGGACCACCCGGTGCACCAGCCCCCACTCGGCGGCGCTCTCGGCGAGGAACGGCTCGGGGAACAGCAGCAGCTCGGCCGCGCGCGAGCCGCCGACGCAGTGCACGAGGCGGGCGGCCAGGCCCGAGTCGCTGGACAGCCCGATGCCCGCGAACGCGGTGGTGAACTTGGCACCCGCGGCGGCCACCCGCAGGTCCCCGGCGAGCGCGATGCCCAGCCCGGCCCCGGCTGCGGCCCCGTTGACGGCCACGACCACCGGCACCCGCAGCGCGGCCAGCGCCAGCACCAGCGGGTTGTACTCCTCCTCGACCACCGACAGCGACGTCGCGGCGTCCCCGCGCAGCGCCTCCACGTGCTGGCCGAGGTCCTGCCCGACGCAGAAGGCCCGGCCGGTGCCGGTGAGCACCACGGCCCGCACCGCCTCGTCGGCCGCGACCCCGCGGAAGACGTCGAGCAGCTCGCGCCGCGACTGGTGGGTCAGCCCCGGCCGCAGCATGGTGATGGTGGCGACCCCGCCGGCGTCCTCGCGGGTCACGGTCTCGGGCCCTGTCACCTCGGGCATCGTCGCTCCTCCTCGTCCTCGGCGGCCCCCGCACACGGCGGGATCGGCGATCTCGCCCGCGTCCGGGACCGGGAGCGTACGAGATCGGCGATCTCGTCCGGGCTGCCCGACCGTGGCCGGATCGTGACGGAACGGTCCGGGCGGGAGGGCCCGCCGAGCTGGGAGGATGGACGGCGGACGGACGCGGCGCGGGCCGGAGCGCGCGGCGCCGTCCCCCCAGGTCGGCGACACGCCCGGCGGCCAGCGCCGATGTGTAGCCCCCCGGGGTGCGGGACATCCAGACCCAGGGGCACCGGCGCCCCCGGGCCGTGGACGACGGCCGGGTCGTAGGCGAGGAGTGAGCCACGGTGGTGGAGCCGGGTCGGCGCAACCTGGGTGAGCGGTACGAGCTCGCCGAGCTGATCGCCGCCGGCGGCATGGGGCAGGTCTGGCGCGGCACCGACGTCCTCCTCGGCCGTCCGGTCGCGGTGAAGGTCCTGCGCAGCGAGTACACCGCCGACCCCACGTTCCGCGCCCGCTTCCGCGCCGAGGCCCAGCACGCCGCCGGGCTCTCCCACCCGAACATCGCCGCCGTCTTCGACTACGGCGAGACCGAGGCCACCGACGGCAGCGGCGAGACGCTGGCCTACCTGGTGATGGAGCTGGTCGAGGGCGAGCCGCTGTCGGCGGTGCTGCAGCGCGAGGGCCGGCTGTCGGCCGCGGCCACGCTGTCGCTGCTCGAGCAGACCGCCTCCGCGCTGGCCGAGGCCCACCGGGTCCGGCTGGTGCACCGCGACGTCAAGCCCGGCAACATCCTGGTGCGCGACGACGGCAGCGTGAAGATCACCGACTTCGGCATCGCGTGGTCGGCCGACAGCGTGCCGCTCACCCGCACCGGCCAGGTGATCGGCACCCCGCAGTACCTCGCCCCGGAGGTCGCCCAGGGGCACCACGCCACCCCGGCCAGCGACGTCTACGCCCTCGGTCTGGTCGGCTACGAGTGCCTGACCGGCCACCCGGCGTTCGACGGCGACAACGCCGTGACGATCGCGCTCAAGCAGGTGCGTGACGACCCCGAGCCGCTGCCCGAGGACCTGCCCGGCGACGTGCGCAGACTGATCCGCCACGCGCTGGCCAAGGACCCGGCGGACCGCATGCCCGACGGCGCGGCGTTCGTCGCCGCGATCGAGGACGTCCGCGCCGGCCGCCCCCTGC
>NZ_NVPT01000208.1 GCF_002802985.1 Geodermatophilus chilensis | reverse complement strand
GGGACATGGGGCTTTTTTTTTTTCAAGCAGAGGGCGGCATACGGGGTCTAGTACGGTCTCGTGGGCTCGGAGATGGGTATAAGCGACAGGGGGAGGACCCCGTCCTCCTCACCGCTCGCAGGCGCGCGGCGAGCCTCAGGACGGGGCCGGCCCGGGCAACTCCACGGAGCGTCGGCACGGTTTGGCAGGCTCGGGGGGTGACCGCTCCCTCGACGCCCGAAGCCCCCTGGCCGGTCCGCACCGTGGCCCGCAAGGTCGCCGAGTGGATCGGCCGGCTGGGTGAGGTCTGGGTCGAGGGGCAGATCGCCCAGCTGTCCCGCCGCGGCGCGGCGACGGTCTTCCTCACCCTGCGCGACCCGGCCGCCGACCTGTCGGTGCCGGTCACCTGCAGCCGGGACGTCGCCGACCGCCCCGGCCTCGAGCTCACCGAGGGCGCCCGCGTCATCGTGCGGGCGCGGCCGGACTACTACATCGCCCGCGGGTCCTTCTCGCTGCGGGCGACCGAGATCCGCGCCGTCGGCCTCGGTGAGCTCCTGGCCCGCATCGAGCGGATCCGCCGGCTGCTGGCCGCCGAGGGCCTGTTCGATGCCGCCCGCAAGCGCTCGCTGCCCTTCGCCCCGGCCGTCGTCGGCGTGGTCACCGGACGCAACAGCGCCGCCGAGCGCGACGTCCTGGTCACCGCACGCCGCCGCTGGCCCGCCGTCCGGTTCGCCGTCCACCACAGCCTGGTGCAGGGGCCCTCGGCCGCCGCGTCCGTCATCGAGGGGCTGCAGCGGCTCGACCGGGACCCGGAGGTCGAGGTCATCGTCGTCGCCCGCGGTGGTGGGTCGGTGGAGGACCTGCTGCCCTTCTCCGACGAGGGCCTGGTGCGTGCCATCGCCGCCTGCCGGACGCCCGTGGTGACCGCGGTCGGCCACGAGACCGACACGACGCTGGTCGACCACGCGGCCGACGTCCGGGCCGCCACGCCCACCGACGCCGCGCACCGCGTGGTGCCCGAGATCGGCGAGCAGCGCCGGCTAGTCGACGGACTGCGTGCCCGCGCCCGGCACCTGGTGGGTACCCGGCTGGAGCAGCAGGAGCGGTGGCTGGAGAGCGTCCGCAGCCGCCCGGCGCTGGCCGACCCGCAGCGCCTGCTGCACGGCCGCGCCGACGACGTGGAACAGCTGCGCACCCGCGCCCGGCGGACCCTGACCCACCGGCTGGAGGCGGCCGAGCGCGACCTCGAGCACGCCCGTGCCCGGGTCGCGGCGCTCTCCCCCGCCGCAACGCTGCAGCGCGGCTACGCCGTCGTCCAGCGGGCCGACGGCTCCCTGGTCCGGGAGCCCGGCGAGGTGGCCGACGACGAGCGGCTGTCGGTGCGGGTGGCGGGCGGCCGGCTGCCGGTCCGGGTGGCCAGGGAGGATGGGGAACCGTGAGCGAGACCCCGGGCGAGCAGCCGACGACCACCTACGAGCAGGCCCGCGAGGAGCTCGCCGACGTCGTCCGGCGGCTGGAGGCCGGCGGGCTGACCCTCGAGGAGTCCCTGGGCCTCTGGGAGCGCGGCGAGCAGCTGGCCGAGCTGTGCCAGCACTGGCTGGACCGGGCTCGCGAGCGGCTGGCGAAGGCCGCTCCCGGTGATCAGCCGGAGTAGGGCCGCACCGATCCGGCGACGGTCTCCAGCTCCGCGTCGGACGCCGACCCGGTGACCAGCACGGTGACGCCGTCGGCCGTGCGGGAGAGCACCGTCTCGCCGCGCTCCGTCGTCCCTCGGGTCCAGGCCTGTCCGCCGAGGTCGACGGTGCCCTCCTGCTGCTGGGCGCCGGCGAGGACGGCGTCGACCGCGTCGGCCCGGGCGTCGTCGCTGACCACGAAGCCGGCGTACTCCGCCGAGGGCGTCAGGTAGCCGATCTCCAGGGTGACCGGGTCGCCGGCCTCCGCCTCCCCGGCGTCGGTGCGGGCGCTGGTCGGGCGGTAGCCGTCGGGCAGGTCGGCCGGTGCGACCACCGGGTAGCCGGCGCGGGCGGCGGCCAGCTGCACGGTGCTGGCCGGGTCGACCTCGCGCACGGGGTCGACGCCGGACTGCCTGAAGGTCATCCAGCCCACGAGCGCCAGGCAGATGAGCACCAGCGGGACCAGCGAGCGCAGCATGTTGGCCGCGCTCATCCGGTTGGTCCGCTCGATCGCGGGCGGGGGCACCTGCGCGGGGGGCTGACTGGTCGGACCGGCTGAGCTCACCCCCCTAGGATGACAGGACTCATCGCCCCACCCCGCCGCCCAGCGTCCGCGCGGCGGAACCAGGAGGTCCGCGTGTCCCTGCCCCTGCCCGACGGCCCCGCGACCCACGCCGGAGACAGCTTCCGCGCCGACCGCCCGGCTCCCGACCGCAACCTCGCCCTCGAACTGGTGCGGGTCACCGAGGCCGGTGCGATGGCCGCCGGCCGGTGGGTGGGCCGTGGCGACAAGAACGGCGGCGACGGTGCCGCGGTCGACGCGATGCGCGCGCTCATCGGCACGGTGAGCATGAAGGGCGTCGTCGTCATCGGGGAGGGCGAGAAGGACCAGGCCCCGATGCTCTTCAACGGCGAGCAGGTCGGCGACGGCAACGGCCCGGAGTGCGACGTCGCGGTCGACCCCGTCGACGGCACCACGCTCATGGCCAAGGGCATGCCCAACGCCATCGCGGTCATGGCGGTCGCCGACCGCGGCGCCATGTACGACCCGTCGGCGGTCTTCTACATGGAGAAGATCGCCGTCGGCCCGGCCGCGGCCGACGTCGTCGACATCACCGCGCCGGTCGCGGAGAACATCCGCCGGGTCGCCAAGGCCAAGCACAGCTCGGTCGGCGACGTCACCGTGTGCATCCTCGACCGCCCGCGCCACGACCAGCTGGTCCACGAGGTGCGGGAGGCCGGCGCCCGGATCAAGTTCATCACCGACGGCGACGTCGCCGGCGCCATCGCCGCGGCCCGCGAGGGCACCGGCGTCGACCTGCTGATGGGCATCGGCGGCACGCCGGAGGGCATCATCGCCGCCTGCGCGCTCAAGTGCATGGGCGGTGCGCTGCAGGGCAGGCTGTGGCCCAAGGACGACGACGAGCGGCAGAAGGCGCTGGACGCCGGCCATGACCTCGACCGGGTGCTGGAGATCGACGACCTCGTCCGCGGCGACGTCTTCTTCGTCGCCACCGGCATCACCGACGGCGAGCTGCTGCGCGGCGTCCAGTACCGGGCCGGCGGGTGCACGACGCAGTCGCTGGTCATGCGCTCGAAGTCGGGCACGATCCGGCTGATCGACAGCCTGCACTCGCTGGAGAAGCTGCGCGCCTACTCCGCGGTGCCCTTCGACCGCGCCAGCGACTGAGTCACCGCGGTCCTCCGGACCGCACCGCGGCCAGCAGCCGTCCCCCGGTCGAGCAGAGCCGCTGCGTCGCTCGATCGCGGAGACCCTCCGGGCCCCCACTCCTCACGACCGCGGGGTTCCCCATCCAGGCAGGATCGGCGGCAGGGGCGGCGGCGTCAGGTGGCAGGCGGCGAGGCGGTCGGCCATGGCCCGCCACCGGCTCGCGGACTCCCCCGGCGCCAGGCTGCGCAGCCGCAGGTAGCCGAAGACGCTGCGCGCGTGGACGACGATCCGCGGTGTGCCGGACAGCCGCGGCACGGGAGCCAGCGTGGTCTTCCGGTCCCCGAAGACCGTCCGGCCCCGCAGCTCGGCGTCCACCCCCTCGGCGACGACCACGTCGATGTCACCGAACACCGTGCCCAGGGTGATCTCGATGCGGTCGGCGTCCGTGCGCAGGCCGCGCAGGTCCAGCCGGACGTCGCCGAACACGGTGCTCACCCGCTGCGGCGCGTCGGGCCCGGCGAGCTTCACGTCGCCGAACACGGTGCTGAGCTCCTCGGGGACCCGCGTGCCCACGATCTCGACCGGCGGCGGGGCGTCCGGGGGCAGGTCGGCGACGAGCACGGCCAGGTCGTCGTGGGTGCCTGCCGCGTAGGCGGCTCCGACCCGTTCGCCGAACTCGGAGAGGTCGATCCGTCCCTCGGCGACCGCCCGCTGAAGGCGCGTCACGATGGCCTCGCGGTCGGCGTCCGAGGCGCGGACGACGGGCCGGGCGGGGACGGCGTCGGGGTCCACGAGCCGACCGTAGCCGAGCCGCCGCCCCCAGTGACCGGTCCCGACGCCGGGCCGTCGTCCTGCCGGAGGTCATTCGAGCTCGGTGCAGTAGGCGACGGTGAGCGGCTTGACCCGGCCCCCGCAGCGGTCGCGCCGTTCTCCGACGTCACGCTCGACGGCTACGCGCAGAAGTGCTTCGCCGGGGGCCACCGGTCGAGCGGACCGACCCGAAGAGCACCGCGGCGCCCACGGCGGCCGCCGCGACCGGGCTGCCGGTGCGGCCGGGCGGGACGGCGGGCGGCGTCCGCCTCGAGCGGGACGGCGCCGGACGGCTGCGGCTGGGCCATGCGCTCTCCTCCTACCAGGGCGGACGTCCCGTGCTGGGCCAGCCCTGGCCGCTCGGACCGCTCCCACGTCGGAGCGGTCCGGACCGTGACCTCGCGGGCATCTAGGGTCCTGAGTCGGAGCACTGTCACCAACCACCACACCGGGAGACGCAGCAATGCCCGCTGAGACCCAGGCCGCCTCGCAGGACGGCGCCGACTACCGCATCGAGCACGACTCCATGGGCGAGGTCCGGGTCCCCGCATGGGCGAAGTGGCGGGCGCAGACGCAGCGCGCCGTCGAGAACTTCCCGATCTCCGGCACGCCGATCGAGCGGGAGCTGATCGCGGCGCTGGCCGCGATCAAGGGCGCGGCCGCCGCGGTCAACGCCTCCCTCGGCGTCCTGCCGCAGGAGACCGCCGACGCCATCGGCACCGCCGCCGCCTCCGTCGCCCGCGGCGAGTGGGACCAGCACTTCCCCATCGACGTCTTCCAGACCGGCTCGGGGACGTCGAGCAACATGAACACCAACGAGGTCATCGCGACCCTCGCCACCGAGGCGCTCGGCTCGCCGGTGCACCCCAACGACCACGTCAACGCCTCGCAGTCGTCCAACGACGTCTTCCCGTCGGCGATCCACGTGGCGGCGACCAAGGCGATCGTCCGCGACCTCGTGCCCGCGCTGGAGCACCTGGCCGGCTCGCTGGAGCGCAAGGCCGAGGAGTTCGCCGAGGTGGTGAAGAGCGGCCGCACCCACCTGATGGACGCCACCCCGGTCACCCTCGGCCAGGAGTTCGGCGGGTACGCCGCGGCGGTGCGCTACGGGATCGAGCGGCTGCAGGCCTCGCTGCCGCGGATCGGCGAGCTGCCGCTGGGCGGCACCGCGGTCGGCACGGGCATCAACACCCCGCCCGGCTTCGCCGCCGCGATCATCGAGCGGCTCGCGGGCGAGCTGGACCTGCCGCTGACCGAGGCGCGCAACCACTTCGAGGCGCAGAGCTCGCGCGACGCGCTGGTCGAGGGCTCCGGGCAGCTCAAGACCATCGCCGTCGGGCTGGTGAAGATCGCCAACGACCTGCGCTGGATGGGCTCCGGCCCGCGCACCGGCCTCGCCGAGATCCAGCTGCCGGACCTGCAGCCGGGCAGCTCCATCATGCCGGGCAAGGTGAACCCGGTGATCCCGGAGGCGGTCATCCAGGTGAGCGCCCAGGTGATCGGGAACGACGCCGCCGTCACCTTCGCCGGCACCACCGGCGTCTTCGAGCTCAACGTGACGCTGCCGCTGATGGCGCGCAACGTGCTGGAGGCGATCCGGCTGCTGGCCAACGTGAGCCGGATCCTGGCCGACCGGTGCGTCGACGGGATCGTCGCCAACGTCGACCGGTGCCGGGAGTACGCGGAGTCCTCGCCGTCCATCGTGACGCCGCTGAACAAGTACATCGGCTACGAGGAGGCGGCGAAGGTCGCCAAGCAGTCGCTGGCCGAGCAGAAGACGATCCGCCAGGTGGTCCTGGAGAGGGGATACGTGCAGCGTGGCGAGCTCACCGAGCAGCAGCTCGACGAGGCCCTCGACGTCCTCTCGATGACCCATCCGTGACCCTCGGCGGGGCGGGTCCGGCGCCGGATCCGCCCCGCGATCCGGCGAGGCATGGTCCTACCCCCCCGAACCTGAGTAGCGTCCCGTCCGATGAGCGAGACAGCGAGCGCACCCACGGCCGGCAACCCCGACGTGTCCCTGCGCCATCCCGGTGGAGAAATGCCCCTGCGCGTGGTCCCGGCCACGGAGGGGGCGGACGGACTCGACACGAGCAAGCTGCTGTCGACGACCGGACAGGTCGCGCTGGACATCGGCTTCGTCAACACCGCCTCGTGCACCTCGGCGATCACCTACATCGACGGTGACGCCGGGATCCTGCGCTACCGCGGCTACCCGATCGACCAGCTCGCCGAGAAGGCCAGCTTCGTCGAGGTCAGCTACCTGCTGATCTACGGCGAGCTGCCCACGGCCGAGCAGCTGGCCGACTTCGACTCCCGACTGCGGCGGCACACGCTGCTGCACGAGGACCTCAAGCAGTTCTTCAAGGGCTTCCCGCGCGACGCCCACCCCATGCCGGTGCTGTCCTCGGCGGTCAGCGCCCTGTCGACCTTCTACCAGGACTCCCTGGACCCCTTCGATCCTCAGCACGTGGAGATCTCCACGCTGCGTCTGCTGGCCAAGCTGCCCACGATCGCCGCCTACGCCTACAAGAAGTCGGTCGGCCAGCCGTTCCTCTACCCGGACAACTCCCTGGGCCTGGTGGAGAACTTCCTGCGGATGACCTTCGGCTTCCCCGCCGAGCCCTACGAGGTCGACCCCGATCTCGCCGCGGCGCTGGACATGCTGTTCGTGCTGCACGCCGACCACGAGCAGAACTGCTCGACCTCCACGGTGCGGCTGGTCGGCTCCTCCCAGGCCAACCTCTTCGCCTCGGTGTCGGCCGGCATCAACGCGCTGTTCGGTCCGCTGCACGGCGGGGCCAACCAGTCGGTGCTGGAGATGCTCGAGTCCATCCAGCGCGAGGGCGGGGACATCCCGGCCTTCGTCGAGCGGGTGAAGAAGAAGGAGCCCGGCGTCAAGCTGATGGGCTTCGGGCACCGGGTCTACAAGAACTACGACCCGCGTGCGGCGATCGCGAAGAAGACCGCCGACCAGGTGCTGGCCAAGCTCGGCGGCAACAACGAGCTGCTGGACCTGGCCCAGCAGCTGGAGGAGATCGCGCTCTCCGACGACTACTTCGTCGAGCGCAAGCTCTACCCGAACGTCGACTTCTACACCGGGTTGATCTACCGGGCGATGGGCTTCCCGACGCGGATGTTCACCGTGCTGTTCGCCCTCGGCCGGCTGCCCGGATGGATCGCCCAGTGGCGCGAGATGATCAACGACCCGGCCACCAAGATCGGCCGTCCCCGGCAGATCTACACCGGGGCCACCGAGCGCTCGTTCGTGCCGATCGACCAGCGCTGAGCCCCTCGTCCCGGCCCGCTCGAGGTCCCGTCGTCCGCCCCCGGACGACGGGACCTCGGCGTCTCGGGCAGCATGGGGCCGCCACGTCCGTCCGCACGACCGTCCCGGGAGGGAGTCCCATGGCCGAGTCCCCACCCGAGGACGACC
The DNA here is from genome assembly GCF_002802985.1 of Geodermatophilus chilensis. Taxonomy (GTDB): domain Bacteria; phylum Actinomycetota; class Actinomycetes; order Mycobacteriales; family Geodermatophilaceae; genus Geodermatophilus; species Geodermatophilus chilensis. The sequence goes on along the minus strand of NZ_NVPT01000208.1, from coordinate 388 downwards.
TGGTGCTGCCCCCCGTGCCGCTGGCGACGGGCGGAGCGGTGCAGGTCGACGGCACCGGCCGCCGGGTGAGCCGGGTGGAGGTGGTCGTCTCCACCGAGGACGGCGAGGAGCTGCGCATCCCGCTCGAGCACCACCACGGTGCCTGGTGGCCCCCGGTCGAGCGCACCACACCGCCGGCAGGCCTGTACGCCGATCGGGTGCCACCTGCGGATCACCCTCACCCGGAGGGGTGAGACGCCCTCCCCCTCCCCTGTCTCTTATACCCCTCTGACGCTGCCGACGACTCCTTACGTTTATATCTCGTAGGGCTCCGCATTCTTAAAAAACAAACACAAAAAAAAGACGCTAAGACATGATGAGTACAGACACAATCAAATCTAAACATACA
>NZ_NVPT01000207.1 GCF_002802985.1 Geodermatophilus chilensis | reverse complement strand
TTGTTTTTTTTCTTTTACGTATGTTTATTTTTCTCTTGTTTTATGTTGGTATGTTGTTGTTTTTTTTTTTTTTAAGGATACGGCGAGCACCGAGACCTACCAGTAGGGAGTCGTCGGCAGCGTCAGAGGTTTATAAGAGACAGTTCCTTCTACGAGGGGTGGGGAGGAAGGGGGTCCTTCGACTGGCACAATCGCGGTCATGTTGCGCTGGCTGACCGCCGGTGAGTCGCACGGCCAGCAGCTCACCGCCATCCTCGAGGGCCTCCCCGCCGGCGTGCAGGTCACGACGCCGGACCTCGACGTCGACCTCGCCCGCCGCCGCCTGGGCCACGGCCGCGGTGCCCGGATGTCGTTCGAGCAGGACGTCGTCTCGCTGACCGGCGGCGTCCGGCACGGGCTGACACAGGGCGGGCCGATCGCCGTCCAGGTGGGCAACACCGAGTGGCCGAAGTGGCAGACGGTCATGTCCGCCGACCCGGTCGACCGCGAGGTGCTCGCCGGTCAGGCCCGCAACGCCCCGCTCACCCGGCCGCGGCCGGGCCACGCCGATCTGCCCGGCATGCAGAAGTACGGCTTCGACGACGCCCGGCCGGTGCTGGAGCGGGCCAGCGCGCGGGAGACCGCGGCCCGGGTCGCCCTGGGCGCGATCGCGCGGGCGTTCCTGCGCCAGGCCCTCGACGTCGAGGTCGTCAGCCACGTGGTCGGCATCGGTCCGGTCGTCGTCCCCGACGGCGTGGTGCCCGGCCCCCACGACAACCCGCGCGTCGACGAGGACCCGGTGCGCTGCGCCGACCCCGAGACCAGCGCGGCCATGGTCGCCGAGGTCGACGACGCCCGGAAGAACGGCGACACCCTCGGCGGGGTCGTCGAGGTGGTCGTGCACGGCCTGCCGCCGGGCCTGGGCAGCCACGTGCACTGGGACCGCCGGCTGGACTCCCGGCTGGCCGCCGCGCTCATGGGCGTGCAGTCGGTCAAGGCCGTCGAGGTGGGCGACGGGCTGGAGACCGCCCGCCGCCGGGGCTCGGTCGCCCACGACGAGATCGTGCTGGCCGACGGGCGCGTGCAGCGGCTGTCGGACCGCGCCGGTGGCATCGAGGGCGGCATGACCAACGGCGAGGTGCTGCGGGTCCGCGCCGCGATGAAGCCCATCTCGACGGTGCCGCGCGCGCTGGCCACCGTCGACGTCGCCACCGGCGAGCCGGCCGTGGCCATCAACCAGCGCAGCGACGCCTGCGCGGTGCCCCGCGGCGCCGTCGTCATGGAGGCGATGGTGGCGCTGGTCCTGGCCGACGCCGCGCTGGAGAAGTTCGGCGGCGACTCGGTGGCCGAGACCCGCCGCAACGCACGCGCCTACCTCGACGCGCTGACGATCCGATGAGCTCCGCCGCACGCCGTCCGCTGCTGGTTCTGGTCGGGCCGCCGTCGTCGGGCAAGACCACCGTCGGAACCGCGCTCGCCGACCGACTCGGGGTCGTCTTCCGCGACACCGACGCCGACGTCGAGGCGCACACCGGCCAGCGCGTGGCCGACCTGTTCGTCGACCTCGGCGAGTCGCACTTCCGGGCGCTGGAGGAGCGGGCCGTCGCGGTCGCGCTCGAGGAGCACGACGGGGTCCTCGCCCTCGGCGGCGGCGCGGTGCTCAGCGCAGTGACCCGCGAGCGGCTGACCGCCTACACCCGTGCCGGCGGCACCGTCGTCTGGCTCGACGTCGACCTGGCCTCGGCCGCCGAGCGGGTGGGTCTGGGCCGCAGCCGCCCGGTGCTCGGCCTCAACCCGCGGGCCACGCTGCGCACCCTGCTCGCCGCCCGGGCGCCGCTGTACGCCGAGGTCGCCACCGTCACCGTGACCACCGGCGGCCGCGAGCCCGGTGAGGTGGTCGACGAGGTGGCCGCGGCCGTCCCCGCGCAGGCCGCGCCGTGAGGCGGGTCACCGTTCCCGGGGAGCGGCCCTACGACGTGGTCATCGGCTCCGGCGCGCAGCACGAGCTGGGTCTGGTGCTCGACGGCACCGCCCGCGCCGCCGTCGTCCACGCGCCGCCGCTGGCCGGGCTGGCCGGCGGGCTGGTGGAGACGCTGCAGACCGCCGGGGTGGCCGCCGAGGCCGTCGTCGTCCCCGACGGGGAGGCGGCCAAGACCGCTGCGGTCGCCGCCGAGGTGTGGGAGGAGTTCGGCCGGCTGGGGCTGACCCGCTCCGACGCCGTCGTCGGCGTGGGCGGCGGCGCGGTCACCGACCTCGCCGGCTTCGTGGCCGCGACCTGGACCCGCGGCGTGCGCGTGGTCCAGGTTCCCACGAGCGTGCTCGGCATGGTGGACGCCGCCCTGGGCGGCAAGACCGGCATCAACACCGGCGCGGGCAAGAACCTCGTCGGCGCGTTCCACCCGCCGGTGGCCGTGCTCGCCGACACCGACGTCCTCACCGGGCTACCGGAGGCGGAGTTCCGTTCGGGGCTGGCCGAGGTCGTCAAGTGCGGCTTCATCGCCGACGGCGACGTCCTCGACCTGCTCGAGATCGACCCGACCGGCCGCGGTGACACCGAGGAGCTCATCGAGCGCGCGGTGCAGGTCAAGGCCGCCGCGGTGGGGGACGACCTCCACGACACCGGCGTGCGCGAGTTCCTCAACTACGGCCACACCCTGGCCCACGCCATCGAGCGGGTGGAGGACTTCGGGTGGCGGCACGGCGAGGCGGTCGCCGTCGGGCTGGTCTTCGCCGCCGAGCTGGCCGGCCAGGCCGGGCTGCTCAGCCGCGGGGAGGTCGACCGGCACGCCCGGTTGGTCGCCGCCATGGGGCTGCCCACCCGCTACGCAGGGGACTGGGAGCGGATCCAGGCGGTCATGCGGGTGGACAAGAAGGCCCGCGGCGCCTCGCTGCGGTTCGTCGTCCTGGACGGCATCGGCAACCCGCGCATCCTCGCCGACCCCGACCAGGCCTGGCTCGACGCGGCGTGGGCCGCAGTTGCGGAGACTTCGTGACGATCCAGGTGCTCAACGGCGCCAACCTCGGCCGGCTCGGCACCCGTGAGCCGGAGAAGTACGGGACGACGACGTACGCCGAGCTGGTCGAGCTGATCGCCGCCGCGGCCGACGAGCTGGGCCTGGAGGTGCAGGTCCGGCAGACCGACGACGAGGGTGAGCTGCTGCGCTGGGTGCACGCCGCGGCCGACGCCGGCAACCCGGTGGTGCTCAACCCGGCCGGCTGGTCGCACACCTCGGTGGTGCTGCACGACGCGCTGGCGATGCTCACCGCGCCGCTGGTCGAGGTGCACATCAGCAACATCCACAAGCGCGAGGAGTTCCGGCACCACTCCTACGTCTCCCGGGTCGCCGACGGGGTGATCGCCGGGCTCGGGGTCCAGGGCTACGTGCTGGCCCTGCGGTGGCTGGCCGCCCAAGGGGCGGCGTGAGGCGACAGGGAGTGAGCATCGCAGCGAGGTCACGGAGCCGACCGGGAGTGAGCATCGCAGTGAGCTCTGCGAGCGAGGAGCGGAGCGACCGCGGAGCTGAACGGTGGGCACGATGAGGTATGCGGAGCGGCGAGAGCGACTGCGGGCGACGGCGGCCGAGCGCGGGCTGGACGCCGTCCTGGTGACCGAACTGCTCAACGTGCGCTACCTGACCGGGTTCACCGGCTCGAACGGGGCGCTGCTGCTGCGCGCCGACGGCGGTGACGTCTTCGGCACCGACGGCCGCTACACCACCCAGGCCGGCACCCAGGTGCCCGACGTCGAGCTGCTGGTCGACCGCGCCACCGTCGCCGCCCTGGCACGGGAGGCGGTGCGCCGGGGTGCGGGGACCATCGGCTACGAGAGCCACCACGTGACCGTCGACGGGCTGCGCGCCCTGGAGTCGGTGCTCGCCGACGCCGCCGCCGGCGGCACCGTGCCGGAGCTGACCAGCGTGCGGCGGGCCGTCGAGGCGCTGCGGGCGGTGAAGGACGACGACGAGGTCGACGCGCTGCGCCGGGCCTGCGCGGTCGCCGACTCGGCGCTGGCCGAACTCGCCGCCGAGGGGGCGCTGCGGCCCGGGCGCACCGAGCTGCAGGTCGGCCGCGAGCTGGACGCCCGGATGCTGATGATGGGTGCCGAGGCGCCGTCCTTCGAGACGATCGTGGCCACCGGCGCGAACTCCGCCATCCCGCACCACCGGCCCGACGCGACCGTCCTGCGCGACGGCGACTTCCTCAAGCTCGACTTCGGGGCCACCGTCGACGGCTACCACTCCGACATGACCCGCACGTTCGTGCTCGGCGAGGCGGCCGACTGGCAGCGCGAGGTCTACGAGCTCGTCGTTGCCGCGCAGGCCGCCGGGCGGGCCGCCCTGGCCGTCGGCGCCGACGTGGTCGCCGTCGACTCCGCCGCCCGCGACGTGATCGCCGCCGCGGGCCACGCCGAGCACTTCACCCACGGCCTGGGCCACGGGGTGGGCCTGGAGATCCACGAGGCGCCGGGCATCGGGCAGCTCGGCGCGGGTAGGCTGGCCGCCGGCATGGCCGTCACCGTGGAGCCGGGGGTCTACCTGCCCGGCCACGGCGGTGTCCGCATCGAGGACACGCTGATCGTCACGGACGACGAGCCCGAGTTGTTGACCCTCACGAGCAAGGAACTGCTGGTCCTCTAGATGGCTACCACCAACGACCTCAAGAACGGCATGGTCCTCAACCTCGACGGCCAGCTCTGGGCCGTCACCGAGTTCCAGCACGTCAAGCCGGGCAAGGGCGGCGCCTTCGTCCGCACCACGCTGAAGAACGTGCTCTCGGGCAAGGTCGTCGACAAGACCTTCAACGCCGGCACCAAGGTCGACACCGCCACCGTCGACAAGCGGAACATGACGTACCTGTACAAGGACGGCACCGACTTCGTCTTCATGGACGGCGAGACCTACGACCAGATCCACGTCCCGGCCGAGACCGTCGGCGGCGGTGCGGACTACCTGCTCGAGAACACCGAGGTCGTCGTCGCCGTCCACGAGGGGACGCCGCTGTACGTGGAGCTGCCCGTGACCCTCGAGCTGGTCGTGCAGCACACCGACCCGGGCCTGCAGGGTGACCGCTCCACCGGCGGTACGAAGCCCGCGACCCTGGAGACCGGGGCGCAGATCCAGGTGCCGCTGTTCGTCAACACCGGCGACAAGCTCAAGGTCGACACCCGCGACGGCCGGTACCTCGGCCGCGCCAACTGAGCGCGGGTGGGTCGGGGAAGGTTGGCATGGCTGCCCGCAGCAAGGCGCGCAAGCGCGCCGTCGACGTCCTCTACGAGGCCGACGTCCGCGGCAGCGACCCGCTGGAGTTGCTCCGCGAGCGGGTGGCGCTCGCCTCGCCGCCCATCCCCGACCACGCCGTCCGGCTGGTCGAGGGGGTGGCCGAGCACGCCGCCCGCATCGACGAGCTGATCGACCGGCACGCGCACGGCTGGTCGATCGACCGGTTGCCCGACGTCGACCGCGCGATCCTGCGCATGGCGGTCTTCGAGCTGCTGTGGGTCGACGACGTGCCCGACCCGGTCGTCATCGACGAGGCCGTCGAGCTGGCGCGGTCGCTGTCGACCGACGACTCGCCGGCCTACGTCAACGGCGTCCTGGGCGCCGTCCTCGACGCCGAGGTCCCGACCAGCTGAAGCAGGACCCCGTCCTCCTCACCGTAGGAGGATCCCGTCCTCCCCACCCTTCGCGAGGTCAGGGTGGTGCCCGGGACGGGAAGCCTCGGGACGGGGCGTGAACGCCGAGGGCCCACTCCGATCATCGGAGTGGGCCCTCGGCGTCCACCGGCCCCGGCCAGGTCGTACGACGATCGGCCACTGGCCGGGCACTCGTCGTGATCTCCAGGGTGAGCGGACATCCCGATCCCCAGGAGGACAGATGGAAGCCCCCGCACCCGCTCGCCGCCGCTGGCGCGCGGCCGGCGTTGCCCTCGCGCTCGCCGTGCCCCTGCTCGTCCTCACCTCGCCGGCCCAGGCCGCGTCGTCCAAGGCCTGCGAGGGCGGTGGCTACCGGCTGGTGGACGCCGCCACACAGCAGGTGTTGGCCCGGGCCGGCGACCGCGAGACGGTCACGACCGTGCCCGCGGCCGACCTCGGCGACCGGGTGCTGGTGCAGGGCCGCTACAACCAGTACGCCGTCCGGACCAGCGACTTCGCGCTCTTCGACTACGCCTTCACCGGGGCGCCCAACCGGCTGGACATGACCGGCGGCCGGTTCACCCCGGTCTTCGCCGGCAAGGTCCCCGACCACCGCGGCCTGACCCTCACCGGGGCCCTCACGGTGACGCTCGAGGAGGAGGACCTGGTCATCAGCCGGGCCGGCACCGGCCTGTCGATGAAGATCCAGTCCAAGGACTGCGCGCAGGGCGGCATCTTCCAGATGGAGCCCGAGCGCGCCGACGGCACCCGTACCCGGATCGTGCACACGCTGGCGACCGGCGCCGGTGCGGCAACGCCGTTCTACTCCGACAACCCCCGCTTCCGGGAGCGCGCCGGCCAGTACCTCGGCTCGGAGTGCACGAGCGTCGAGACCGGCCCGCCGAGCCGCTTCTGCGTGCGGGTCTCCCCGCGGGTGAACATCGGCAACGACGCCTCGCCGCGCTTCGTCGCGCGCGACAGCGCCCAGGTCGCCGAGCGCGTCGACCAGCCCGACTGCGGCGCCCAGGTCGCGCCGGACGTCGACCACTGCGGGCGGGTGTCGGTGTGGGATGTCGCCAGCGGGGGGCGCATGGGCTTCGTCACCGGTGAGGACGCCGTCGAGGTGGCCAACCCGCCGACCGAGTGCGTCTCGGACTGCCAGGCGCAGAACCAGGTCCGCGGCCGGCTCGCCGTCCTCGGGCACCCGTTCCCGGTGCCGGCCGGCAGCCGGCTCACCTCACCGGAGTCGGCGCTGCCGCTGCCCGCGCTCACCGCCCCCTGAGCCCGGGGCAGCACTGAACGCAGAGGGCCCACTCCGATCGTCGGAGTGGGCCCTCGGCGTTCAACGCTGCAGGATGTTCACCGCGGGGTGCGGCGGCGCTCCCAGTTCGGGTTGACCTCGTCCTCGTCCTCGTCGCCACCGAAGCCGACGACGCTCTCCATGCCGGGGGAGAGGACGCCCCACTCGATCAGCCGGCTGGTCAGCTCGTCGGGGCTCATGTCGTAGATGATCGCCAGCGACTTGAGGTCCTCGGCCCGGATGGAGAGGACCTTGCCGTTGTAGTCGTGCCGCTGCGCCTGGATGGTCGAGGCGTACCGGGCCAGCGGGCCGGCCTCGTCCGCGGGCAGCGAGCCCAGCGACTCGAGGTTCAGCACGATCTTCGTCGTCGAGGTGACCGCCGAGCTGGGCCGCGGGTCGGGCAGCAGCTCGGAGACCGGGACGCCGTAGAAGACGGCGAGCTCGGAGAGCCGCTGCACCGTCACCGCACGGTCGCCGCGCTCGTAGGAGCCGACGACCACCGCCTTCCAGCGGCCGTGCGACTTGTCCTCGACGCCCTGGAGCGAGAGGCCCTGCTGGTTGCGGATGGCGCGGAGCCGGGCACCGAGGGCCCGTGAGTAGTCGGTGCTCATCGCTTCCTGCTCACTGTCCGTCGTCGTGGAGGGGTTGTCGTCACGGAGCGTACTGGTCGAGCCGCTCCAACGACACCGGGACACTCCTCCGGGTCAGATGGGAGCCGATCGTGCTCCCTCCCGGCGCGTCGCGGGTCACATCGCAGCGTGCAGTACGGTCGATCCCGGTCCGACCACTCCTTTAACGACCCGTCCCGTGAGGCGGGGAAGGAGGCCTGATGGCCCGCACGACCGAGCCTGCCTCCTATACATATCT
>NZ_NVPT01000206.1 GCF_002802985.1 Geodermatophilus chilensis | reverse complement strand
CTGGTATCTGATAATCTTTGTGTAGATAGTTCAGTTGTAGTCATGCGTCTCTCACTAGGTTAGTTATTGTTTTTTTGATGAGTGGTAGTCCTCCGTGCGCGACACGTAGGGATTCGACGGCAGCGTCAACGGGTTGTAAGCGACAGCGCCCCCACCCGCCGCGTCGCCGCCGTGGCCCCGCCCGTGACGGCCGCCGTCCCCTCCGCGTCCGGTGCCCGGACCGTCGGCCCGCCGCCGCGACGCCGGCGCGGGCTGGCCGCCGTCCTGGTGCCGGTCGTGACGCTGCTGCTGGGTGCCGGCGCGGCCGCCGGGGTCTTCGTGGCCGTCTCCAGCGACGAGGACGCCGGACCGACCGTGGTCGCCGCTCAAACCGAGGACGCCCGGATCGTGCTGGCCGTCGAGGACTACGTCGGGCGGCAGGTCGACGAGGCGGCGCTGGCGCTGTCCGCGCTGGGTCTGCTGGTGCAGCGGGAGGAGCAGGTCACCGGGGACGCCGCGCCCGGCACCGTGACCGCCGTCGACCCGGCCGGCGCCGAGCTGCGGCCCGGCGACGTGGTGCGGGTCAGCTACGCCGTGGCGCCCGAGCCCGCCCCGCGGCAGCGCGACTCCTCCCCGGCCACCCGCGTCTCCGAGGACACCGACGCCGACCCGCAGCAGCAGCGGCGGACGCCCGAGCCGGCGCCCGAGCCCGAGCCCACCGAGGCCGCCGCCACCCCGACCGCCACGCCGGAGGAGCTGCCGGCCGGCACGCCGCCCGCCCCGACGTCGAGCACGCCGGCGACCTCCACCTCGACGGAGGCGGAGGAGCCGGCCGCCCCGTCGAGCCCGTCGGCCCCGACGAGCACGGCCGGGACGTCGTCGGCCGCTCCGTCGTGGTCCGGCGACGGGGACGGCGGCGACGGCAGCGGGGATAGCGGCAGCGACAGCGGCGGCGACGGGGAGCGCGACCGGGACCGCGACGACAGCTGACCGTTCCCGGACGGGTGGTCCTCCCGCTCCAGGGTGTCGGCGCGGGCCCCGGCTGGCACGCTGGGAAGGCGCTGGGGGAGCGCTGGGGATGGTCGCGGGCAGGAGGATCGGGTGGCTGAGCCGGGGGTGCGCACGCTCGGCGGCCGCTACGAGCTGCGCTCGCTGCTCGCCACCGGCGGTATGGGCCAGGTCTGGCGGGCCCACGACGTGCTGCTCGACCGGGTGGTCGCGGTCAAGGTGCTGCGCAGCGAGTACACCGGCGACCCCACCTTCCTCGCCCGGTTCCGGGCCGAGGCCCAGCACACCGCGCGGCTGGTGCACCCGAACGTCGCGGCGCTGCACGACTACGGCGAGGTCGTGGCGGCCGGCGGGGAGACCTGCGCCTACCTGGTGATGGAGCTGGTGGAGGGCGAGCCGCTGTCGGCGCTGCTGGCCCGCTGCGGCCGGCTGGACCCGCAGCGGACGCTCGACATCGTCCGGCAGACCGCTGCGGCGCTGGCCGAGGCGCACGCCGCCGGGGTGGTGCACCGCGACGTCAAGCCCGGCAACGTGCTGGTCGGCTGGGACGGCGTCGTCAAGATCACCGACTTCGGGATCGCCTGGTCGGCGTCGAGCGTGCCGCTCACCCGCACCGGCCAGGTGGTCGGCACCGCGCACTACCTGTCGCCGGAGCAGGCCGACGGCGGCAAGGCCGGCCCGGCCAGCGACGTCTACGCGCTCGGCGCCATCACCTACGAGTGCCTGGCCGGCCGCCGCGCGTTCGACGGGGAGAGCCCGGTGCAGATCGCGCTGGCGCAGATCCGCGACGAGCCCGAGCCGCTGCCCGACGACGTCCCCGAGGCGCTGCGCACCCTCGTCGCCCGCGCCATGGTCAAGGACCCGGCGCTGCGCTTCCCGGACGGCGCCGCCTTCCGCGCCGCTGCCGACGCCGTCCGTGCCGGCCGCTCGCTGGCGCCGCTGCCGCCGACCACCGCCGCGCTGCCGACCCGGGTGTCCCGGCGGCGGTTGCTGGTGCCGGCGGCCGCGCTGCTGTTCGGCGTGGGGCTGGGCGTGGGGGCGCTGCAGGTGCTCGACGCCGGGCCGCCGGTGGCCGTGGCCGACACCGCCGCCCCGACCGGCGCGCCGGTGGAGCCGGTGGCGGCGCTGGTGGTCGCGGCGGCCGACCACCTCGGGCGCCCGGCCGGCGAGGTCGAGGCGGAGCTCGCGGCGCTGGGCCTGCGGGTGCAGCGGGAGACCGTGGAGCGCTCCGACGTCCCCGCGGGGTCGGTGGTCGCGCTCGGGCCGGTCGGTGCGCTGGCGCCGGGCGACCTGGTCACGCTGACGGTCGCGGTCGCCACGCCGGCCGCGGAGCCGGTCCCGGTCGCCCCCGCGCCGGCGCCCGTCGTGGAGCAGGTCGGCTCCGCGCCGGCCGCGGACCCCGCTCCGGCCCCGGACCCCGCTCCGGCTCCCGCGCCGGCTCCCGCGCCGGCTCCCGCGCCCGCTCCAGTGGTCGTCGACGACTCGGACGAGGCGTCGGGCCCGGGCCGGAGCGAGGACAGGGGGAAGGACGAGGACGACGAGAAGCCGGACAACTCCGGCAGGGGGAACGGCCGGGGCTGACCCCGCCGCTGCTCGTCAGCCCCGGCTGCGGCTGGGGGCGATCCAGAGCGCGGCGCCGAGGGCGGCCAGCGCGGCGGTGAGGACGAAGCCGCGGTCGCTGTCGACGCGCGGCAGCACCACGAGCACCCAGAACACGGCCACGCCGGTCAGCCCGCCGGCCGCGGCCTTCCACGCCGCGTCGGGGTGCTGCCGGGCCGCGGGGACGACGCGGCCGGCGAACGGCAGCGCCCCGACGAGGGTCGCGAGGGTCGCGAAGACCGACCACAGCGTCACGGTCGACCACAGCGGCGCCTCGCCGAAGCCCAGGCCGAGGCCCAGCTGGAGCAGCAGCAGGGCGAGTGCCGTGAGGCCGGTGCCGGCGAGGAGCGCCCGCTCCTCCGGTGACCGTGCGGTGCGGGGCGCGCGCGGGGTGCGGGGAGGACGCGGCGCGCGGGGCGCGCGCGGCGTGCGCGGCGTCCGGGTTCGGCGGGGGCTCTCGTCGGCGGTGAGCGGCAGGCCGAGCGGGGCGTCGACGGTGTCGGCGGCCGCCGGGGTGCCGGTCGGGTCGCTCGCTGCCGCCGTGTCGACAGTTGTCGCGGCGTGGACGGGGTGGCTCGCTGCGGCGGTGCCGGCGGTGCCGGCGGTCGCCGTGGTGCCGGCGGGGCCGGCGGGCGCGGTGGCGCCGACACCGGGCGGCTCGGGCAGCGTCGCGACCGGGCCGGTGGGCTGGACGCCGCCGGGCAGCGGGTCGGCGTCCACCCGCGGCATCTGGTGCGTGCCGGCGGCGGTCGCCCCGGCGGGGGCGAACGCGATCTCCTGCGTGCCGGGTCCGGTCGGGTCGCGCGGTGCCGGCGGCTCGGGGGTGGGACTCGGGTGCGTCACGGGTTCCTCCTCGCTCGAGCGCGGGCGCGCGCCGGACCGGTTCGTCTCCGCACGCTAGTGGCGGGGCGGCCGGGCGCCCGGCAGGAAACGCGGGCGGGCCGAGCTCTCACTAGGGTCGGCCGGGTGGCCGTGCGCGCAGGGATCGTCGTCACCGGTACCGAGGTGCTCACCGGCCGGGTGAGCGACCGCAACGGCCCGTGGTTGGCCGAGGAGCTGCGCCGGCTCGGCGTGGACGTCGGCGCGGTGCTGGTCGTCGGCGACCGGCCCGAGGACCTGCGCAACGCACTGCGCTTCCTCGCCGACGAGGACGTCGTCATCACGTCCGGCGGGCTCGGCCCGACCGCCGACGACCTGACCGCGCAGGTGGTCGGCGAGGTGCAGGGCCGGCCCTCGTCGGTGGACCCGGACCTGGAGCGGCAGATCGCCGGCATCGTCGAGGGGCTCATGGACGGCCGCGGGTGGCGCGCCGACTCCGAGGCCACGGCGGCCGGCGTCCGCAAGCAGGCGCTCGTGCCCGAGGGGGCCACGGTGCTGCCGCCGGTCGGGACGGCGCCGGGTCTCGTCGTCCCCCCGGCGGAGGGGCGGGACGGGCCCGTGGTCGTCGTCCTCCCCGGGCCGCCGTCGGAGCTGCAGGGGATGTGGCCGGCGGCGCTGGCCGCCGAGCCGGTGCAGCGGGCGCTGGCCGGCCGCAGCGAGCTGCGCCAGGAGACGCTGCGGCTGTGGGGGACGCTGGAGTCGCAGCTGGCGGTGACGCTGCGGCAGTCGGAGTGGCCGGGCCTGGAGGTCACCACCTGCCTGCGGGACGGCGAGCTGGAGATCGTCACCCGCTACGGCCCGGAGGCGCAGCCGGAGTACGACCGGCTGGTCGAGGCGGTGCGCGAGGCGCACGGGCCGCAGTTGTTCTCGACCGGTCCGACGATCGACGACCTGGTGGCCTCGGCGTTCGCCGACCGCGGGCTCACCGTGGCGACGGCGGAGTCGTGCACCAGCGGGCTGCTGGTGGCGCGGCTGACCGAGCGGGCCGGGTCCTCGGCGTGGGTGCTCGGCGGGGTGGCCTCGTACGCGAACTCCGCGAAGGAGGCGCTGGTCGGCGTCCCGTCGGAGATGCTGGCGACGTACGGCGCGGTGAGCACGCAGGTCGCGGCGGCGCTGGCGGAGGGGGCGCGGGAGCGCCTCGGCGCGGACGTCGGGGTCGGGATCACCGGCATCGCCGGCCCGGGCGGCGGCTCCGCGGAGAAGCCGGTCGGGACCGTGCACCTGTGCGCCGTCGGGCCCGACGGGCGCCAGCCACGCTCGGTGGTGCTGCCCGGCTCCCGGTCGGCGGTGCGGCACCGGTCGGTGACCCTGGCGATGCACATGCTGCGCCAGCTCCTGCTCGGCGGCCCGCCCGCGTGATGGAGCTGCTGACGCTGCCCGCCCGGCAGCTCTCGTCGTACGGCAGCTCCGGCGCGGAGCTGCTGCGTGCGGCGCTCGTGCAGGACCCGCAGGACGGGTTCGCGGTGGACGTCGTCCGGCTGGCGCCGGGCGGGTCGATCGGCCGGCACCCGACGCGGCTGTGGCAGCTGTTCCTCGTCGTCTCCGGCAACGGCTGGGTGTCCGGTGCCGAGGGAGAGCGGCGGCCGGTCACGGCCGGTGCGGCCGCGCTGTGGGCACCGGGTGAGGACCACGCATCGGGGTCCGACGACGGGCTGACCGCCGTCGTGGTGCAGTGCCACGCCCGTCCGCTGACCGCTACCTGACCGGCCGACCCTTCGCCGCCGCCCTGGCCAGGAGGTCGAGGAGGACGTCCGGGCCACCGCGCCGGGGGTCCCGGCTGATGCGGGTGAGCGATCTCCCCCCGCCGCGCGGCGCCTGCGTGACCGTCTGCAGGAGGTGGTCGCCGCGCCAGAACGTGATCATCCGGGCGTCCACCGTCCGGTCCGCCAGGCGGACGTGCGTGGTCCCCGTGTCGAGCAGCTCCTCCGCGGCGCGCTCGAGCTGGGGCGCCCAGCGCCGCCTCACGTCCGTCAGTGCGGCCTCGTGGTCGCCGCGGTACCGGGCGGCCTCCTCGGCCAGCGCGACCCGCTCGTCGTCGGTGGCTGCCCGGCTCCCGCCCGGGACACCGGGTCCGGAGACGGCGGCCCCCGGGTGCAGGGGTGGCCCGTGCTGCCGCCGGTCCGCCGCGTGCCGGTCGACGTAGACCTGTGCCGGGTCGATCAGCAGGAGGAGGGCTCTCGGCAGCGCCATGTGCGGACGGTAGTGGGGTGGACTCCGTCGGCGTCCCTCGTCGGCGGACGCGTTCCCGGGAGGCCGGGCTCCCCCCGTGGCGGGCACGCTGGGCGCATGGAGGCGTCGTGACCACCCTGACCCTGCACGCGACCGGGCCCGTCGGGCCGGACGAGGCCTGGGAGCGCTACGCCGTCCCCGCGCGGTGGCCCCAGTTGGCACCGCAGATCACCGGCGTGGAGCTGCCGGTGTCGCGCTTGGCGGCGGGCGTGCGCGGACGGATCCGCGGGCCGCTGGGCGTCACGCTGCCGTTCGTCGTCGACACGGTGGACGAGGCGGCCCGGCATTGGTCGTGGACGGTGTCGCTCGGGCCGGTGCGGCTGCACCTGCTGCACTGGGTCACCGAGGGGCCGGACGGCGGTAGCACGACGGGGCTGCGGGTCTCCGGGCCGGCGCCGCTGGTGGTCGGGTACGTGCCGCTGGCGCATCTCGCGATCGGCCGGCTGGTCCGCCCGCTGCGCTGACGCCGTCCTCGTCGGGTGATGCGCTTGCGAGCCTGCCGACCGCCGCCGCTCCGACCCGCCATCGTGGACGCGTGGACGGTCTGGACGCCCGGCTGGCGCGTCTTCTCGGGAGCGGGGACGCCGACGAGCTGTACGACCTGGGCTACGACCTCGCCGAGGCCGGACGGCCCGCCGACGCCCGGCGCTGCTTCGAGGAGGCGGCCGCGGAGGGCTCGGCGGTGGCGTCCTTCGGTCTCGGCAACGTGCTGAGGGAACTGGGCCTCCTGGACGAGGCGCTCGACGCCTTCACGGCCGCGGTCGAGGGTGGCGAGGAGGACGCCCGGCTCGACCTCGGCCTGGTGCTGCTGGACCTCGAGCGGTGGGCTGAGGCGCTGCCGGTGCTGGAGGTTGCGCTCGCGGGAGGTGACCGCGGTGCCCAGGCCCCGATCGGCACCGCGCTCTGGGCGCTCGGCGACCTCGCCGGAGCGCTGCGCGCGTTCCGGGCAGCGGAGGCCGTCGGGGACCTCGAGGGGACCCTGCAGCTGGCCTTCCTGCTGCGTGGACTGGGGGACCGGGACGAGGCCGAACGCGTCGCGGCACGGGCCGCCGAGGCCGGGCACCTGACGGCCGGCGGCGTCGTCGCCTGCTGGCGCTGGGACCGCACGCTCGACCCTTCCCTGGAAGAGGCGCTGCGGGAGGGGGTCGACCACTACGAGTCCGCGCGCGCCGACCTCGCCGTTCTGCTCCGCACCACTGGTCGGGTCGACGAGGCGCGGGAGGTGCTCGAGACCGGGGCTGCGAAAGGCGAGGTGGGGAGCCGGCTCCCGCTCAGGAACCTGTACGCCGACGAGCTGGGGGAACTGGACGCCGCCGAGGCCGCCTACCGCAGCGGCATCGCCGCGGGGGACGACCACAGCCACCGCAACCTCGCCGGGCTGCTCCTGGACCGCGGCGACCTCGACGGCGCCGAGTTCCACCTGCGGCTCGGCGCCGCCGGTGGGGACGCGCTCGCCGCGACCGCGCTGCGGCGGCTGCTCGAGGAGGACTGACCGGTCACGACGCGTGCCGCTCGTGGACCAGGACCCGGACGCCGGCCGGGGTCACCTCCTCGCGGTGGACGCGGAAGCCGAGCCGGCCGGCCAGCGCTCGGCTCGGTGTGTTGGCGGGGTGGATGACCGCGGTGAGGCGGCGCAGGCCGAGCTCGCCGAAGGCGACGTCCAGCCACGCCCGAGCGGCCTCGGCGGCCAGACCGCGGCCCTGCGCGTCCCGGGCGAGGACGTAGCCCAGTTCCACCTCGCCCCACTGCGGCCAGGGGTGCAGTCCGGCCCGGCCGAGGAAGGCGCCGGTGTTCCTGTCGAGGAGCGCGCTCTGGCCGAAGCCGTGCTCGCGCCGGACCACCTCGAAGCGGGCGACCTGGGCGGCGGTGCCCTCGGGGTCGAGGGTCGCTCCGCCGATGTACCGGGCCACGTCCCGGTCGGCGTACACCTCGGCCAGGGCCCCGGTGTGCTCACCGGAGAGGGGCGGCATGAGCAGTCGCTCGGTCTCGAGGTGCACGGGCGCACGGTAGTCAGGTCCGGACGTCGCGGGCCCCTGTCAAGGCGGCCGCTGGATCTGTGGATAGGCTTCTGATCTGGGGATTCGTGTTGATCGTCGGCCTCGACCCGGCTAGACTTCGAACAGGCGATCGAGTCGGTGGGAGGTGTCGTGGACGAGCTGCTCGCCTCCCTCGACGCGCTGGCCGGCGAGGACCTGGCGCCGTTGTTCGGCCCGGCGCTGCTGGAGCGGCTGCGGCCGTTGCTGGCCGCGCAGAACCGGCTGGCCGCCGAG
>NZ_NVPT01000205.1 GCF_002802985.1 Geodermatophilus chilensis | reverse complement strand
ACATGCTGAGGCTGGGAAGTGCCCTGCACGACCCAAATCGTTCTCGCGCTCCCCGCTCGCACCGGGCAGACACGCCGAGGTTGTTCAGCAGGCTCCTAGGGCACCGCGAGCAGGGTGCCGCCCCGACGGCCGCAGGGGCGCACGGGACGCCACGGCCTCACCCCGACGGGGGGTCAGCCCTCGACCGCCTCCCGGCACCCGGACCGCAGCGCGCGGGCGGCGGTCGCCAGCACCGCGACGACGTCGCGTGCGAAGCCGACGTCGCACGGGTGGACGCCACCGGTCACCGCGGTCGCCTCCAGCTCGTCGACCGCCGCGGAGAAGGACTGCACCGGGCTCTCGGTGTCCGGCAGCAGCACCAGCCGGCCGGCGTCCCCGTGCACGAAGAACTCGATGCCCGTCGACATCGGCGCGACGGTGTGCGACAGCGTCAGCGTCGAGGCGACGCCCGGCGTGGCGTGCTGCAGCACCAGGTGCACCGTGTCCCCGGCGCCCGCCCCGGCCTGCACCGAGACCACCGGGCCGAGCACCGGCACCAGCAGCGAGAGCGCGTGCGGGCCGATGTCCCACAGCGCGCCGTGCTCGCGGCGCCAGGCCGAGTCGAAGGGGCTGCCGGCCAGCGCGCTGAGCCACGAGCCGGCGCCCCCGGCCAGCCGGGTGCGGGCGGCCTGGGCCATCCAGGTCGACGTGCCGGCCTGGAAGCGGAAGGTGAAGAACACGACCGACGCCACCCCTGCGGAGCGCACCGCGGTGACCACCCGGTCGGCCTCCTCGATCGAGAGCCCGATGGGCTTCTCCAGCAGCAGGTGCTTCCCGGCTGCCGCGGCCTGCTCGGCCAGCCCGACCTGCACCGACGGCGGGACGGCGATCGCCACGGCGTCGACCCGGTCGAGCAGCGCGGCCAGGTCCGCGAAGCCGGGGACGTCGAGCTCCGCGCCGACCGCCTTGGCCTTGGACAGGTCGCGGCCCCAGACGCCGACCAGCTCGGCGCTCGGGTGCTCGACCAGGGCGGCCGCGTGGACCGTCCGCGCCCAGTGGCCGGTGCCGAGCACCCCGAACCGCACGGTCAGACCGCCCCGAACTGGCGGTCGCCGGCATCCCCGAGGCCCGGGACGATGTAGGCCCTCTCGTTCAGCCCCTCCTCCACCGAGGCGGTGAACACCCGCAGCGGCAGCCCGCTCTCCTCCAGCCGGCGGATCCCCTCCGGGGCGGCCAGCGCGCACAGCACGGTGATCGAGGTGGCGCCGCGCTCGGTGAGCAGCCCGCAGCAGTGCACCAGCGACCCGCCGGTGGCCAGCATCGGGTCGAGGACGAAGACCTCGCGGTCCACCAGGGACGCCGGCAGCGAGGCCATGTACGCCTCGGGCTGGAAGGTCACCTCGTTGCGGGCCAGGCCGACGAAGCCCATCTGCGACTCCGGCAGCATCCCGTGCGCGGTGTCGGCCATCCCCAGCCCGGCGCGCAGCACCGGCACGATCAGC
This sequence comes from Geodermatophilus chilensis, assembly GCF_002802985.1. GTDB lineage: Bacteria > Actinomycetota > Actinomycetes > Mycobacteriales > Geodermatophilaceae > Geodermatophilus > Geodermatophilus chilensis. The sequence continues at coordinate 6,496 of NZ_NVPT01000205.1, read as the reverse complement.
GGCGGCGCGGCCAGCCGATAGCCGGTGGTGTCGGTGACCGGCGTGGTGATCGGCTCCTCGGCGAGGGGCAGGTCGCGGGTGGCCTCGTAGACCAGCATCTGCGTCAGCTCCGCCAGCGCCGCGCGGAACGCCGCGTTGTCGGTCCGCTCGTCCCGCATGCGGGTCAGGCGGGCGCGGGCCAGCGGGTGGTCGACGACGGCGAGCTGCACGCGCGACACGGTAGCGGCCCGGTGGACCCCGGCTGCCGGCGCTGGCACGATCCCCGCGGTGACGACGACGCAGGAGTGGCGCCGCCGGTAGGTGACTACCCGCGTCGTCCGGCCCCACCCGTCCCCGGTGGGCCGCCCGCACACCCGGTCCACCTCCGTCCGAGGAGACCGCCCGTGCCCCCGATCGAGCTGACACCCCTGCTGCCCGGCGCGGCCGGCGAGCTGCTCACCCTGCAGCGCGCCGCTTACGTGACCGAGGCCCAGCTGTACGACGACGTCCGCCTCCCGGCGCTCGTCCAGACCCTCGACGAGCTGGCCGACGAGCTCGCGCAGAGCGCCTGCCTGGCGGCGCTCACCGGCAGCCGGCTGGTCGGCGCGGTGCGCACCCGCGAGCGGGACGGCGTCCTGCACGTCGGCCGGCTCGCCGTCGTCCCGGACCTGCAGGGCCGGGGCATCGGCACGCGGCTGCTGCGCGCCGCCGAACAGTCGACCGCGCTGCCGCGGGCGACCCTCGTCACCGGCGCGCGCAGCGACGCCAACCTGCGGCTCTACCGACGCTCCGGCTACGTCGAGACCGCGCGGCACCAGGTGCGCCCGGGGCTGGAGCTCGTCCACCTGACCGAGGAGCTGCGGTGAGCGAGCTGCGCTGCGGGACCGACATCGGCGACTTTCTGGTCAGCGCCCGGTCGTCCGCCGAGTACCGCGCGATGTTCGCCCTGACCGACGCCGACCTGCGGGGCCGGGTCCTCGACTGTCCCGGTGGCGGCGCCTCGTTCACCGCGGCGGCCCGGGCCCGCGGCGGCCGCGCGTTGCGCGGGCTGCTCGCCTCCGTGCTGGCCGCGCTGGGGAACGCCGGCGTGCAGGCGCTGGTCCAGGACGTCCCGTACGAGTTCCAGCGCGGTGCCCGCAGCATGCTGCGCCTCCGGGCGGCCCCCGCCCGCACGGGTGTGCGGCGCGCGGGAGCACCGGGCGCGGGAGGGAGAATGCCCGCATGACCCACGTGCTCGACCCCGATGCGCCGGCGGCGGCGATCCCGCCGCGGCGCGAGCCCCTGGCGCCGTACCGCGACGTGACCCGCTCCGACGCCGCCTTCCGGGCCTTCCTGCACGGGCTGCCCGGCGTGGACCAGGTCGGCGCCGAGTCGCGGGTCGCCGTCCTCGGCACCCGGTCGATCAAGACCACCGCCAAGGCCTGGGCCATCGACACCGCGATCTCGATGGTCGACCTGACCACGCTCGAGGGCGCCGACACCCCCGGCAAGGTGCGCAGCCTGGCCGCCAAGGCCCGCCGTCCCGACCCCGGCGACCCGACGACCCCGCCGGTGGCCGCGGTCTGCGTCTACGGCGACCTGGCCGGGGTCGCGAAGGAGGCCCTGACCTGCACCGACATCTCCGTCGCCGCCGTCGCCACCGCCTTCCCCAGCGGCCGGGCCAGCCGGGCGGTCAAGCTCGCCGACGTGCGGGACGCCGTGGCCAACGGCGCCGACGAGATCGACATGGTCATCGACCGCGGCGCGTTCCTCGCCGGCCGCTACCTCGACGTCTACGACGAGATCGTGGCGGTCAAGGAGGCTTGTGCGCGGCCAGGAAAGGACCCAGCGCACCTCAAGGTCATCCTCGAGACCGGGGAGCTGGTCACCCTGGACAACGTCCGCCGCGCCTCCTGGCTGGCGATGCTCGCCGGCGGCGACTTCATCAAGACCTCCACCGGCAAGGTGTCCCCCGCGGCGACGCTGCCGGTCTGCCTGGTGATGCTCGAGGCGGTCCGCGACTTCCGCGCCGCCACCGGGCGCCAGGTCGGCGTCAAGCCCGCCGGCGGCATCCGGACGACGAAGGACGCGATCAAGCACCTGGTCCTCGTCAACGAGGTCGCCGGACCCGACTGGCTCACCCCCGACTGGTTCCGCCTCGGCGCCTCCAGCCTGCTCAACGACCTGCTCCTGCAGCGGCAGAAGTTGCGCACCGGCCACTACTCCGGCCCCGACCACGTGAGCGTCGACTGACCATGACACAGCTCTTCGAGTACGCCCCCGCGCCCGAGTCGCGCTCCATCGTCGACATCGCGCCGTCCTACGGCCTGTTCGTCGACGGCGAGTTCGTCGACGGCTCCGGCACGCCGTTCACGACGGTCAACCCGGCGACGGAGGAGGTGCTCTCCGAGGTCGCGAGCGCCACCGACGCCGACGTCGACCGCGCCGTGCGGGCCGCCCGCCGCGCGTTCACCCGCGTGTGGGGGCCGATGCGCCCGGCCGACCGCGGCAAGTACCTGTTCCGCATCGCCCGGCTGCTGCAGGAGCGGGCGCGGGAGTTCGCCGTCCTGGAGTCGCTGGACAACGGCAAGCCGATCCGGGAGTCCCGCGACGTCGACGTCCCCCTGGCCGCGGCGCACTTCTTCTACCACGCGGGCTGGGCCGACAAGCTGGACTGGGCGGGCCTCGGCCCGGGCCCGAAGCCGCTGGGCGTGGCCGGTCAGGTCATCCCGTGGAACTTCCCGCTGCTGATGCTGGCGTGGAAGGTCGCCCCGGCGCTGGCCACCGGCAACACCGTCGTCCTCAAGCCGGCCGAGACCACCCCGCTGACCGCGCTGTTGTTCGCCGAGGTCTGCCGCCAGGCCGACCTGCCGCCCGGCGTGGTCAACATCGTGACGGGCGCCGGCGACACCGGCCGGGCCGTCGTCGCGCATGAGGACGTCGACAAGGTCGCGTTCACCGGCTCGACCGAGGTGGGCCGCTCCATCGCCCGCGCGGTCGCCGGCACCCGCAAGAAGCTGACCCTCGAACTCGGCGGCAAGGCGGCCAACATCGTCTTCGACGACGCGCCCATCGACCAGGCCGTCGAGGGCATCGTGCGGGGCGTCTTCTTCAACCAGGGCCACGTGTGCTGCGCGGGCAGCCGACTGCTGGTGCAGGAGAACGTCCACGACGAGGTGATCGCCTCGCTGCAGCGGCGGATCGGCACCCTGCGCCTCGGCGACCCGCTGGACAAGAACACCGACATCGGCGCGATCAACTCCGCGGAGCAGCTGGCGCGCATCCGGGAGCTCTCCGACGTCGGCGAGGCCGAGGGGGCGTCGAGGTGGCAGCCGGCCTGCGAGCTGCCCGACCGGGGCTGGTGGTTCCCGCCGACTGTCTTCACCGACGTCTCCCCCGCCCACCGCATCGCCCGCGACGAGGTGTTCGGGCCGGTGCTGAGCGTGCTCACCTTCCGCACGCCCGACGAGGCCGTCGCCAAGGCGAACAACACCACCTACGGGCTCTCGGCCGGCATCTGGACGGAGAAGGGCTCGCGGATCCTCGCCATCGCCGACCGGCTGCGCGCCGGCGTGGTCTGGGCCAACACGTTCAACGAGTTCGACCCGACGTCGCCCTTCGGCGGCTACAAGCAGTCCGGCTACGGCCGCGAGGGCGGCCGGCACGGGCTCGCCGCCTACCTCCAGGAGGCCGACAAGTGAGCACGGACCGACTCGCCGTCCGCAAGACCTACAAGCTCTACGTGAACGGCGCCTTCCCGCGCTCGGAGTCCGGCCGCACCTACGAGGTGACCGACCCCAAGGGCGGCTTCCTCGCCAACGCCTCCTGGGCCTCCCGCAAGGACGCCCGGGACGCCGTCGTCGCCGCCCGCGCCGCGTTCGCGAAGTGGTCCGGCGCCACCGCGTACAACCGCGGGCAGGTGCTCTACCGGGTGGCCGAGGTGATGGAGGGCCGGCACGCCCAATTCTGCGACGAGGTCGCCGCCGGCGAGGGGCTGTCGGGCTCGCGCGCCCGGGCGGCGGTGGACGCGGCCATCGACCGCTGGGTCTGGTACGCCGGGTGGACCGACAAGCTGGGCGCCGTCCTCGGCGGGGCCAACCCGGTCGCCGGGCCGTACTTCGACTTCTCGCTGCCCGAGCCCACCGGTGTCGTCGCCGTCCTCGCGCCGCAGCGCTCCTCGCTGCTGGGCCTGGTGAGCGTGCTCGCGCCGGTGCTGGCCGGCGGCAACACCGCCGTCGTCGTCACCTCGCGGACCCGACCGCTGCCCGCCGTCACCCTCGGCGAGGTGCTGGCGACCAGCGACGTCCCGGCCGGGGTGGCCAACCTGCTGACCGGGGACGCCGGGGAGATCGGCCCGTGGCTGGCCGAGCACGACGACGTCGACGCCATCGACCTGACCGGCGCGCCCGCCGAGCAGGCGATGGAGCTCGAACGGCTGGCCGCCGGCAGCATCAAGCGGGTGGTGCGGCCGCCCGCCGAGGAGCCGGACTGGTCGGCCAACCCGGGCCTGACCCGGCTGACGCCCTTTCTGGAGACCAAGACCGTCTGGCACCCCATGGGTCTGTAGAACGGCCCCGTCCCGGGTGGCCCTCTCCTGGCGTGTCCTGAGCGTGCGGAGGACTCGGGGAGGGGGTCCTCCACCTGGGAAGGGTGGCGAGGACGGGGTCCCCCATCGGGCAGGATGGGGCCCGTGGCCCGGCCCAGCATCGTCCCCATCGCCCTCACCGTCGACGACCGCATCGGCTTCACCCTGTGGGCCCCGCCGTGGGAGGAGGACGGCGAGGAGTGGCAGGCCTTCCTCGGCACCTCCGAGGACGACCGCGCCCGCGTGCACCTCTTCCCGACCCCTGCCGCGCTGGCCGCCTTCTGCCGCACCCGCACCGACCACGACCTCGCCGACCACCCGGTCTGGCCGGTCGTGGTCGGCCTGGGCGCGGCCGACCTCACGCCCGACGACGACCACCGCTACGACCTCGACGGCGTCTACGACATCGCCGCCGAGAACCCCGACCGGTGGGCGGTCGAGGAGCTGGCCGCGACCATCGACATCGTCACCCGGCTGGCCGAGTGCCTGGACGTGGAGGACGACGCCGACGACGAGCTGACCGATCCCGACGGTGGCCCGGACGTCGACGACGACATCGACCTCGAGCGCCGGGCGGACGGCGCCGTCGCTCGCGGCGGGGAGTTCGGCGCGCTCGCCGAGCTCGTCTCCCGACCGGAGATCGGCTCGCTCGGACTGGGCGTCGAGGCCTTCGTCGGCCGCTCCGGCGAGGACGCCTGGGTCGGCGTCGGCAATGCCCTCGACGACCTGTGGGAGGACGTCCTCGAGGAGCTCGGCGCGCACCTGGACTGGACCGGCGGCGGCACCGTCTCCCTCGACGACTACCCCTCGGCGGCCGAGGCCGACGACGAGTACGACGAGGACGACGACCTGGAGGACGACCTCGAGGACGACGCCGCGGCGGCTCGGCGCCCGGCGGGCGGGGCGACCGCGGCCTCCGCGGCAGCGGCCGGCGTGAGCACCATCGCGCGCCCCGGCCGGGTCTCCGCGCCACCGGCGGAGGTCGCGAAGGCCGCGGAGTTCTGGGAGGCCGTCGGCATCCTGCCGGTGGAGGTCGTCGTGCCCGAGGGCGCCGGCCTCACGCTGCGCTGCTACGTCGAGGACCGGGCGCGCTTCCTCGGCCGGGACGGCGAGGTCTTCCTCTTCGACTCCCCCGAGGAGCTCACCCGCTTCTGCCGCGGCAGCGAGGCCCACGACCTCACCGAGATCGCCTCCTGGCCGGAGGTCGCCGACACCACCACCCCGCCGCTGCCGGCCGACCAAGACCGCTACGACCTCGCCGAGACCAGCGAACTGCTGGCCCAGGTCGCCGACGGTGCGGGCGGGCTCGTCGACCACCGGGTGCTCGCCCAGCAGGTCGAGGGCGTGGGCGACATCGCCGAGTACGCCGGGCTGACCCGCGTCGAGGAGCTGCTGCGTCCGGACGCGCCACTCGGTCGCGCCGTCGCCCGGGGCGAGCGCGTGCCGGACACCCCGCTGCGCGCCGAGGACGCCGCCGCGCTGCGCCCGGCCTGGGACGAGGTCGTCACCGAGGTCAGCGGGGCGCTGGTCTTCCGCGACTGAAACAGGACCACCCTGCCCCCCACGCCTCGCACGCTCGGCGCGGGCCCTGAAGGGTGGCCGCCGTCCCCACCCCTCGCCGGCCCGGCAGCCCCATCCCTGAGTTGATCATGGGGTTGTCACCACGGGACGCGCCGACGGCTGCGTGTCCACGTGCGACAACCTCATGATCGACAACGGCGGGGGCGGCGGAGCACCCACCACGAACGGCAGCGGCCGGCCCCGGGGAACCGGGACCGGCCGCTGCCGTGTGGGCCCTCCTGCAGGGTCCCGCCGCGAGCCTGCGAGTGGCGGGGGGCAGGAGGGTCCTCTCTCACAGCGGTTCTCATGCAGCTTGGCGGGTGGGGTAGCCGGCGTGGGAGAACCAGCCGGCGGCATCAGCCGGGCTGACCGCCTCCAGGGCGGCGGCGATTG
>NZ_NVPT01000204.1 GCF_002802985.1 Geodermatophilus chilensis | reverse complement strand
CCCCGGCTCCATTGCCCCCACCCACCCTGCCGTGGTGTGGTCGGCGCATGACTGCAGAGGGCGCACCCCGGGTCCAGCGGGACGGCGACGTTGTCACCCTCACCATGTGCCGGCCGGCGAAGCGGAACGCGCTGTCCCGTGAGCACCTCGAGCAGCTGCTGGCCGCGGTGACCGAGGTGGGGGAGAGCGACGCGGCGGGTCTGGTCATCGCCGCGGAGGGACCGGTGTTCAGCGCCGGGCACGACTTCGCCGACGTCGTGGGCCGGCCGGTCGCCGAGGTGCGGGGTCTGCTGCAGCTGTGCACCGAGCTGATGCAGACGCTGCACGACGTCCCGCAGGTGGTGCTGGCCCGCGTGCACGCGCTCGCCACCGCGGCCGGCTGCCAGCTGGTGGCCTCGTGCGACCTGGCCGTCGCCGCCGAGTCGGCCGGCTTCGCCGCGCCGGGCGGCAAGGGCGGCTGGTTCTGCCACACGCCGATGGTGGCCATCGCCCGCGACGTCGGCCGCAAGCGGGCCATGGAGCTGGCGCTCACCGGTGACGTCATCGACGCGGCGACGGCGCTGGACTGGGGGCTGGTCAACCGGGTCGTGCCCGACGCCGAGCTCGACGCGGCCGTCGCCGACCTCATGGCCCGGGCCACCCGGGGGTCGCGGGCGAGCAAGGCCTGGGGCAAGCAGACGATGCACACCCAGCTCGGCCGTCCCGAGCGGGACGCCTACACCACCGCGGTCGAGGTCATGGCCGCCGCCAGCCAGCTGCCCGGCGCGGTCGAGGGCATGGCCGCCTTCCTCGGCAAGCGCCAGCCGGTCTGGCCCGACTGACGTTCTCGGGACCGACCTCGGTTCCGACTGGTCCCCGTGGCTCCGTCCGCCAAGCGGGGGCGCTACGGCGGTTTCGCCCGCGGGGTCGTCTTCGCACCTGTGACCTCTGCGCCCCCTCACTCGCCCCCGAGGTCGGCGCAGCCGGTCTCGTGCGGCAGCAGCGGGCGCAGCGTGAGCGTCCAGCGGCTGCCGTCGCCGGCGACCCACGGCGTCAGCGTGGTGGCCGACGCCGCCGCGGCGAGGACGGCCTCGGCCTCGGCGCCCCGCGCGACGACGCAGGACAGGCCCAGGCCCCCGGGCAGCGGCTCGCCGGGCAGCGCGGGGCCGGGCCACGCCACCTCCGGCTGCACCAGCGCCGGGTCGGGGGGCGGCATCGAGGGGGCGACGACGGCGGCCACCGCCGTGGCCTCGTAGGGCTCCGGGCCGGTGGCGCCCAGCGGCTCGGGTGAGGTGAGCACCTCGAGCAGGCCCCGCAGCTCGTCGCGGGCCGCCCGCTGCTCCAGGGTGAGCCCGCTGTCGTCGGGCAGCTCCAACAGCGCCTGGACCTCGCGCACCGACGTCCCCTCGTCGGTGACGAGGGTGAAGCGGGTCGCCGGTGCGTCGGCGACCGGGGGGCTGCCCAGGTCCGTGGTGCCGGTCACGCCGGCGATGACCGCGCGGTCGACGACGGTCTGCACGCCCTCGGCGTCGAGCCGCCACACCTGCAGCGACGGCAGCGCGGGCGGCGGGTAGACCTCGATCTGGGCTCCGCGCGCCACGACCCGGCCGTCGCCGTAAACCGCGACCAGCGGCAGGCGGACGGCCAGCGCCTCGGGCGTGGTGAAGCCGCTGACGTGCTCCACCTCGAGCACGAGCCGGCCCGGCCCCTCGGACGCGGGCGTCGGCCGGGTGGCCGCGTCGCCGCCGCTGCCGGCGCACCCGGCCACCAGCACGAGCGAGGCCAGGACGGCGGTCAGCGGTCCACGTCTCACCTGGTCAGGATGCCGTGCCGTGGCCGGACCACCCGGCGTGTCCGGCCGGTCGTTGCACGTTCGGTACCGTCGGACCCCGTGCGCCTGGTCATCGCCCGCTGCTCGGTCGACTACGTGGGGCGGCTGACCGCCCACCTGCCCATGGCGCCGCGGCTGCTGCTGGTGAAGGCCGACGGCTCGGTCTCCGTGCACGCCGACGACCGCGCCTACAAGCCGCTGAACTGGATGACCCCGCCGTGTTCGTTCAGGGACGAGCTGGTCGACGGCTCCGGCACCTGGACGGTCACCAACAAGGCCGGCGAGCAGCTGATCATCACCATCGAGTCGGTCGAGCACGACAGCTCCCACGAGCTCGGCGTCGACCCCGGCCTGCAGAAGGACGGCGTCGAGGCGGAGCTGCAGCGGCTGCTCGCGCTGCACGTGGAGACCTTCGGGTCGGGGTGGTCGCTGGTGCGCCGCGAGTACCCGACCGCGATCGGCCCGGTGGACCTGCTCTGCCGCGACGCCGACGGCACCACCGTCGCCGTCGAGGTCAAGCGGCGCGGTGAGATCGACGGCGTCGAGCAGCTGACCCGCTACCTCGAGCTGCTCAACCGCGACCCGCTGCTCGCGCCGGTGCGCGGGGTCTTCGCCGCGCAGGAGATCAAGCCGCAGGCGCGGGTGCTCGCCGGCGACCGCGGCATCGAGTGCCTGACCGTCGACTACGCCGTCCTCAAGGGCACCGACGACCCGACGCAGCGGCTGTTCTGAGCGTTACCGCTCGGTAGCCCGGCGTCCGCCGGGTTGCCGGTGGGTGCGAGACTGCCCCCGATCGCGGACGGGGCGCCCGGGGCCGGGTGCCGGCGCAGAGGAGATGGCAGCGTGGCCAGAGAACTGACCGAGGTCGGCGTGGTGGGGCTGGGCACCATGGGGGCCGGCATCGCCGAGGTGCTCGCCCGGGCGGGCCTGTCGGTGACCGCCGTGGACGTCGACGAGGCGGCGGTGGCCCGCGGCCGGGGGCACGTGGAGCAGTCCACCGAGCGCGCGGTGCGCCGCGGCAAGCTCGAGGCCGCCGAGCGCGACGCCATCCTCGGCCGGATCCGCTTCGGCACGTCGCTGGAGGACCTCGCCCAGGCCGAGCTGGTCGTCGAGGCCGTGCCCGAGCGGCTGGAGCTCAAGCGCGAGATCTTCGCCGCGCTGGACAAGATCTGCTCGCCGGACACCATCCTGGCCACCAACACCTCCAGCTTGTCGGTCACCGAGATCTCGGTGGCCACCGGGCGGCCGGGCAAGGTCATCGGGATGCACTTCTTCAACCCGGCGCCGGTGATGAAGCTGGTCGAGGTGGTGCGCACCGTCGTCACCGAGCCCGAGGTCGTGGAGGACGTCGAGGCGCTGGCCGAGCGGCTGGGCAAGGTCGACGTCACCATCGGCGACAAGGCCGGCTTCATCGCCAACGCGCTGCTGTTCGGCTACCTCAACCACGCGGTCGCCATGTACGAGAACCGCTACGCCAGCCGCGAGGACATCGACGCGGCCATGCGGCTGGGCTGCGGCCTGCCGATGGGCCCGCTGGCGCTCATGGACCTCATCGGCATCGACACCGCCTACGAGATCCTCGAGACGATGTACCGGCAGTCCCGCGACCGGCTGCACGCGCCCAACCCGATCATCAAGCAGATGATGACCGCCGGCCTGCTCGGCCGGAAGTCCGGCCGCGGCTTCTACACCTACGCCGGCCGGGACTCCGCCGAGGTGGTGCCCGACGCGCACACCCCGGCCGAGGGCGGGGCCGCCGAGGGTGCCCGCGCGGTGTCCACGGTCGGCGTCGTCGGCTCCGGGACGATGGCCACCGGCATCATCGAGGTCGTCGCCAAGGGCGGCTACGACGTCCGCTTCGTCGCCCGCTCGCCGGAGAAGGTCGAGGCGGTACACAAGGAGCTGTCCAGGTCGCTGGAGAAGCAGGTGCAGCGCGGCCGGCTCGACGAGGCCACGCGCGACGAGGTGCTCGCCCGGGTCAGCGGGACGACGTCCCTGGACGAGCTCGCCGACCGCGACCTGGTCATCGAGGCCGTCGTCGAGTCACTGCCGGTCAAGGAGGCGCTGTTCGCCAACCTCGGCGAGATCGCCAAGCCCGGCGCCGTCCTGGCCACCACGACCTCCAGCCTGCCGGTCATCGAGTGCGCCCGGGCCAGCGGGCGGCCGGAGGACGTCGTCGGCATGCACTTCTTCAACCCGGCGCAGGTGATGAAGCTGGTGGAGGTCGTCTCCACGATCTCCACCGCCCCCGACGTGGCGGCGACGGCGCACGCGGTGTCGCAGCGGCTGGGCAAGCACGCCGTCTCCTGCACCGACCGGGCCGGGTTCATCGTCAACGCGCTGCTGTTCCCCTACCTCAACGACGCGGTGAAGATGCTCCAGGCGCACTACGCGACCGCCGACGACATCGACGCCGCCATGAAGGTCGGCTGCGGCTACCCGATGGGCCCCTTCGAGCTGCTGGACGTCGTCGGCCTGGACGTGTCCCTGGCCATCGAGCGGGAGCTCTACACCGAGTTCCGCGAGCCCGGCTTCGCGCCCGCCCCGCTGCTCGAGCACCTGGTCACCGCCGGCTACCTGGGCCGCAAGACCGGACGCGGGTTCCGGGACCACGCGCGCCGCTGACCCGGTGCCCCGTCGCGGCGGTCGGAGGGGGTCGCGGTCTGCGGGCCGCGACCCCCTGCGCCGTCCCGAGACGGTGGAGGAGGCGGCGGACGGCGACTGGGTGGTGCGCCGGATCACCGGCGCCGCGAGCGGCAAGAGCTACCGCTGCCCGGGCTGCGACCAGGAGATCCGCCCGGGGACGCCGCACCTGGTGACCTGGCCGGCCTACCCGCGCGACTCCGACCTCGACCCCTGGGACACCGACTCGGCCGCCGACCTGCGCCGGCACTGGCACGCGCCGTGCTGGCAGTCCCGGGGCCACCGCCGCTGACCGGCCATTTCCGCGGAAATCGCCGCTCGAGGCCCGGCGACCCCCGCGGGATGGCCGGTCAGCCGCTCAGTACCGCGGTGACCACCACGTTGTCGAGGTAGCTGCGGCGGGCGCGGTCGAAGTCGCCGCCGCAGGTGACCAGCCGCAGCTCCGCCCGCGGGGTGGGTCCGTAGACGGCCTCGGTCGGGAACTCGTCCTTCGGGTAGCGGCCGACGCCGGTGACGGTGAAGCGCGCCGTCGTCCCGTCCGCGCGGTCGACGAGCACCTCGTCGCCGGGGGCGAGGTCGCGCAGCCGGTAGAAGACCGCCGGCCCGTCGACCGAGTCGACGTGCCCGGCGACCACCGCGGGGCCGATGTCACCCGGGACGGCGCCGCCGGCGAACCAGCCGGCCCGCGTGAAGTCGTCCGGGGGCACCAGGACGCCGGAGGCGTCGGTGCCGAGCCGCAGCAGCTCGCTGTTCACCGCGATCGCCGGCACGCGCACGCGCACCGGCGCCGCCGCCGCCGTCCGGTCCGTGCCGGGCTCGGCGACCACCAGAGCGGGGACGGTGGCGGTCGCGGCAGGTGGCGCCTCGGCAGCGGCCGGGGCGGGCGCGCCGGGGGAGCCCAGCGCCACCGCCCCGGCGGCCACCGCGGTACCGGCGAGCAGCCCCCGGACCAGAGACAGCGCCGGCCGCCGTAGCTTCCCGTGGCGGCTCACCGGCCGCGCCTCAGCGCCGCGCGGCGCGCCGTGCACAACCGCGCCGCGACCGCCGGGTCAGGAGCAGGCCGGTCAGGACGGTGAGGCCGACGGCGCCGCCCATGACGCCCGGCTCCAGCTTCCCGGTCGCGGTTCCCCCGGCGCCGGTCTCCACGCCCCCGGTCGGCACGACGCCGGAGCCCGCGGCGTCCAGGACGGTGCGCACGCTCACCCCGCCCTCGGGCCGGTCCAGGACGAACAGGCTGTACACCGAGCCCGGGTCCAGGTCCAGCGGCAGCTCGGTCGGCTCGCCGTCCACGGTCACCTGCAGCCGGCCGGCGTCGCCGGGCACCGCGGTGTACTCGCCGGCCTCCGCGAAGGCCAGGTCGGTGGCGAGGTCGGTGCCGCCCGCGGAGGCGTCCAGCGTCGGGGCGTTGGCCGCGGCCGAGATGACCCGCACCCGCGCCTGGCCCGACGGCGGCAGCGCGAGGTCGTCCTCGAGCACCTCCAGGCCCAGGTCGGCGAAGCGGCCCACGCCCGCGACGGTGCGGGCGCTGTCGCTGCCGATCTGCACGGTGGTGGAGAGCGCCGGCGGGGTGGCCGGGTCGGCGCCGGCCTCGCGCATGCTCACGGTGTAGACGCCCTCGGGCACGTCCTGGTAGTCGGAGATCGTCCCGTAGCCGACGCCGGGCACGGTGAGCAGCGCCGTCCCGTCACCCGGGTCGGAGACCGAGTCGACGTAGACGTCGACGGCGGGGGTGTCGGGGGACAGGTGGGCCAGGCGCAGCAGGCCGTTCTCGGCGGCGCCGGCCCCGGGAGGGGCGAGGAGCACCGTCCCGGCGGTCACGGCGGTGACGGCCAGCACGCGGGTCCAGCGGGCCACGGTTCCTCCAGCAGGTTCGGGAGCGGACCGGTGCGCCGGTCCCGGGTCCATTCGCGCACCCTTCGCGATTCCTGTCCAACCGAGAGTCACGGCGAGACCTCGGCGACCAGCCCGTCGGGGTCCGAGACGTAGCGGTGGGACAGCAGGACGCCGTCCGCGGTGACCTCGACGGCGTCTGGGGCGAACGGCGGGAGCTGGGCGTCCAGCCAGGTCGTCAGCGCCGCCGTGGCGGTCTGCCCGGAGCCGACGGGGGCGCCGCCCACGGCCGTGAGCAGGACGCTGCGGGCGGGGCCCTCGGCGCCGTCGTCCCGCGGGAAGGAGGCCACGTCGACGCCCTCCCGGGCGGTCAGCACGGCCAGCAGGGAGAGCAGGCGCATGTCGACGTCGGCCGACCGCAGCACCGCGGCGGCCTCCTCGGGGGCGTGCGTGGTGGGGTTGGCCAGGATCGCCGCGGCCAGCGCCCGCCGCCGGTCGAGCTGCTCGGGCGTCGGGGTGCCGGGGGAGGGGTCGACGACGGTCAGCCCGCCGAAGCGGGCGACGACCCGGCTGCCAGGCCGCGGCTCGCCACCGGTCACGGTGAGGACGAGGTCGCCGGGGCCGGTCGGCTCGTCGGTGGCCACCAGCTCGTCCGGGGCGCCGGCCGCCAGGAGGTCGCCGCGGACGTCGTCCTCGGGCCGCAGCCGCGCGCCGCCGGGCAGCTCGCGGTCGGCGCAGTCCAGCAGGGCCCCGGCGGGCCCGTCCGGCGTCGGGGACGGCGCGAGGGTGGTCGGCGGGGCAGCGGCGGTGGACGCAGCAGAGGCGGCCGGCGGGGTCGGGCCCTCGGTCGGGCCGGCGCCGGCGGCGGACCTGTCCGCCGGGTCGCCGCCGAGGACCAGGGCGAGCACCGCGGCACCGAGCACCACGAGCAGCGCGATCCCGACGACGACCACGCCGGTGCTGCTGTCGACGAGGGCGAGGAGCCGATCCCCGGGGCGGGAGCGGTGCCGGGCACGGCGGCTGGGCACCTCGCCTCCTCCCCGGCGTCCGTGGACGGGTCCGCCCGCGGGTCGCCGGTGTCCCGCGGGCGGTGGTGCGGTGCCTCGGCTACCGAGGAGGTGGTGCAGCCGGGCTCAGCGCCGGCTGGGGGTGACGGTCTGGCCGGCGGTGTCGGCCGCGTCGGGCGTGACGGCCGGCTGCACCAGCGTCGGCGGGTCGACCCGCGGCGGCGCGGACGCGGCCGAGCTGCCGGTCGGGACCGGGCGCAGCTGCTGGGTCGTCTCCGGACCCGGGGTGACCTGCTGGGTCGGGGCGTCGGCCGCCGGGGTGACGGCCGGCTGCGTCGGCGGGGCCGGCGGCCGGGTGGGCTGCCGGGCCGCGGCGGCCTCGCCGTTGCCCGGAGGGGGCTCGACCGGCCGCTGCGCCGGCTGGGGTGCCGTGGTGGGCCGCACCACCGGCTGCTGGGCGGTGAGCGGACCGACCGGCGGCTGCTGGCGCTGCTCCTCGCGGACCGGCTCGCACGCGGCCTGCGGGGTGCGCGGGGTCGGCTGCGGGCGGGCCGGGGCGGGCGGCCGGGGGCCGGCCTGCAACTCGGGACGCCGGTCGCCGAGGTCGGGCAGCCGCTCGAGGAGCGTGCGGGCCTCGATCAGCCGGCCCGTAAGCTCGCCGCCCACCGCCCGGCTGCGCGCCCCGGCCTGCTCGCCCCCGCCGACCAGCCGCACGGCCGGCCTCTGGGCC
>NZ_NVPT01000203.1 GCF_002802985.1 Geodermatophilus chilensis | reverse complement strand
TTTGTGTGTGTGTGTTTTGGTGTTGTTCCGGTGTCTTTCTGTGTGTCTTGGCTGTTTTTTCTTCTGTAGTGTTCAGCTGATAACGCGGTTCTACCCGTAGGGTGTCGTCGGCAGCGTCGGTTGGGTATAAGAGCCAGTGCCGCGGTCATCGGCTCGCCGGTCGGTCGGCCGTCGGACGTCGTCCACAGCGTCAGGGTGTCGCCGGCGCGGGTGGTCGGGCGCGCGGGCACCTGGCCCTCCGTCGGCGTCCCGCCGGGCGCGGTCCAGCGCACCGGGACGGGCACCCGAGCAGCCCCCTCGGCCGTATATACCGGCTCGGCGTGCGCGCATATACTGGCTGCCGTGACGAAGCGTCTGGTGGAGATCGACGACGCCGACCTCGACGCCGCCCGGGTGGCGCTGTCGACCTCGACGATCAAGGAGACGGTGGGCCGGGCGCTGCGTGAGGCGGCCGCCTCCGCCGCCCGTCGCCGCGAGGTGGAACGGCTGCTGGACGGGTCCTCGGCCCTCCTCGCCGCCGGCGCGGACCGCGACCGGGCATGGCGGTAGTCGCCCGGTACCTCCTCGACACGAGCGCGGCCGCGCGCGTGCCCCACCCGCAGGTGGCCGACCGCGTCGTGCCGCTGCTGTCGGCCGGGCTCCTGGCGACCTGCGCCGCCTTGGACCTGGAGGCCCTGTACAGCGCCCGGACGCCGGGGGAGTACCGGGACGTCCGGGCCGACCGACGGCTGGCCTACGAGTACCTGCCCACCGAGGACGAGGACTGGCAGCGCGCGCTCGAGGTGCAGGCGGCCCTGGCCGGCAGCGGCCGGTGGCGCGGCGTGGGGATGGCCGACCTCGTCATCACTGCCGTGGCCGAGCGGCACCGGGTGACCGTGCTGCACTACGACGGGGACTTCGACCTCGTCGCCGGGGTGACCGGCCAGCGCACCGAGTGGGTCGTGCCGGCCGGCTCGGTGCCCTGACGCCGACCCGCTCCTCCGCCGAGGGGTGACCGACGCCCCCTCGGCGCGCCCGTGACCTGTCGGACCGGGCGGCGAGACTGCGGGGGTGAACCGGGTCGTCCTCGTGCGCGGTCCCGAGGGCGTCGTGGCGGCCCGGGAGGTGGCCGACGACGGGACGACGGTCGGCGTCACCCGGCTGCCCGCGGGCGACCTCGCGGAGTTCGTCCGGGACCGGGAGCGCACACCGGTCCGCTGGGTCTGGGACGACACCACCCGCTGGTACCCGGCGCTCCTGGACGCCGGCGTCCGGGTCGAGCGCTGCACCGACCTGCGGCTCACCCACGCGGTGCTGCGCCGCTCGCCGCTGGTCGACCAGGTCCTGCTCGCTGCCGAGGAGACCGCGGCCTGGGACGCGCTGGCGCCGGTCACCGCCACGGACCCGGCGCTGTTCCCGCTGGCGGACCCGGCCGACGGCCTCGACCCGGTCGCGGAGCACGAGCGCCAGCAGGCCGCGCTCGCCGCGTCGGCCGGACCCGCCCGCCTGGCCCTGCTGCTGGCGGCCGAGTCCTCGGGGGCGCTGGTGGCGGCGGAGATGACGCACGCCGGACTGCCGTGGCGGGCCGACGTGCACGAGCGCCTGCTCACCGATCTGCTGGGTCCGCGCCCGCCGCACGGGCAGCGGCCCGCGGTGCTGGAGGCACTGGCCCAGGAGGTCCGCGCGGCGCTGCGGGCACCGGAGCTGAACCCGGACTCCCCGGCGGCCCTGCTGCGGGCGCTGCAGTCGGCCGGGCTGGCGGTGGAGGACACCCGCTCCTGGACGCTGGAGCAGCTCGACCACCCCGTCGTCGGCCCGCTGCTGGAGTACAAGCGGCTCTCCCGGCTGCTCACCGCCAACGGCTGGGCCTGGCTGGAGGCCTGGGTGCGCGAGGGCCGGTTCCGCTCCTGGTTCGTGCCCGGCGGCGTGGTGACCGGGCGGTGGGCGTCCAACGGCGGGGGAGCGCTCTCGGTGCCGGTCCAGGTGCGCCCGGCCGCGGTCGCCGACGACGGCTGGCGGCTCGTCGTCGCCGACGTCGCCCAGCTCGAGCCGCGCGTGCTCGCCGGCATGAGCGGGGACGACGCGATGGCCGAGGCCGCCCGGGCCGCCGACCTGTACGAGGGCATGGTGGCCGGCGGGGCGGTCGAGACGCGGGCGCAGGCCAAGGTCGCGATCCTCGGCGCGATGTACGGGGCGACCCGGGGCGAGAGCGGCCGCATCATGCCGCGGCTGGCCCGCCGCTACCCGCGGGCGATCGGCCTGGTGGAGGAGGCCGCCCGGGCCGGCGAGCGCGGGGAGGTGGTGCACACCCTGCTGGGCCGCGGCTCGCCCCGACCCACCGGCGCCTGGGCCGAGCGGGCGGTGGCGCTGGGCGAGCCGGCCGAGCCGGCCGGCTCCCGGGAGGAGCGCGACCGGCACCGCCGGGCCTGGGGGCGGTTCACCCGCAACTTCGTCGTCCAGGGCACCGGCGCCGAGTGGGCGCTGTGCTGGCTGGCCGACCTGCGCAACCGGCTCTGGCGCCTGGGCGGCACCGGCCCGCTGCAGCAGCGGCCGCACCTGGTCTTCTTCCTGCACGACGAGGTCGTCGTCCACACGCCCGAGCACCTCGCCGACGCGGTCGCCGAGGAGGTGCACCGCGCCGCCGCGACCGCCGGCCGGCTGCTGTTCGGTGCCTTCCCCGTCGACTTCCCGCTCGACGTCTCGGTCGTCGCGTCCTGGGCCGACGCCGGCTGAGTCCCGTGCGGGTCCGGCGGCGACGCGCAGTGCGAGCAGCGGCGTTCGACATCGTCGGACGAGCGCCGTTGCCACCATCCCCGATGGCCTCTCTAGCCTCCAGCCACGCTCCAGACCCCGACTGGGGTCGCTGGTTCGAGGAGGAACAGCATGAGAGTGCGATCCCTGACGACAGCCGTCCTCACGGCGGCCGGCTGCGTCGTCCTGGCCGTACCGGCGCTGGCGGTCACCCCGCAGCAGGCGCCGCCGGTGGCGACGCACCAGGACTCCGGCGCGGAGCCGTGGGTGGCGGCGTGGACCACCGCGCCACAGGGCGTCTACCCGCTCGGCTACCCGGTGGGGCAACCCGGACCGCTGGGGGAGGTGGCGCCCGGCACCGAGGTCCCCCTCCTCGAGTACGCCTTCCCCGACGAGCAGGCGCAGGACCAGACCATGCGCATGGTCGTGCACCCGGGCATCGGCGGCGACGAGTGGCGGGTGAAGCTGAGCAACCGGTTCGGCACGCAGCCGGTGACCTTCGGCCGCGCGACCGCCGCCCTGCAGCAGAGCGGCGCCACCGTCGTCCCGGGCACCGACCACCAGCTCACCTTCGACGGCCGGTCGTCGGTGACCCTGCAGCCGGGTGAGGAGGTGCGCAGCGACCCGGTCCGCATGGAGCTCAGCGACGCCGACGCGCAGCGGTCGAACGTGGCGGTGAGCCTGCACGTCCGGGGGGCCAGCGGGCCGATGACCTGGCATGCGGCGTCCTTCACCACCTCGTACGTCACCGACCCAGGGGCGGGCGACCACACCGGGGACGTCACCGACGAGGCGTTCCCGCACTCCACGACGAGCTGGTTCTTCCTCACCGGGCTGGAGGTCCAGCGGGAGGACGCCGGGACGGTGGTCGCCCTCGGGGACTCCATCACCGACGGCTTCTTCTCCACCATCAACGGCAACGACCGCTGGCCCGACGTGCTGCAGCGCCGCCTGCTGGCCGAGGACGACGAGGAGGTCGTCTCGGTCGTGAACCAGGGCATCGCCGGCAACATGGTCACCCGGGTGGGGCGCCTCGCGGGAGGCTGCACCCCGTGCGACGGGCCGCCGGCCGTCGACCGGCTCGACGAGGACGTCCTCAGCCAGCCCGGTCTGCGCGCCGTCGTCCTGCTGGAGGGCATCAACGACATCGGTGGCGGTGGCGCGACCGCGGCCGAGGTCGTCGCCGGCATGGAGGAGATCGCCGACCGGGTGCACGACGCCGGGATCCCGATCATCGGGGCGACGCTGACGCCCTCGGGCGGCGCCGAGGAGGGGCTGGCGAACTACGGCACGGCCGAGACGGACGAGCAGCGGCGGGCCGTGAACGACTTCATCCGCACCAGCGGGGTGTTCGACGCCGTGGTCGACTTCGCGGCGGCCACCGAGGACCCGGCCGACCCCAGCCGGCTGCTGCCCATCTACGACACCAACACGTCGGTGGGTGGCCCCGGCGACCACCTGCACCCCAACCGCGCCGGGTTCCTCGCCATGGGCTCCGCGTTCGACCTGGAGGAGCTGCGGCAGCTCGTCGCCTCCGCGGCTCCGGAGGTCAGAGAGGCGGGCTGACGACGGCAGGGGGCGACCGGAGACGGTGACCCCGCACCACGGGAGGCGGCGTCCCCGTCGCGGGGGCGCCGCCTCCGCCGTCCCCGCGGCGCGGTCACCGCGTGCGCTGCGCCGCGCGATCCCCCCGCACGATCCCCCCGCACGGGTGATCCCCGGGCGCTACGGCGTTCCTACGGGTCGAGCCTGGTGCCGGGCGTCGCGTCTCCACCGTGCTGTTCCCGGCCGGTGCCTTCCTGCTGACGGCCTACCTGGTCGTGGAGCCGACGCCGTCGGCGACGGCGGGCGCCGTGGCCGCCGTGCCGCTGCTGGGCGGCCTGCTGGTGCTCCCGGCCCCGCGGCGGTGCCGCCCGCCGACGCCGCCGCCGCGGAGGCGCTGCGCGGCTGACGGGCCCGGCTACCGTGCCGGGAGCTGCCCGTTGCCCGCCGCGGCCCCCGCCGGCCGGGCGGGGGAGGCCACGCCGCGCAGCCCGAACCAGGCGACGACGGCCGTCGTCGCGCACACCGCGCCACCGACCACCGCGAGGACCGTGTAGCCGCCGGCGGCCGGTGCCGCGCCGCCGGACGGCGTGGCCGCGGCGAGGACGGTGGCGGTCAGGGCGCTGCCGAGCGCGAAGCCCACGTACCGCAGCACCTGGTTGAGGCTCATCGCGCTCCCGGTCTCCGAGGGCGGGACGGCGGCGACGACGAGCGCGGGGAACGCCGCGAACGAGGCCCCGACCCCCAGCCCGGCCACGGCCATGACCAGGAAGAGCTGCCAGAGCTCCGAGCGGGCGAGGGCGAACAGCACGAACGCCGCGGCCTGCACGCCTGCCGCCACCGGGAGGACGACGTGCCGGCCGGCGCGGTCGGCCAGCAGCCGGGCCAGCCGTCCGGCCAGCACGCTGGCCGCCGAGAACGGCAGCAGCGCCAGCCCCGCGACGACGATGGAGGTGCCGAAGCCCGCGCCGTCCGCCGCCGGGGCCTGGGCGAGCACGGGCACCGCCGTGAGCAGCAGGTAGTTCGACAGGCCCACCAGCAGGGCCGCCGCGTGCGCGGTGCGCGCCAGGCGTCCCCGCGCCAGCCGCAGGTCGACCAGGGGCCAGGGCGTCCGGCGTTCCCAGGCCGCCCAGGCCAGCAGCGCGACCGCCGAGCCGGCGACCAGCGCCCACAGCAGCGGCGAGGTCCAGCCCCACGCCTCGACCTCGCCGAGGGCGACCAGCAGGCCGGCGACCCCGGCCCCCAGGAGGAGCGCTCCGACGACGTCCAGCCGTCCGCGCGGTTCCGCCGTCGAGGGCGGCAGGACGGCGACACAGGCCAGCAGCGCGGCGAGGCTGACGGCGGCGCCGGCCCAGAACGCGGCGTGCACCCCGCCGAGCTCGGCCACCAGGCCGGCCAGGGGGTAGCCGAGGCCGACGCCGGTGACGACCGGTCGCCGACCGTCCCCCTCTACCCCCTGCTCGGCCGGGCGGCCGCCTTCACCCCCGCCACGGCGGCGGCGGCGGTGGCCCGGCCGACGCGCGCCGTGAGCTGCCAGGTCTTGACGCCCTGGGCGGCCAGCAGGCTGCGAGCGAAGCTACCGCCGGTCCGCCGCACCCCGTAGTAGGCGCGGTAGTCCCCCTCGCTGACCCGGTCCAGCGTCCGCTCGTAGGCGGCCAGCTGCTCCCGCACCGGGGCGTCGGGGCGCTCCCTCAGCTCCACTTGCGCCAAGACCTCGTACCCGACCGAGCAGCCTCGCTGCACCGCCAGCTGGGCACCCCGCCTCGCCTTGCCCAGCTCGCCCGCCGCCAGCTGGGCGCGGGCCAGCGTCACCAGCTCTGCCTCCCCGCTGTCGCCCGCCTTCACCGCCGCGGCCGCGAACTTCAGCCCCTCGGGCAGTCGGCCCTCGACCAGCGCGGCCCTGGCGAGGGCGTGCAGCGCGGTCCGGTCACCGGGCTGCTGCCGCAATCGGCGGGCGGCGAGTTGGGCGCCCCGTCGTGCCGTGTTGACGGAGGGCCGCCCGGGCAACTCGGTCCGGCCCAGCGTCGACCCAGCCTTGACCGTGTAGCTGACCGCCAGCGTGTGCGGGGCAGCGACTCCCCGCACGAGCCGGTAGGTCCTCATGTCGGCCTCGTAGCGCTGCAGGGACTCCGCCAGCTGCACGGTCACCAGCGGGTCATCCGGGTGCTGGCGCGCCAGTCTCCTCATGTCCAGCACCCCGTTCTTCGCCCGGGCGGTGTCGCCCGGCAGGCTCAGGACCGGCAGCGACGACAGCTCCGCGGCTGTCCGCCGGACAGCCGCGCCCATTGCCGTGGCCTGCTCGCTCGCCGCCGCCCGCCTCAGCGCCGCGTCCGTGGCCTGCTGGGCGCGGCTCTGGACCGCCGTCGCGCCGGTCTCGATCCCCCGCCTGAGCCCCCGGTACGGGCCGCTGTCGATGTGCTGCTCCACGCTCTGAGCGACAGCCTCGGCCCGGCTCTGCAGGACCTCCTTGGCCGCCCTCACCTTCCGTCCCAGCCCCATCTCGCCCCTCCCTGGCGTCTCCGGCTGGATGACAGCGGCCAGACCTGGGTGGGTAGTCTGGCCGCCGATGATGCCTCCGCGGGCGATCAGAGCGCCCGGCAGGCGTCGCCGATGGCCTGGCCGAGCTCGTCGATGCCCGACCTGGACATCGGCCCCATTCCGCCGTGCAGACCCAGCACGAACCGCCCGTCCGGCATGTCGACCGTCGTGATCCGAAGCATCTGCCTGTTCCCGTGGCTGAACCTGTCGACACCGGTGATCCCGGCCAGCGGCGCTTCGAAGATCGTGCCGCCGGCCTGGTCGCTCGCCGCGGTGGCCCGCTTGGCGCTCGCGCTGGCGGCAGAGGTGACCCCCGGCGCGGACATGCCTGCCGCGCCGAGCAGCGCCCCGGTCGCGGCGATGGCGGCCCGTTCGCCCCACTTCTGGGCCGCCGACCGCTGGACTGGCTCCAGCACCAGCCGGCGGTCGGTGAGGTGCAGGTCCCAGACCCCGTTCGGCTCCCAGACCGTGATCTTGAGGAAGAAGCCGCCCTCCCTCACCTGCTGCAGCGTGTCGACCCGCCACGTGCGGATGTGCCGCTCTCCCGGGTCCAGCCACGCCGGTCCGGGCCTCGTCTGCTGGATGGTCATGGTGCCCTCCTCACTCGTGGCTCGGCGCTACACCGGCCAGGCCTCGGCGGTGCCGTCGCTGCTGACCTCGGTGATCTCATACGGGTCGGTGCCGTTCACGTAGTCGTCGTGACTCTCGTACACCTGCCCCAATGCGTCCTGATACGGGTCGGTGATGTTCGTACCGTCCGGGTTGAACTCGACGTCCTGCAGCGCCTCCGAGGTGTCGAGGTCGAGGTCGTCGTAGCCTTCGAGGTCCGTCACGTCGGGCTCCCAAGGGGTGAGTAGGTCATGAACTCGACCGTCCATCCAGGGGCTGGTCGCCGAACACGGAATGGCGGTCGCAGATTGGACCGGGCGCGGGGGCGGGAAGTTCCCAGCTATTTCCGGGGCGGCGCGCCGGTCGAACGACGTACGGGGCGCGGACGACCAGGCCGAGGCTGCCGGGAGGAGGAAGCGCTGCGTACCACGACGGAGACCGCAGGCTGACCGCTGGCCCATGCGGGGAGTTCGAGCACGGCACGTCCGCCCCGCTCGACGCCCTGCTAACCCGGATCTTTCACGGCGATGATCGTTTGTGTCGTCGTCGGGGTTCTTGGCCCGCGCGGGCGTGAGACTGGCATGAGGGTGTGACGGTTCGCCCGG
>NZ_NVPT01000202.1 GCF_002802985.1 Geodermatophilus chilensis | reverse complement strand
CCTTCACAGGTAGGGGGTGCCGGGTGATCAGCATGTTCCAGAGGGTCATGACAATCTCATTACGGATCAGACGGAAGTAAGTCGGCGTTGTTTGTTTTCGAGCGGTAGTGTTGTTTTTTTACTCGCCGTAGTCGCGTAACAAGGTCTAGGACGGTCTCGTGGGCTGGGCGATGTGTATCAGCGCCATCTTCTACGAGCGGCGGGGGGCAGGGGGGTCCTTTCTCAGTAGCGGTAGTGGTCGCTCTTGTACGGGCCCTCGACCGGGACGCCGATGTAGTCGGCCTGCACCTTGGTCAGCTCGGTGAGCTTCACGCCGAGGGCGTCGAGGTGCAGCCGGGCTACGTGCTCGTCGAGCTTCTTGGGCAGCACGGTGACGGTGGGCTCCTTGCCCTCGTAGGCGGCCCGGTTGGTCCACAGCTCGATCTGGGCCAGCACCTGGTTGGAGAACGAGGCGCTCATGACGAAGCTGGGGTGCCCGGTGGCGTTGCCCAGGTTCAGCAGCCGGCCCTCCGAGAGCACGATGATCGTGTGGCCGTCGGCGAAGCGCCACTCGTCGACCTGCGGCTTGATGTTCGTCTTCTCGACGCCCGGGGTGCGCGCCAGCCCGGCCATGTCGATCTCGTTGTCGAAGTGGCCGATGTTGCCGATGATCGCCTGGTGCTTGGTCTGCCCGAGCTGCTCGGCGGAGATGATGTCGCGGTTGCCGGTGGCCGTGATGATGATGTCGGCCCTGCCGATCACCTCGTCGAGCGTGGTGACCTCGTAGCCGTGCATCGCCGCCTGGAGGGCGTTGATCGGGTCCACCTCGGTGACGATGACGCGGGCGCCCTGGCCGCGCAGCGACTCCGCGCAGCCCTTGCCGACGTCGCCGTAACCGCAGACGACGGCCACCTTGCCGCCGATCATCACGTCGGTGGCGCGGTTCAGTCCGTCGATGAGCGAGTGCCGGCAGCCGTAGAGGTTGTCGAACTTGCTCTTGGTGACCGAGTCGTTGACGTTGATCGCCGGGAACAGCAGCCGGCCGTCGCGGGCGAGCTCGTAGAGCCGCATGACGCCGGTGGTGGTCTCCTCGGTGACGCCCTTGATGCCCTGGCCGATCCGGGTCCAGTACTGCCCGTCCTGGGCGAGCGTGCCGCGCAGGGCCTCGAGGATGACGCCGTACTCCTCGGAGTCGGCCTCGGTGGTGTCCGGGACGACGCCGTCGGCCTCGAAGCGGGTGCCCAGGTGCACCAGCAGGGTGGCGTCGCCACCGTCGTCGAGCAGCATGTTCGGCCCGACGACGTTCCCGTTCTCGTCGCGGAACTCGAACAGCCGCTGGGTGCACCACCAGTACTCCTCCAGCGTCTCGCCCTTCCAGGCGAACACGGGGACTCCGGCGGGCTGCTCGGGGGTGCCGTCGCCGACGACGATCGCCGCGGCAGCGTGGTCCTGGGTGGAGAAGATGTTGCAGCTGACCCAGCGGACGTCGGCGCCCAGCGCCTGCAGCGTCTCGATGAGGACGGCGGTCTGCACCGTCATGTGCAGGGAGCCGGCGATGCGGGCCCCGGCCAGCGGCTGCTCGTCGCCGTACTCGGCGCGCAGGGCCATGAGGCCGGGCATCTCGTGCTCGGCGAGCCGGATCTCCTTGCGGCCGAATTCGGCCAGGGACAGGTCGGCGACCTTGAAGTCGCCGTCGGTCAGTACACGGGTGCCGGTGGTGGCGGTCATGTCGCTCCAGGGGTCGCCCGGCCACGCTCGGCCGGGTCTCGCGTCGGTCGCTGTCGGAGCAGCCTCGCGCGTGCTGCCGGCGAACGCCGGCGGGGAGGCTGCATGAGCGAGCGTGCCGAGGCCTCGGCGGGGCTCGTGCCGTCGTCCACGATACGCGGGCGCGCCCCGGCCTACTCGCAGCCGACCCCGTCGCCGTCCCCGTCGAAGGCGTCACTCCAGCCCGGCTCGCCCCGCCGGATCGGGGCCGCACCCGCCGCGCGGACCGCGTCGCAGTCGGCGTAGCCGGTGGCCGCCGGCGCGGGCGCCGCCTCGGCGGTGACGTCCGTCGAGGCGGTGCCGGGCAGCGGCTCGCCCGGGCAGCCGGCGAGCACGGTGGCGGCGGCGTTGCGCTCGGCGCGGGTGACCCACAGCCCGTAGCCGCTCTTCACCGCGACCTGCCGCGCGACGTAGTCGCACCGGTAGGAGGTGTTCGGCGGCAGCCAGGTCGCGGTGTCGCCGTCCCCCTTCTGCATGTTCAGCGGGCCGTCGACGGCGAGCAGGTTGAGCGGGTCGTTGGCGAACGCGGTGCGCCGGTCGGCGTCCCACCGCTGCGCACCCTTCTGCCAGGCGTCGGAGAGCGCGACGACGTGGTCGATCTGCACGTCGTCGCTGGTGTCCTCACCGCGGCGGAACTCGATGGTGCGCCCGGAGTAGGGGTCCTCGAGGGTGCCGGAGACGACGACGCAGTCGGAGCCGGGCCGGAAGGCCTCGCCGGTGAGGTCGCGGGCCAGCACGTCGTTGCGGGTGTCGCAGCCGTTGCGGTCGGTGTCCACCCAGCCGTCGCCGAACTCCTCGCGCTCGTAGCCGGTCCGCGGCGCCCGGCCCCGAACCTCGACGGCGGCGAGGGCGGCCAGCGCGGAGCCCGGCGGTGCCGCGGCGATCGCCTGGTCGGCGGCCGCGTCGTCCAGGACGCCGGTCGGCGCACCGCCGGCCGGCTCCTCGTCGCCCGGCGGCAGCACGCAGCCGGACAGCAGGACCAGGACGGTCCAGCCGAGGAACGCGCCGCGGCGGACCGTGGACGGCGTTGCGGTGGAGCGGGCGGGCACGGGTCTCCTCCGACGCGCGGACCGGAGGCCTCGACGCTAGGCCGCCGACCGGGGATCGCGCAGACGCCACGCCCGGGGTCAGCCCCCGGCGAGGGCGCCGGGTTCCAGCACGCGGACGACGACCTGCTCGTTGTTCGACGTGTACGCCTCGTAGGCCACCCGGGCGCCGGTGCGATCGAGGTGCTCCCGCCACGCCCGGTACTCGTGCTCCTCCCAGCCCGGGAAGTTGAAGAACTCGTCGAAGACCACCACCGACCCGGGGACCAGCCGGGGGCCGACGTGTTCCAGCACGGTCACCGCGGAGGAGTACAGGTCTCCGTCGACGTGCAGCAGGTGCACCGGGCCCGGGTGGGCGGCGAGGAAGCCGGGGAGGGTGTCCTGGAACCAGCCCACGACCAGCTCCGCGCCGGCGACCTCGGGCAACCCGTCCGTGGCGAAGGCGCCGGCCCGCACATGGGGGCGGTAGTCCTCGGGCAGCCCCTGGAAGGAGTCGAAGCCGTACACGTCGCGGCCACCTCGTCCCTCTGCGATGACCTGCAGCGAGCTCCCCCGGAAGACGCCGAACTCCAGCGCCAGGCCACCGGCCGGGGCGATCCCCACGGCGTACCGCAGCGTGCTCAGCGGGTCGTGGAAGGCGAGGGCGGTCGGCATCTCCCGGGCCGCGAACCGGGCCGAGGCCACGGCCGCGTCCCGCTCCCCTGCCGCGAGCAGGTCACGCCGCTCCCGGAACTCCACCTCGTGCAACGCCCGGATCACCCGGTCGGCCTCCGACCGCACGGCCGCCTCCACCCGGACGGACAACCGGGCCTCGACCGGCGCCATCACCGTCCGGACCAGCCAGCGCCGCACCGCGGCCGGAGCCCGGCCGGGCCGCATCCGTGGACCCTCGGACACGCGCACCCTCCCCCAGCCGCGGCTGCGGCGTGCCCGGCCGCCACGTCTCCACGGCTGCCTGCACCCGGTCCACCGGCGTCGCGGCAGCCACGGCGAGTAGCCCGGTGCCCACTCCGGGCGGCCGGTACACCGACTCCGCAGTGGTGCACGGGCCCGCCATCGACGTGGGGAGCGACGGGCTCAGCGGAGGTTCGTCGTGCTCCGGTAGAGCAGCGCGGGACCGCGGGCGGTGACCGGCTCCCCCGCCGGGACGAACGCCGACTGCCCCTTCTCCAGCACGACCTCGCCGTCCACCGCCGCGAGCACCGCACGGCCCTCGGTGCACAGCAGCACCTGCGGCCCGGAGGTCGTCAGCGTCCCGGTCCGGTCGTCGAGCTGCACTCGGGTCAGGTCGAAGTCCTCGACCGGAACCGGGTAACGCAGGCCGCCGGGCCCCAGCACGGGGTGGATCACTGGGATGCGGCCGTCGGTGAAGTCGAGCACCTCGATCAGCGCGGCCAGGTCGACGTGCTTGCTGGTGAGCCCGCCGCGCAGCACGTTGTCCGAGCTGGCCATGACCTCGACCCCGGCACCGCTCAGGTAGGCGTGCAGGTTGCCGGCCGGCAGGAACACCGCCTCGCCGGGGGCCAGCTTGAGGTGGTTGCACATCAGCGAGATGACGACGCCCGGGTCACCCGGGTACGACTCGGCGAGCGTCGCCGCCCAGCGGTAGGTGTTGATGAACTCCGGGTCGTGCGCGGCGACGAAGGCGGCCGCCCTGCCCGCGACCGCCTCCACCAGGGAGGTGCGCCGCCGGCCGGAGAGGGCCAGCAGCTGCGGGATGGCCGCCCGCAGGCCGCCGCGCGCCAGCGCCGCGATCGTGGGCTTCAGCTCGGGCAGCTGGAGCTTGGCCAGGCAGTGCAGCGACTCCTCGACCGGCCGGAAGCCGCACAGGGCCTCGAAGGTGGTGAGCGCGAGCAGCAGCTCGGGCTTGTGCCACGAGTCCTTGAACGTCCGCGTCGGGTCGTCCCTGGGGATGCCGGCGGTCTCCTCGGCGGTGTAGCCGGTCGCCGCCTGCTCCATCGTCGGGTGCGCCTGCAGCGACAGCGGCCGGTCGGCGGCGAGCACCTTCATGAGGAAGGGCAGCCGCGGCCCGAAGCGCGTCACGACCGGTGCGCCGAGCAGCCGCTCGGGCTCCTCGGCGATGGCCTTGTCCAGCGGACGGCCGTCGGCCAGCACGCTCGGCTCGTCCGGGTGCGCGCCCATCCAGAGCTCCGCGTGCGGCTGCGGTGCCGGGCTGGGCTGTCCGAGGAGCTCGGGGATGACCGTCCGGCTTCCCCAGGGGTAGAAGCGGACGGCGCTGGTGATGGGCCACATCAGCGGAGAGGCTAGTGGCCGGTCGGGGTCGGTGGACATGATCGGCTGCACGCCGCTGCGCCCTCTCGCCCATTCGGGTCACAGAGCGGACGCGACCTCCCGGGCGGTGCGCCCGGCGTCCCAGCCGAGCGGCCCGGCCACGAGCGCGGCCACCGCCGCGGGATCGGCACCGGACAGCGGCGTACGCCGGGCGAGGACGTCGTCGAGGGACAGCGCTCCCTCGGCGGTGACCGCGTGCACGACCTCCGCGGCCAGGTGTCCGGGAGCCCCGGGCAGCGGCCGGCCCAGTCGCGGGTCGGCGCGCACCAGGGCGAGCACGTCGGCGACCCGGTCGCCGTGCCGGCGCAGCAGCCGGTCGACGGCGGCGGTGGACAGGTCGGCGTCCGCGGCGAGCCGCGGTGCCCGGTCGCGGACGTCGTCCCAGCGGTGCGCGCCGACCAACGGCAGGTGCGCGGTCCGGGACGGCGGCACGCCCGGCAGGCCCGCGGTCGCGGCGTCGACGGCGTCCGCGGCGGTGACCCGGGCGGTCGGCAGGCGGCCGGCGGCGACGACCAGCCCGGGTCCGGCGGTCGTGACCTCCTCGGCGCGCGGCAGCCGGTCGACCCGGACCGCGACGACGGCCTCGGCGGGCACCCGGCGGACGAGCACGCGGTCCAGCGCGCCGAGCACCGCGCCGGCGTCCGGGCCGGGGTGCGTGACGACCCACTGCTCCCCCAGCGGGATGGCGGTCAGCACGCCGCCCGCGACCGGCAGCACCAACCCGTGGTCGCCACCGTCGATCGACGTGGGCAGCAGCACCCCCGTCACGAGCGGGTCGGCGGGGACGCCGTCGGTCGGCCCGCCGCCGTCCGCCCCGGTCGCGAGCACGACGCTGCGCGCCCGCACCGCGAACGCCGACTCGTCGGTGCGGTCGGTGACCCGCGCGCCGACTACGGCGTCCCCGGCGCGCAACAGCCCCGTCACGTGGGCGCGGGACAGGACGCGGGCGCCGTAGCCAGCCGCCGTCCGGACGACGGCCAGGGTGAGCCGGGCGCCGTCCACGTGGGCGTCCCAGCGGCGCAGCGCGCCGGCTCCCCCGTGGGAGCGCAGCCCCGGGACCGCGGCGAGCGCGGCCCGCCGGGACAGCGGCCGGGAGCGCGGCAGGCCGCCGGTCAGGACGTCGGACGGCAGCGGCGCGGACGAGGTGAGCAGCAGCGGCACCGGGCGGACCAGGTGCGGTGCCGCGGTCCGCAGCAGCAGGGCGCGCTCGCGCACCGCCGTCCGCGTCGGCGTCCCGGAGCCGGAGAGCAGCACGGCGGGCCGGCCGGAGGAGCCGGCGGCCCAGTCGCGGGCCTCCAGCAGGCCGACCGCGAGCCCGCGGCCGGCCGCGTCGAGCGCGACCCGGGCGCCGAGCAGGCCGCCGCCCACCACCAGCACGTCGACGACCCCGTCGGCGAGCCGGGCCCGGTCGGCGACCCGGCGGGCCGGCGAGAGCCAGGTGTTCCCCACGCCCCCGCCCGGGGTCAGTCCCGGGCGACGGTGTCGGTGCTCATGCGGGGGCGGACCGCTCGGTGTCCAGCACGAGGGCCAGGTAGGCGGCCGTGAAGTCGGCGACGGCCAGCTGACGGGCCAGGCGGGGCAGCCGGCCGTACCGCTCCGGTTCCCCGTGCTCGGCCAGCCCGCTCACCGGGACGTTGGCCGCGGCGGCGCTGCGCAGCGCCTCCCGCAGCGCCTCACGGGCCGACCGGGGCTCGCGCTCCCCCGCGCCGTCGTGCTCGCCGGCGTCGGCGTCGCGGACGGTGAGCAGCCGCAGCCGCCGGCCGGCGTCCTCGGCGCGGTCGCGGAAGAAGTCGTCCGCGCCGTCCTGGGGCGCCAGCGGACCGCGCAGCACCGCGCAGGCGGCGACCCGCTGGTCGGGCATCCGGAAGGTGGTCACCGGCAGCCCGGCCAGCGTCGCCAGCTGGTCGGCGATCCGGATCGCCGCGGTGCCGGCCAGCGGACCCTCGGCGGCGATCACCGGTAGCGCGTCGAGCAGCTCGAGGGCCAGCGTCTTGGCCGGGTTGACGAAGGACTCCCGGGCCGGGCCGCACTCCATGGCGACCTCGTCGAGGGCGGCGGCGATCGCCTCCAGGTCGGCCGCGCCCTCCGACACCAGGTCCAGGCCGACGGCCAGCTGCAGCATCGGGGTGAGCAGCGACCACAGCGTCGTGTGCCGCACCCGGGAGCGGGGCAGCGGCACGTAGGGGGCGCGGGCGGTGGAGCAGGCCGCGCGCAGCGGGGCGTCCTCGGCGCCGATGCCCAGCAGCGTCACGCCACGGCGGGCGGCCTCGTAGGCCGGGGTGACGGCGTAGCGCCCGGCGCCGGTGCGGGTGACGACGACGGCGATGTCGCTGGGCCCGGTCCACACCGGCAGGTCGGGCCCGGGGACGACGTCCACCGTGACCGGGCTGGCCGGCCCGAGCAGCGCCCTCAGCACCTGCGCGGCCACCGCTCCCTCGCGGCGGGCCACGATGACCAGCCCGCGCGGGCGGCCGCCGGTGGTGACCCGCTCCAGGCCGGCCTCCTCGGCCAGGCGGGCGGTCTCGCGGACCTGCGCGCCGGCCCCGGCCACGGCGGGCAGCAGGCCGCGCGGGTCGCGGGCACGCAGCACGTCGAGGTCGTCGAGGACCTCCTCGGCCAGTTCCGGCGACGTCACGGGGTCCCCGTTCCCCGCTGCCGGGCCTCGTCCAGCAGCAGCACCGGGATGCCGTCGCGCACCGGGAAGGCCCGGTCGCAGGTGGTGCAGACCAGCTCGCTCGCCGCCTCGTCCACCGTCAGCGGGCTGTGGTGGGTGTCGGGGCAGGCGAGGATCTCCAGCAGTGCCGGGTCCAGGCCCAGCGGCCCCGTCACCGGGTGGGTCGGGTGGCTGGCTCTGATACACATCTGACGCTGCCGACGCCTCCTTACGTGAAGCGTTCGCGGGTGCCGCCACCACTAACCAATACATCATCCTCTCGTCGCACCAGACCTGCAT
>NZ_NVPT01000201.1 GCF_002802985.1 Geodermatophilus chilensis | reverse complement strand
AAACGGTCTCTTGACGTGAGGGCGCGTCGGCAGGCTCAGCAGTAGATACGAGCCGACCCCACCACGGGCGCCACTCGCGCGACCGCCCCACCCCCCGCCCCGGAGGACGCCTCGACCGGGCAGCTCATCGGTCAGCTCACCGAGCAGATCAGCCGGCTGGTGCGCGACGAGGCCCGACTCGCCCAGGCGGAGGTGACCCAGAAGGCCAAGCGGCTCGGCGTCGGCGCCGGCCTGTTCGGCGGTGCGGGTCTGGTCGCCTTCTTCGGCCTGGCCGTGCTCATCGCCGCCGCCGTCCTCGCCCTGGCCGAGGCGCTGCCCGGCTGGCTGGCCGCACTCATCGTCGCCGTCGTCCTCTTCGCCGTCGCCGGCGTGCTCGCTCTGATCGGCAAGAAGGACGTCGACAAGGGCACCCCGCCGGTGCCCACCGAGGCCATCGCCAGCACCAAGGAAGACATCGCGACGGTGAAGGAGAGTGCGCGCCGGTGAGCACGCCAGCCAGCTCGGGCGAGGACGGCAACGACCGGACGACGTCCGGCAACACGACCCCCGCCGACCCCGACGCCATCAAGTCCGACATCGAGGCCACCCGCGAGCAGCTCAGCCGCACCGTCGACGAGCTGTCGCACCGGCTCGACGTCCCCGAGCGTGCCCGCGAGAAGGCCTACCGGGCGCGCGACACCGCCGTGGAGACCTACCGGGAGAGCCCGCCCGCGGTCATCGGCGCCGGCGCCGGCGTGGCCGCGCTGCTGGGCCTGCTGGTCTGGCGCCGCCGGACGAAGGACCGCCGGGTCGCCAGGCGCGAGGCGAAGCGGGCCGCCAAGGTGGCCGCCGCCCGCAGCGCCGCGGCGGAGAAGGCGGCCCGCAAGAAGGCGCGCAAGGCGGCGAGGAAGACGACGAAGCAGGCGGCGAAGGCCCGCCGGGCCGCGAGGAGGACGAAGTGACCAGCAGCAAGGGAGCCAAGCTCGTCTACCGGCCGATCGGCCTGCTCGGCGGCGTCCTGGCCGGCGTGATCTCGGGCGCCGTCTTCAAGCAGGTCTGGAAGCGCGTGGCCAACGAGGACGACGCGCCCGACGCGCTGCAGAGCGAGTACCGCATGCGCGAGGTCGTGCTGGCTGCGGCCCTGCAGGGTGCGATCTTCGCGGCCACCAAGGCGGCGATCGACCGGGCCGGCGCGCGCGGCTTCACCAAGCTGACCGGCAACTGGCCGGGCGACTGACGTGGCAGGCACCCGACACCGCGACAGCGCCGTCGACCGCATCAAGCAGCGGGTCGAGGAGAAGGCGGCCCGCCGGGCGGCGGCCCAGGCGGCGGAGGCCCGCGGGCCGCACCCCCGGGCCGACCAGCTGCCGCCCGGCGCGCCGAGCGAGCAGCAGCTGCCCGGCATCACCGCGGACAAGCCGACCGAGATCCCCTGGCGGGGCTGGAAGCAGATCGTCCGGCGCGCCTGGGCGGAGAACAACGCCGACAACATGCCGATCATCGGCGGCGGCGTCGCGTTCTTCGGCTTCCTGGCGATCTTCCCGGCGCTGATCGCGATGATGAACATCTACGGGCTGGTGGCCTCCCCGGAGACGGTCGCGCGGCAGGTCGAGGACCTCTCGGCGCAGCTGCCCGAGAGCGCCGCCGACCTGATCGGCGACCAGCTCAACGCCATCGTCACCAACAGCGGAGGAGCGCTCAGCTTCGGGCTGGCCGCCTCCGTGCTCGGCGCGCTGTGGAGCGCCTCCGGTGGCGTCGGCAACCTGGTCACCGCGGTGAACCTCGCCTATGACGAGGTGGAGACGCGCGGCTTCGTCAAGCGCAAGGCGATCTCCCTGGGGCTCACGCTGGGCGCGATCCTCTTCGTGCTGATCACCTTCGCGCTCGTCGCGGTGGTCCCGAACGTCCTGGACGCGCTGCCGCTCGGCCCCTTCGCCACCGTCCTCGCGCAGGTGGTCCGATGGGTCGTGCTGCTCGGCATCTTCGCCGGGTCGCTGGCGGTGCTGTACCGCGTCGCCCCCGACCGGGATGCCCCGCGGCTGCGCTGGGTGAGCCTCGGCGCCGTCGTCGTCACCGTGATCTGGGCTCTCGTCAGCCTCGGCTTCAGCATCTACGTCGACAACTTCGGGTCCTACGACAAGACCTACGGCGCCATCGCCGGCGTGATCGTGCTGATGCTGTGGCTGTACCTGACCTGCTACCTGATCCTGCTCGGCGCGGAGATCAACTCCGAGGCCGAGCACCAGACGGCGGAAGACACCACCGAGGGCCCGCCCCAGCCGATGGGCCAGCGCGACGCCACGATGGCCGACTCGCTGCCCGACCCGCCGGTGCCGACCAAGGAGTCACACCCCCGCAGTTGAAAAAGGACCCCCCTGCCCCCCACCGCTCGCAGGCTCGCGGCGGGACCCTGCAGGAGGGCCTCAGCGGACGTGTGAGGGGACGAAGGGCGGCCGCACGACCTGCACGGTCTGCGGCCGCCCGCGCACGTCCACGGCCAGCTCGGCGCCCTCCTCCACCCCGGCGGCGGTGTCCAGCAGGGCCAGGGCGATGCCGGTGCGCAGGGACGGCGAGAAGGTGCCGCTGGTGACCTCGCCGACGCGGGCGCCGTCGGCGTCGAGCACCGCCATGCCCGGCCGCGGGATGCCCCGCCCCGTCGCGCGCAGCCCCCACAGCAGCCGGGCCGGCCCGGCGTCCCTCTCCGCCAGCAGCGCCTCCCGGCCCCAGAACGCCGGCTTGCGCCAGCCCACCGCCCAGCCGGCCCGGGCCTGCACCGGCGTGATCTCGGTCGAGAGCTCGTGGCCGTGCAACGGGTAGCCCATCTCGGTGCGCAGCGTGTCGCGGGCGCCCAGCCCGCACAGCCGCAGCCCCTCGTCCTGGCCCGTCTCCACCAGCACGTCCCACAGCTCACCGGCGCGGTCGGCGCCCACCAGCAGCTCGTAACCGTGCTCGCCGGTGTAGCCGGTGCGGCAGACGGTGACCTCGGCGGAGCCACCGCCCACCCCGGTCACGAAGGACATGTACGGCAGCTCGCCGGGCAGCCCGAGGAACGCCAGCAGCTGCGGCGACCGCGGCCCCTGCACGGCCAGGACGGCGACCTCGGTGTGCCGGTCGGTGACCGTCACCCCGGCCGGTGCGGCGTCGGCCAGCCGGTCCACCACCTCGGCGGCGTTGGCGGCGTTGGGCACGAGCAGGACGTCGTCCGGACCGTGCAGGTAGACGATCAGGTCGTCGACCACTCCCCCGGCCCGCGGGTCGCCGTCGGGCAGGCAGCACATCGTGTACTGCGCCTGGCCCGGCCCGATGCGGGACAGGTCGTTGGTCAGGCAGCTGTCGACGAAGGCCGCCGCCCCCGGTCCGCGGACCGTGGCGGTGCCCAGGTGCGAGACGTCGAACAGCCCCACGCCGGTGCGCACGGCCTCGTGCTCGGCCAGCACCCCGCCCCCGGAGTACTCGATCGGCATCGACCAGCCGCCGAAGTCGGCCAGCTTGGCGCCGGCCGCGACGTGCCGGTCGTGCAGGGGGGAGGTCAGCGGGGTCACGGACGGCACGCTATCGGTGCCGGCAGTGACCGGGCGTGAGCTCGCGAACGGTGGGGCGGCAGGGCGGCCCCCTGCAGGGGCCCGCCGTGAGCTCGCGAACGGTGGGGGCAGGGGGGTCCTTCTAGGATCGAGCGGTGCCGCCGACGATCTCCGCCACCGACCGCCCGCTCGAGAAGCTCTCCGCCGACGCCGTCGTCGTCGGCATCGGCAAGGGGCCGGACGGCCCGCTGCCCACGCCCGGCGCGGAGGCCGTCGACCGGCTGCTGGGCGGCCGCCTGCTGCCCGCCCTCACCGACCTGGGCGCCCGCGGCGCCGAGGACGAGGTGACCCGGGTCGCCGCGCTCGGCCAGGGCCCGTTCCCCGTCGTCGCCGCCGTCGGCCTCGGCACGCCCCAGACCGGGGGCGGGTACACCGCCGAGGCGCTCCGCCGGGCGGCCGGCGCCGCCAGCCGGGCGCTGTCGGGTCGTGGCTCGGTCGTCACCCTGCTGGCCGCGGTCGGCGGGACGCCCGACGAGCTGCGCCTGCACGCCGTCGGCGAGGGCAGCCTGCTGGGCGCCTACGACTTCACCGCCTACAAGTCCGACACCGCCGGCCGGCCGGTCCCGCCGCGGGAGTTCACCGTCGTCGTCCCGGACGCCGGGGCCGCCAAGGGGCCGCTGGAGCGCGCCCGCGCCGTCGCCGACGCCGTCACGCTGGTGCGCGACCTGGTCAACACCCCACCCAACGACCTGCACCCCGCCGAGCTGGCCGCGCGCGGCGCCGCCGTCGGCAAGCGTGCCGGGCTGGACGTCGAGGTGCTCGACGAGGCGGCCCTGGCCGCCGGTGGCTACGGCGGCGTCCTGGCCGTGGGTGGCGGCTCGGCCCGCGGGCCGCGCCTGCTCCGGCTGACCTACCGCGGGAAGAAGGCGCGCAAGAAGGTCGCGCTGGTCGGCAAGGGCATCACCTTCGACAGCGGCGGCCTGTCGATCAAGCCGGCCGCGAACATGCACCACATGACCAGCGACATGGCCGGTGCGGCCGCCGTGATCGCCACCGTCTGCCTGGTCGCCGAGCTGGGCCTGCCGGTCGAGGTCACCGCGACCGTGCCGATGGCCGAGAACCTGCCCAGCGGCACCGCCTACCGCCCCGCCGACGTGGTGACCTTCCGCAACGGCAAGAAGGCCGAGATCACCAACACCGACGCCGAGGGGCGCGTGATCCTGGCCGACGCCCTGGCCCGGGCCGCCGAGGACTCCCCCGACGCGATCCTGGAGACCTCCACGCTCACCGGCGCGCAGCTGGTCGCCCTGGGCTCGCGCACCGCCGGCGTGATGGGCAGCGACGACATGCGGGACGCCGTCGTGGCCGCCTCGGCCCGCAGCGGCGAGTCGATGTGGGCGATGCCCATGCCGGCCGAGCTGCGCCGCGGGCTGGACTCGCCGATCGCGGACTTCGTCAACGCCAACGCCGACCGGATGGGCGGCATGCTCGTCGGGGCGCATTTCCTCGCCGAGTTCGTGCCGGCCGGGCTGCCGTGGGCGCACATCGACATCGCCGGCCCGAGCTACAACACCGGCGCGCCGTGGGGGTACACGCCCAAGGGCGGCACCGGCGTCCCGGTCCGCACGCTGCTGGCCACCATCGAGGACCTCATCGCCAGGTGACGTGCTGGAACGGCCCCCGTCAGGGTCCCTCCCCGAGCCTGCGAGGGGAGGGGGGACGGGGGTCCTTGTTCCAGTCCCGCATCCGCTGCGGGTAGCCGGTCACCTGCGCGTCGTAGACGGGGATGCCGAGCTCGCGGGAGAGCCTCCGGGCGGTCTCCGGGCCGTCGATGCGGCGCCGCGTCCACTCGCCGTCCGCGGCGACCAGGACGATCGTGGTCTCCGTGACCGCCGTCCGGGGCTCGACGTACCCCTCGACGCCGCGTCGGCTGGCGACGAACTGCTCGAGGTGGGTGACGTCGGCCCGTCCGGAGCCCCGGTCGAGCGTGCCGCGGCCGGGTGCCCGCCCACGCAGTCGGCTCCACAGCCCCATGTCCGCTCCCGTCCGGCCCGGGTCGCGCTCGCGCCGCGACGTCCGCGCTGGCAACGGTGCTGCCCACCCGCGCGTTCCCGGAGTGGCAGGATGGGCGCGGACCATCCCCCGCCCGTGTGAACGCGGCGGGACCCCGGCATTCGAGGAGACCTCGTGAGCTCACCCACCTCCCCCGCCGACCTGGTCATCCTCGGTGGTGGCTCGGGTGGCTACGCCGCCGCGCTGCGCGCCGCCGAACTGGGCATGTCCGTCGTCCTCGTAGAGAGGGACAAGGTCGGCGGCACGTGCTTGCACCGTGGCTGCATCCCCACCAAGGCCCTGCTGCACGCCGGTGAGGTCGCCGACCTGGCCCGCGAGGGCGAGCAGTTCGGCGTCAAGACGTCACTGGCCGGCATCGACATGGACGGCGTCAACAGCTACAAGGACGGCGTCATCTCCCGGCTCTACAAGGGCCTGCAGGGCCTGATCAAGAGCCGCAAGATCCAGTACGTGGAGGGTGAGGGTCGGCTGGTCTCCCCCACCGCGGTCGAGGTCGGCGGCCAGCGCTACGAGGGCCGGCACGTCCTGCTGGCCACCGGGTCCTACGCCCGCTCGCTGCCCGGCCTGGAGATCGACGGCAACCGGGTGATCACCAGCGACCACGCGCTGGACATGGACCGGGTGCCGGCCTCGGCGATCGTCCTGGGCGGCGGCGTCATCGGCTGCGAGTTCGCCAGCGCCTGGAAGTCCTTCGGCGTCGACGTCACCATCATCGAGGCGCTGCCGCACCTCGTACCGCTGGAGGACGAGTCGTCCTCCAAGCTCCTCGAGCGCGCCTTCCGCCGCCGCAAGATCGGCTTCGAGCTCGGCAGCCGGTTCTCGGGCGTGCAGAACACCGAGAACGGCGTCAAGGTGTCGCTCGAGAACGGCAAGGAGTTCGAGGCCGAGCTGCTGCTGGTGGCCGTCGGCCGCGGCCCGGTCAGCCAGGGCCTGGGCTACGAGGAGGCCGGGGTCGCCATGGAGCGCGGCTACGTGCTCGTCGACGAGTACCTGCGCACCAACGTGCCCACCATCTCCGCCGTCGGCGACCTGATCCCGACCCTGCAGCTGGCCCACGTCGGCTTCGCCGAGGGCATCTTCGTCGCCGAGCGGCTGGCCGGCCTCGAGCCCGCCCCGATCGACTACGCCGGCGTCCCGCGGATCACCTACTCCGACCCGGAGGTCGCCTCGGTCGGTCTCACCGAGGCGCAGGCCAAGGAGCGCTTCGGCGAGGTCAAGACGCTCACCTACGACCTCGGCGGCAACGGCCGCAGCCAGATCCTCAAGACCGCCGGCGCGGTCAAGCTGGTGCAGGCCGTCGACGGCCCCGTCGTCGGGGTGCACATGGTCGGCAGCCGGGTCGGTGAGCTGATCGCCGAGGCGCAGCTCATCTACAACTGGGAGGCCGAGGCCGACGACGTCGCCGCCCTCATCCACCCGCACCCGACGCAGAGCGAGGCCCTGGGCGAGGCCCACCTCGCGCTCGCCGGCAAGCCGCTGCACGTGCACGGCTGACCTCCGCACCACCCCTCTCACCCACCTGCGCCCGAAGGAGCCCTCCCCCGATGCCGACCTCCGTCACCATGCCCGCCCTGGGCGAGAGCGTCACCGAGGGCACGGTCACCCGATGGCTCAAGCAGGAGGGTGAGCAGGTCGAGGTCGACGAGCCCCTCCTCGAGGTCTCGACCGACAAGGTCGACACCGAGATCCCGTCGCCGGCCGCCGGCGTGCTGACCAAGATCCTCGTGTCGGAGGACGAGACGGTCGAGGTGGGCGCCGAGCTCGCGGTCATCGGCGGCGAGGGGGACGGCGGCGCGCCCGCCGGCGGCTCGGACACGGCCGCGGCCCCCGCCCAGGAGCAGGCGCCGGCCCAGGAGGCGCCGGCTCAGCCCGAGCCGCAGCCGGAGCCGGCCGCCGCCGCGCCATCGGCCGGCGACGGCGCGGCCTCCGGTGGGGGCTCCGGCGACGGCGCGGGGACGCCGGTCACCATGCCGGCGCTCGGGGAGAGCGTCACCGAGGGCACCGTCATCCGCTGGCTGAAGTCGGTCGGCGACGAGGTGACCGCCGACGAGCCGCTGCTCGAGGTCTCCACCGACAAGGTCGACACCGAGATCCCCGCGCCGGTGTCGGGCACCCTGCTGTCGATCTCGGTGAACGAGGACGAGACGGTCGAGGTCGGCGCGCAGCTGGCGGTCATCGGCTCCGGCGCGGCCGGCGGCGGTGCTCCGGCGCAGGCCGCGGCCCCCTCGGCCCCGGCTCAGCAGGAGCCGCAGTCGCAGGAGGAGCCGCGGGAGGCGGCGCCTCCCGCGCAGGCGAGCGCGCCGACGCCGCAGGCCGACCCGACGCCGCAGCGGGCGCAGCCGTCCTCGGAGGCGCCCGGGGCGGACTACGGCTCCGGTGGCGTGCTGCCGAGCACCTCGCCCACCGACGCGCCCTCCCCGGCCCAGGCTGTCGCCCCCCAGGCGCCCCCGGCGCCGAAGGCTCCGGCTCCGGCCGGTGACGGCGGCGGGCAGTACGTCACCCCGCTGGTGCGCCGCCTGGCCGCCGAGCGCGGCGTCGACCTGTCCTCGGTGACCGGCACGGGCGTCGGCGGGCGGATCCGCAAGCAGGACGTCCTCGCCGCTGCCGAGCAGGCGGCCGCCCCGGCCC
>NZ_NVPT01000200.1 GCF_002802985.1 Geodermatophilus chilensis | reverse complement strand
AGATGTGTATAGGGGACAGGGCTCACGGTGCGGGGTCCTCCAGGTCGTTCTTCAGTTCGGGGTAGACGGCCGGCGTCCGCCGGGCCATCGCGCGCAGGCGCTCGGCCAGGGCCGCGCCGCCGTCGGGCTCGCGGGAGACGACCAGCAGAGTGTCGTCCCCCGCGATCGTGCCCAGCACGTCGGGGAGGCCGACCTTGTCCAGGGCGGAGGCGAGGAACTGCGCCGCACCCGGCGGCGTGCGCAGGACGGCGAGGTTGGCGCTGCCCTCGGCGGAGGTCAGCAGATCGGCCAGCAGGCGGGTCAGCCGCGCGGGCGCGGCCTGCGCGGGGCGCAGCGGTGCGTTCTCCGGCGGCAGCACGTAGGACGCCGGGGCGCCGTCGGAGCCGCGCAGCTTGACCGCGCCGAGCTCCTCCAGGTCGCGCGAGAGCGTGGCCTGGGTGACCTCGATGCCCGACCCGGCGAGCAGCACGGCCAGCTGGGTCTGCGAGGTGACCGGCTGGGCCTCGATGAGCTCGCGGATGCGCGCCTGCCGGGCCGAGCGGGTCAGCGCCGTCGTCACCCGGATCGCTCCGGGAGGCGCGAGGGACGCGCGCCCTCCGGGGCGCGACGGGCGACGGCCGGTCTCATGAGCGCTCCAGCAGCCAGATGAGCACGGCCTTCTGCGCGTGCAGCCGGTTCTCCGCCTCGTCCCACACCGCGCTCTGCGGCCCGTCGATCACGTCGGCCGCGATCTCCTTGCCGCGGTAGGCCGGCAGGCAGTGCAGGACGACGGCGTCGTCGGCGGCGCGGGCGAGCGCGGCGTCGTCCACCGCGTAGGGCAGGAACGGCGCGACGCGGGCGTCGTACTCGTCCTCCTGCCCCATGGAGACCCAGGTGTCGGTGACCAGGACGTCGGTGCCGTCGGCGGCGGCCGCGGCGTCGTCGGTCAAGCGCACCGAGCCACCGGTCTCCGCGGCGATCTCCTCGGCGCGCTTGACGACCGAGGCGTCGGGCTGGAAGGACGCCGGCGAGCCGATGCGCACGTGCATGCCGGCCGTGGCGCCGCCGAGCAGGTAGGAGTGCGCCATGTTGTTGGCGCCGTCACCGAGGTAGCTCATGGTCAGCCCGGCGAGGGCGCCCTTGCGCTCGGCGACGGTCTGCAGGTCGGCGAGGATCTGGCAGGGGTGGAAGTCGTCGGTGAGCGCGTTGACCACCGGCACCCGGCTGACCGCGGCCATCGCCTCGATGCGGTCCTGGCCGAAGGTGCGCCAGACGATCGCGGCGACCTGCCGGTCGAGCACGCGGGTGGTGTCCTCCACCGACTCCCCGCGGCCGAGCTGGCTGCTGCCGCCGTCGACCACCAGCGGGTACCCGCCGAGCTCGGCAACGCCGACGGAGAAGCTCACCCGGGTACGGGTCGAGGGCTTGTCGAAGAGCACGGCCACCGCCCGCGGCACGCCGTTGGGCGCCCGCAGCGTGGTGGGCGCCGCCGCGGTGTGCCGCGTGCGCTTGAGCTCGGCGGCCAGCGCCAGCACCTCGGCCTGCTCGGCCGGGCTGAGGTCGTCGTCGCGCAGGAGGTGCCGGGTCACGGAGCGGCCTCCATCGCCGAGTCGAGGGCAGCCGGCAGGGCGGCGACGAAGGCGTCGACCTGCGCGTCGGTGAGCACCAGGGACGGCGCCAGCCGCAGCACGTTCGCGGCGACGGCGTTGGTGAGGAAGCCGGCGTCCCGGAGCCGGGCCTCGAGCGCGCCGGCGACGTCGGCGGTGAGGACGACGCCCAGCAGGGCACCCTTGCCGCGGACGCCGGAGACGCCCGGGTGGCCGAGGCCCTCGATGCCCGCGGTGAAGCGGTGCTCGAGCTCCTTGGCCCGCTCCAGCAGCCCCTCGTCGCGGATGGTGTCGAGGACGGCGAGCGCGGCCGCGGCGGCGATCGGGTTGCCGCCGAAGGTGGAGCCGTGCGAGCCGGCGGTCATCAGGTCGGCGGCGTCGCCGAAGGCGAGGGTGGCGCCGAGCGGGAGCCCGCCGCCGATCGCCTTGGCGAGGGTGACGACGTCCGGGCTGACCCCCTCGGCCTGGTGGGCGAACCAGTGCCCGGTGCGGCCGGTGCCGGTCTGCACCTCGTCGACGGCGAACAGCGCGCCGGAGGCGGCCGCGGTCCGGGCCGCGGCGGCGAGGTAGCCGGGAGGCGCCGGCTGGACGCCGCCCTCGCCGAGCATCGGTTCGAGCAGCACCATCGCCGTCCGGTCGGTGACCGTGGCCTCCAGCGCGTCGGCGTCGCCGTAGGGCACGTACCGGACGCCGCCGGGCAGCGGCGCGAACGCGTCGGCCTTGCCGGGCTGGCCGGTCAGCGCGAGCGCGCCCATGGTCCGGCCGTGGAAGGAGCCCTCGGCGGTGACCACCTCGGTGCGC
This sequence comes from Geodermatophilus chilensis, assembly GCF_002802985.1. Classification (GTDB taxonomy): domain Bacteria; phylum Actinomycetota; class Actinomycetes; order Mycobacteriales; family Geodermatophilaceae; genus Geodermatophilus; species Geodermatophilus chilensis. The sequence goes on along the minus strand of NZ_NVPT01000200.1, from coordinate 5,812 downwards.
CCGGTGAGCCGGCTGAGCTTGAACGCCGCCTCGTTGGCCTCCGCGCCGGAGTTGCAGAAGAAGACCCGGCCCGGCCGGCCGGCGAGCTCGAGCAGCCGCTCGGCGAGGGTCACGCCCGGCTCGTGCATCGCCAGGTTCGAGACGTGGCCGAGGGTCTGCGCCTGCTGCGTGATCGCCTCGACGACCCGCGGGTGGGTGTGGCCGAGGATCGTCGTCGCGATGCCGCCGAGCAGGTCGGTGTACTCGCGGCCGTCGACGTCCCAGACCGTCGCCCCCGCGCCGCGGGCGAGCGCCACCGGCGGGGTCTTGTAGTTGTGCATCATCACGGCCGACCAGCGGGTGGCCAGCTCCTCCGTGTGGGTCATGCCGGCTCCTCTCCGGTGGCGGTGCGGGCCGGGACCACCATGGTCCCGGTGCCCTCGGACGTGAACATCTCCAGCAGCAGGGCGTGCGGGGTGCGGCCGTCGACGACGGTCGCCCGCTTCACCCCGCCCTCGACCGCCCGCAGGCAGGCGGCCATCTTCGGGACCATCCCCGAGTCCAGGGTGGGCAGGATCTCGGCGAGCTCGCCGGCGTCGATCTGCTGCACCAGCGAGTCGCGGTCGGGCCAGTCGGCGTAGAGGCCCTCGACGTCGGTGAGGACGACGAGCTTGACCGCACCGAGGGCGACCGCGACCGCTGCGGCGGCGGTGTCGGCGTTGACGTTGTGGACCACGCCGTCCCGGTCGGGGGCGACGGTGGCGATCACCGGGATGTGGCCGGTCTCCAGCAGCGCCCGCACCGGAGCCGGGTCGACCGCGACGACGTCGCCGACCAGGCCGATGTCGACCGGCTCACCGTCCACCGTCGCGGTGGTGCGCTCGGCGGTGAGCAGGCCGCCGTCCTCACCGGACAGGCCCACGGCCAGCGGGCCGTGCTGGTTGATCAGCCCGACCACCTCGGGGGTCACCTGGCCGGTGAGCACCATGCGGACGACGTCGATCGTCTCCTCGGTGGTCACCCGCAGGCCGCCGCGGAACTCGCTGGGGATGCCCAGCCGGCCGAGCATCTCGGTGATCTGCGGTCCGCCGCCGTGGACGACGACGGGGAGGATGCCGCAGGTCCGCAGGAAGACCATGTCCTCGGCGAAGGCCCGGCGGCACTCCTCGTCGACCATGGCGTGGCCGCCGTACTTGATCACCACGACGTTGCCGTGGAACTCCTTGAGCCACGGCAGCGCCCCGGTCAGGACGGCGACCTTGCGGGCGTCGCCCTCGGGGTCGTAGGTGCGCATGACCCGGCTGGTGCCGATCCGCTTGCGGACGGCGGGCACCGTGGGCGGCGCCTCGTCGGCCCGGACGTCGGGCGGGGTGGGGTCCTGGGCGCTGCTCTCGTGCGCCGGGTCCTGCGCGCTGCTCTCGTGCGCCGGGTCCTGCGCGCTGCTCTCGTGCGCCGGGTCCTGCGCGCTGCTCTCGTGCGCCGGGTCCTGCGCGGTGCTGCTGCTCATGTCGAGTAGGCCGAGTTCTCGTGTACGTAGGCGATGGACAGGTCGTTGGTCCAGATCGTGGCCTGTTCACCGCCGGCCCTCAGGTCGACGTCGATGGTGATCTCCCGGCCGGTGAGGTCGACGCCCTCGCGGCGGTCGCCGATCGCGCCGCCGCGGCAGACCGTGACGCCGTTGATCGTGACGTCGACCCGGTCGGGCTCGAAGGCGGCGTCGGTCGTGCCGATGGCGGCCAGCACCCGGCCCCAGTTGGGGTCGTTGCCGAACAGCGCCGTCTTGAGCAGGTTGTTGCGGGCGCAGGCGCGGCCGGCGGTGAGCGCGTCCTCGACGCTGGCCGCGTTCCGGACGGTGATCGCGATGTCCTTGGTCGACCCCTCGGCGTCGGCCAGCAGCTGCATCGCCAGGTCGGTGCAGGCCGCGGTGAGCGCCTCGGCGACCTCCTCGGCGCTCGGCGTGACCCCGCTCGCGCCGTTGGCCATGACGATCACGGTGTCGTTGGTGGACAGGCAGCCGTCGGAGTCGACCCGCTCGAAGCTCACGCTGCTCGCCTCCTTCAGCGCGGTCTGCAGGGTGCCGGCGTCGACCACCGCGTCGGTGGTGAGGACGACGAGCATCGTGGCCAGGCTCGGCGCGAGCATGCCGGCGCCCTTGGCCATGCCGCCGACGGTCCAGCCGTCGCGGGTCTGCACCGTCGTCTTGGGGACGCTGTCGGTGGTCATGATCGCGCGGGCGGCGTCCTGGCCACCGTCGCCGGACAGGCCCTGCGCCGCCGCGGTGACACCGGCGGTCAGCTTGTCCATGGGCAGCCGGACGCCGATGAGGCCGGTGCTCGCCACCGCGACGTCGATGGCGCCGATGCCGAGTTCGGCGGCGGCGTGCTCGGCGGTGGCGTGGGTATCCTGGAAGCCCTCGGGTCCCGTGCAGGCGTTGGCGCCGCCGGAGTTGAGGACGACGGCCCGCACCCGCCCGCTCTGCAGCACCTGGCGGCTCCACTGCACCGGCGCGGCCGGGAAGCGGTTGGTGGTGAAGACGGCCGCGGCGGCGTCGTCCGGACCGTCGTTGACGACCAGGGCGACGTCCTGGGCGCCAGTGCTCTTCAGGCCGGCGGCGACGCCGGCGGCCCGGAAGCCGTTCGGGGCGCTGACGCTCACGGAGCCACTCCCACCATGGGCAGGCCCGTCGTCTCGGGCAGGCCGAGGGCGAGGTTGGCGCACTGGATGGCCGCTCCCCCGGTGCCCTTGGTCAGGTTGTCGACCGCGGCGACGACGACCAGCCGGCCGGCGTCGGGGTCGACGGCCACCTGCAGCGCGACGGTGTTCGCACCGAGCACCTGCGCCGTCGTGGGCCACTGCCCCTCGGGGAGCAGGTGCACGAAAGGCTCGTCGGCGTAGGCCTTCTCGTAGGCGGTGCGGGCCGCGGCGGCGTCGACGCCGGGCCGCAGCCTCGCCGAGCAGGTGGCGAGGATGCCCCGGCTCATCGGCACGAGCATCGGGGTGAAGCTGACGCCGACCGGTGCGCCGGCGGCCTGCGAGAGGTTCTGCACCATCTCGGGCGTGTGCCGGTGCACGCCGCCGACGCCGTAGGTGCTCACCGAGCCCATGACCTCGCTGCCGAGCAGGTGCGGCTTGGCCGACTTCCCGGCACCCGAGGTGCCGCTGGCGGCGACCACGACGACCTCGGGCTCGACCAGCCCGGCGGCCAGTGCCGGGGCGAGCGCCAGGGTGACCGAGGTCGGATAGCAGCCGGGGACGGCGATCCGCCGCGCACCGGCCAACTGCTCCCGCTGCCCGGGCAGCTCGGGGAGCCCGTAGGGCCAGGAGCCGGCGTGCTCGGAGCCGTACCAGCGCGCCCAGGCAGCGGGGTCGTTCAGCCGGTGGTCGGCGCCGCAGTCGATCACGAGGGTGTCGTCGGGCAGCTGGGCCGCGATCGCGGCGGACTCCCCGTGCGGCAGGGCGAGCACGACGACGTCGTAGCCCGCCAGGTCCTCGGCGCCACTGGGCCGCACCTCGAGGTCGGCGTAGGGCAGCAGGTGCGGCTGCAGCTCGCCCAGGCGTCGGCCGGCGCTCGAGTTGGCGTGCACCCCGGCCAGCCGGAGGTCAGGGTGCCCGGCCAGCAGCCGGCACACCTCACCCCCCGCGTACCCGGTGGCGCCGGTGACCCCGACCGACCACGTCTGCGTTCCGCTCACGATGCATGACCATACACGGCCATGCATGACTGTTCACGAGGGGTGGCAGTCGGGGATGTCCTCCCAGACAGTCAGCCCCTGCCCACAGTGCGGGACAGGGGCGGACCGTGCGCCGGCCCACCTGTCGGGACGGCCTCGCTGCGCACGCGTGCTGGGAACGTCTGCGGGGCATGTACCCGTCCGTCAACGGGCGCCGCCCGTCCGAGGAGCCTCGACGTGAGTCCGTTCGACCGGATCGTGATCATCTTCAACCCGCAGAGCACCGGCGACGCGTCGCGCTCCGCGGAGGAACTGCGCGCCGAACTGACCCGGCGGCTGCCGGCCGTGCCGGTGGAGCTCTGCCCCACCCGGTACGCGGGGCACGCCCGCGACCTGGCGAGGGAGGCGGCCGGTATCGGGCGCCCGCTGCTGGTCTCGGTGAGCGGCGACGGCGGGTACAACGAGGTCGTCGACGGCGTCATGCAGGCCGGGGACACCGAGGCCGTCTGCGCGGTGCGGGCGGCAGGCAACGCCAACGACCACCGCCGGACGACGCGCCAGCGGCCACTGGCCGACGCCATCGTGGCCGGGGACGTCCGCCGGATCGACCTCCTCCGGCTGACCATCGGCAGCGGGGCCGCCGCCCAGACCCGGTACGCGCACTCCTACATCGGCGTCGGCCTGACACCCGTCGTCGCCGTGGACCTGGAGGAGGGCGGGAAGGGGTCGTGGAAGGAGATCGTGACCGTGGTGCGGTCCTTCTCCCGTTTCCGGCCGTTCCCGATCAGGCTCGAGGACGGCAGACGGCGCACGATCGACAGCCTGGTGTTCGCCAACATCGACCAGATGGCCAAGTACGCGACGCTCAGTGAGGGCGGCCGCCCCGACGACGGCCGGTTCGAGGTCATCACGCAGCGGCGCGCCGGCAAGCTCCGGGTGCTCGGGACGCTCATCAAGGCGGCGACCCGCGGACTCGGCCCGCAACCCAGCGCCACCCACTACGCCTTCACGGCGCTCGCCCCCATGCCGCTGCAGCTGGACGGCGAGTTGGTGGAGCTGGACGCGAACACCCCGGTCGCCGTCGACATCGCACCGGGGGCGCTGGCCACGGTGGTCTGACCGACCGCCGACGGCCGCGGGCCGGCGAGGGGCTCCCCGCCGCCGGTCAGGCCAGCGGGTCGCCGTCCCCGTAGGGGCGCAGCCTCAGCTGCCGGGCGGCGTCCTCCGGCGTGGTGGCGCGCAGGACGGCGAGGTCGTCGGCGCCGACCCGCAGGAACCGGCCGTACCACTGGTCGAGCTCCCCGGCGGCGATCGCGGCGACCAGTTCGACGACCCGCTCCGGCGGCGTCCAGTCGGTGAAGCCCCGCCACATGGGCATCGCGCGGGTCATCGGGGTGTCGACGACGCCCGGCGCCACGTCGAAGGCGCGCACGTCCAGGCCCTCGAGCGCGCCGGCCAGGGCCTCGGTCATCCGCATGAGGCCGGTCTTGGCCACCGAGTAGGCCGAGTACTCCGGTCGGGCGCGGACGCTCATCCCGCTGGCCAGGTCGACGACGCGGCCGCGGTTGCGCAGCACCATCCACGGGACGACGGCGCGGGCGAGCAGGAAGCCGCCGCGCACGTGGCTCTCGACCACCGACCACCACTGGTCGGGGTCGGCCTCCCACAGCGGCTCCTCGGCCGCGTCGATCACCCCGGCGTTGTTGACCAGCAGGTCGACGGGCCCGAGCTCCTCCCGCACCCGCGTGACCGCCTCGTCCACGGCGGCCCGGTCGGTGACGTCGGCGGGTACGGCCAGGGTCCGGGCGCCGGTGGCGGCGGCGACCTCGTCCATCGCCGTCGCCAGCCGCTCGCCGTTCCGGGCCAGCCCGGCCACCGCCATGCCGCGGGCAGCCAGGCCCTCGACGAGGTGGCGGCCGATGCCGGTCGACGCGCCGGTGACCAGCGCGACGCCGGCAAGTCCTCCGGCCCCGTCCCGGGTCGGCCCCCTCCCGGGTCCCGCCCCGAGCGTGCGAGGGGCTGCCCCTTATACACATCTGACGCTGCCGACGACTCCCTACCTGCAGCTTCATGTTCTCCCCCGATCACGACACACATCAGACCTACGCCCCGAGCACCTACGTTAACCTCCCCTAGTACACCAGTGCTCTCCTCAGTCATTA
>NZ_NVPT01000020.1 GCF_002802985.1 Geodermatophilus chilensis | reverse complement strand
TAGACTGTTTTTTTTTTCAGGCAGACGAGTGCATACGAGTTGTAGTACGGTCTCGTGGGCTCGGAGATGGGTATAGGAGACAGGTCGGCGACCGCCCGCCGCCGTCGAGCCCGACCCGCTGCCCGTCCTCCCCGCCGTCCAGTGGCGCCGGGCGGTCGCCGACAGCGGCCTGCCGCGCGACGTCAAGGTCGTCGCCGCCCGGCTGACCGACTTCGGCGTCGACACCGACACGGCGATCCCGATGCCGCCGACACTCGACCTCGCCGAGGCGGCCGAGACCAGTCACAGCATGGTGCTGCGGAGCCTCACTGCGTTGGTCGCGGCCGGATGGGTGAAGCGGGGGGCCACCGCCGACGGCACCCGCGTTGTGGTCCTCACCGACCCCCGGCCCGGGGTCGAGCTGTGACCGCCCGCAGGCCGCGCACGCCGCGGGACCCGGCGGAGGAGGAGCGCCGCGCCCGGTCGGACCTCTACACCGGCATCGCCAGGGCCGTGCAGGTCGTCGGCCTCTACGGCGGCTACGAGGACATCCCGCACCTGATGGCCGAGTACGACCCGGCCGAGCTGAATCCGCCGGAGTGCGCGCGGGCGTTCGAGATCGACAACCTGCGGGCCGCGGCGCGGTTCGTGGCCGAGCTGATCGCCTGGGCGGAGGCCCGGGAGGCCCGCCTGCGCTGCCCGACGTGCGGGTGGATGCGGCCCGACGAGACCAGGGGCGCCCGGTGATGCGTCACGTGACGGAAGTAGAGGGGCGGCTGGCGCCCCAGGTACCGGCGTGCACCCCACGGACAGGCAGCGGCCCGCACAGCGGGCAGGCGAGGCACATCACGGCGACACGCCGACGACACGAGACACCACGACGACGACGACGCGCAGCAGCAGCAGCACGACGAGCAGCGCGACCAGCACCAGCAGCAGCGCGAGCCGCTGCGAGATCGATGTCTCGACGAGACCTGGATCTCGCAGCGAGCAGCACCAGCGCAGCGCGACGCGAGTGCGACAGCGACCGAGCGACGACGACAGCGACTTGCCACGCAGCCGATCACGACGACCACGACAGCGACCACGACAGCGACAGCGACGACAGCTGTCCGATTTCGGACAGCTGACTACGAAGGACGCCGACGATGACAAGATCACCAAGAGGTAATCGCCGAGCCCGAGCCGAGCGCGAGGCCCAGCAGCCCCAGCCGGAGGACGCCGGGCAACCGGGCCACCACCCGCCGGACCTCGGACGCTCCCTCGGGCCCGACACGGCCGACCTCGGGTCCCAGGACGCCCAGGCCACCCGCCGACACCTCGGGGCGTGCTGCCCGACCTGCTACGCGCCACTCGACCGGCACCCGCGACTGCGGCGGGACGCCCGGTGTCCCGACTGCCGTGCTGGCCTCGGCCGCCGCCGCTCTCGCCGCGTCCCCGCCGAGCAGGCCGACAGCCTCGCCGCGGACCGGTGGGCGCGCCGGCCCGGCCACTGACCAACCGGCCCGGGGTGCACAGGAGCCCCCCGGGGGGTGGGGTCGCGACGTGATCACGCGCGCCCCGGCCGACCCCGCCGGTCCCGCGAACCACACACACAGACCTGAAACCGTCCTGGGAGGACCCATGAGCGCCAAATCGCCCGTGAGCGGCCTCGCACCGGCTGGCCGACGGCTCTGGCGGAAGGTCACCGCCGACTACGACCTGGCCGAGCACGAGCGGGCCGTGCTGTTGGCCGCCTGCCGCACCGCCGACGTCCTGGAGCGGCTGGAGGCCGAGGTCGCCGCGGTGGACCTGGCCGACTGGCCGCGGGCCCGGGGGCTGCTGGTCGAGGCCCGGCAGCAGCGCATCACGTTGGCCCGGCTGATCGCCGCGCTGCGGGTGCCCTACGAGGACGACGACGAGGCGCCGGAGGCCCGGCCGCGGTTGCAGCGCCGCGCGGCCCGCGGCGTGTACGGGGTGCAGTCGTGAAGTCGACGAGGCGGCGGAAGCCGCTGAGCCCGGAGGAGTTCGTCCGCCTGGTGCCGCCGGGGATGCGCGTCTATCCGCGGACGGCCGAGGAGGTGGCGGCCGGCGAGAACGACCGCGAGCGGTTCCAACGGTGGCGGGCCGCGTGGCGTGCGTGGTGCGCCGCCGCCGGGGTGTCGAGCCTGGACGTGTTCCGGGCCGTGCACTGGTCCTACATGCCGGGCGAGTGCCCGTGGCAGCTCCCGACACCGGCGCGCACCCCGGACCCGACGGTCGGGCCGTGGGCGGAATGGATCGAGTACGTCGAACGGCGACGGAGGGAACGACGGTGACGGGGCCGGTGGAGTGGCTGCCGCCCGACGGCGAGGCCCTGGTGCACGAGATGACCGAGGCCCTGGCCGCCGGGGACGGGCCGCGGGCGAGGGAGCTGGCCGTCGTCATGGCCGAGCGCATGGTCAGTCTGTCGGCCGAGGTCGCCCTGTTGGAGCTGGCCGCCGACGACGACGACGTGTAGGGCTCACCGGTTGGGGGCGGATCCGCCCCCACCTGGTCCTGTCGGCGCCCTCGTCTATGATCACGGCGAGGTCTCCGGCCCAGGGGTCGGCGGACCGGCAGTGCACCGCCGACCAGGGCGCCCCATGGGGCGTCCGAGCCGCCGGAGCCGTGGCGCCCATGTGGCGTCCAGCCTCCCGCGGGGCCGCCGGATCGAGAGGCGCAGCGATGACGCGCGCCCCATTCCGACTCCCCGTAGGAGGGACCCCCTGTGTTGACCCAGGAAGACCGCGACCGCCGGATCGGCGAGCTGCGGCACGAAACGATCCGGCTCGCCGGCTATGAGCGGCTGACGGCCGCCCAGGAGGCCCGGAGCCGCGAGGCACACGCCGAGCTGTACAAGCTCGAGCGGGAGGACGCGCTGGCCCAGGTGGTCGCGGGCCGTTCCAAGACTGCGACCGTCATGTCCGGCGGCGACGACTACGGCGTCCCGCCGAGGACCCCCGCCCGCGCCGGGAAGTTCACCGGCGACCCGTGGGCCGAGCCGGTGGCCGAGCTGCGCGCCGGGGTCAAGCCCGGGGTGCTGCGCGGTCAGGCCCTCACGGCGATCGAGCGGTGTGAGGCCCTGCCCGACGCCGTCCGGCAGCGGGTGACGGTGGACGTGGAGGCCGACGACGACCCGGCCGCCGGTCTGGCCCGGGCCACGGTGGAGCTGTCCCAGCCGGCCTACAGGAGCGCCTTCCTGCGCTGGCTGGCCGATCCCCAGCACGGGCACTACGAGTGGAGCCCGGAGGAGCGGGCCGCGGTGCGCCGCGTGTCCACCCTGTCCCGGGCCATGTCGCTGGGCGTGCCCGGCGCGGGTGGCTACCTGGTGCCGTACGAGCTCGACCCGGCGATCTTGATCAGCTCGGCCGGGTCGGCGAGCCCCATGCGGCAGGTGGCGCGGGTGACAACGACCGCGAGCAGTGAGAAGCGGTTCGTCACCAGCGCCGGGGTCACCGCCTCGTGGGATGCGGAGCTGGCCGAGGTCGGCGACGACAGCCCGAGCCTGCTCAACCCGGCCGTGACCGTCCACAAGGGTGCGGCGTTCGTGCCGGTGTCGATCGAGCTGTTCGAGGACTCGGCCGACCTCGGCCAGCAGATCGGCGCGCTGTTCACCGACGCGAAGGCCCAGCTGGAGGCGGCCGCGTTCACCCTCGGCACCGGCACCGGCCAGCCCCGCGGCGTGATCACCGCGGTGTCGGCGGTGCCCGGGTCGGTGCTCGCCACCGGCACCAACGCGCTGGCCGCGGCCGACGTGTTCGCCAACCAGGCCGCCCTGCCGGCGCGGTGGCGCCCCCGGGCGCGGTTCATGTGCAACTTGAGCGTGCTCAACGGCTTCCGGCAGCTGCCGGTGGCCGCGGGGCTGAATGACAGCCTGGTGGACGACTCCGGGCCGGTGCCGCGGATGGCCGGCTGGCAGGTGGTGGAGAACTCGCACATGGACGGCGCCCTGACCGCCACCTCCCCCGACTATGCGCTGCTGAGCGGGGACTTCACGCAGTACGCCATCGTGGACAGGATCGGTACGACCGTCGAGGTGATCCCCCACCTCATGGGTCCCGGGCGGACACCGATCGGCGCCCGCGGGTTCTACATGCACTGGCGGACCGGCGCGGACGTGCTCATCCCCGACGCGTTCCGTCTGACGAACTACTCCGGCTGAGAGGTCACATCATGGCGAGCAGGACGAAGGCGCCGGAGTCCGGCGACCGGCAGACGCAGACCGACGAGTCCGGGGAGGTGTTCGAGGTGCTCACCGAGGCGCCCAACGGGCACCGCACGGTCCACCGGGTCCGCGCGAAGGACCGGGCCGCGGCGGTGAAGGCGGTCACGCCCGACCTGGCCGACGGGACGCAGGTGCTCGGCGTCGCGGTCGGCGGGGCCGGGCTCGGCTCCGGCGACTGACAGGAGTCCTCCGCGGCGTCAACGTCACCTGCGCCCCTTCGGTCTCGGCATCCATCAGTCGGGGGCCGCGGGATCGATGGTCGGGGAGGGGATCCTTCAGCCCCCCGGCGATCCGTCCAGCGCCGCGGGGTACGACCCGGGGGCGTCCGCGTGCGTGGTGCGTGCCGCGCGGGCGGGCCCCGGGCACAACCCACCCGGCGGGCGGCCTCTGTCGTCGTCGCCGCCCGCCGGGCCGGGGCACCCACCCACACAGCACCGGGCCCCGCCGTCGTGATGACGGCGGGGCCCGGTGCGTGCCCGGTCCCGGCGGCCGGGGCCATGCTGGACACATGACCTTCCGGCAGCGCCCCCAGCGCCTCGCCGACCTCGAGCGTGAGCTGACCCCGGCCGTGGTCCGTGCGATCCTCGCCGTCCGCGACGAGCGCGGAGTCCCGCTGGCCCAGGCCACCCGGACGGTCGCACGGGCATGGTTCGACGACGCCAAGGACCAAGGGCTGAGCGTGTTCGCCGCGGACGAGGTCATGCAGCTCGTCCGCCGCATCGGCGCCGGCATCGACGCACCCGAACCCGCGCGGCTGCGGTTCTTCCCGCGCTGAGCCGCGCCGGCCGGGGTCAGGCCGCTGAGCTCGCGTCCAGCTGGCCCAACGTGCACAGGTCGCACGGGCCGGGCCGCCACGTGAGCTCCCCGCAGGTCGCACAGCGGGTCTCCAGCGCGGCCCTGATCCCGTCCAGCGCCTCGGCGGACAGCAGGATCAGCGCCGTGTCGTCGCAGCTGGTCTGTACGTGGCCGGCGAGGACGTCGGCGAGCAGCCCGAGGAGGCGGTCACGGTCGTCCGCGAGCTGCTGCACCGCGGCGACGGCATCGGCGGGGGTGTGGGTGGTGTCTACGGTGCTCATTGGGTCCTCGACTCTCGTGCGGGGTTGGGGATCAAGGCCCCGCTCAGGTGGTCACGCACCGGGCGGGGCCGCCCTCGATCGTGCCCGCGGCCACCGACCATCAACAGAGACGAAGGTCACCGATTGTGACTGAATCAGATACACCGCGTGTCTGAACGATTGAGACAGGACCCGCCTGGGAGGGGCAGCGCCCCATGCGGCGACCGACTCAGATTGGGACCGGAGTAACGGAACGGTGCCGTCAGGTCACCAGTAGTGTGCCCAAGATGCAGAACAACACCCGCGTCCGCCCGACCGACACCGCCTGCCCGCGCTGTGGCGATCCGCTTCAGGTGAGGGAACGAGCAATCACCGTGGCCGAGCAGTCCGAGCCGGTGGGCTGGGCCGCCGAGCGCCGGTTCTGTGCGAACAACTGCATGTACACGGCGGACGAGGTCCAGTAGTCGTCCTGACCGTCGCACCAGGAGGGCTGGGCCGCCGAGGTCCGCCCTCCGGCGCCGAGCGACCACGTAACAGTGCCGCTTTCGCTCCCCGGTCACCTGTAAACTCCGAGGTCAGCACAGCGCTTACGCCGGTACTGCTTACAAGCGAGCGGTCGCCGGTTCGATCCCGGCCGCGCCCACCGTGTACCCGCCCGCCGAGTGGCGAGTTGCAGTGGTCCCACGCCCGTGGAGACCACGACAGCTCACCACTCGACGTCGTGCGCACGAGCTCAGGCTGCGGCGGCCGCGTCGGTCAGCGGCGCCGGGACGTCGGGGCGCGGGAAGGCCGGGCGCAGGAACACCGGCGGCCGGAACGGCTCCCAGGTGCCCTCGGGCTGGGCGAGCCGGTCGGCGATGGCCCAGAGGGCGGCCGGGTGGTGGCCGAGGCCCAGGTGGCTGGCCATGACGGCGATGTTCTCCGAGCGCCGGCCGGGGGTCTCCAGGCAGGTCTGCCAGTGCACGATGCCGTCGTAGTGCGAGTAGATCGACGTCGCGGGCACCGGGAGGGGTGAACCGTCGGCCTCCAGCGGCAGCGAGCGGTGCTCGACGTGCAGGTGCGAGTACCGGTCGAAGACCCGCGAGGCGCGGCTCTGGCTGTGCCGGGTGAGCCGGAACGGGCTGCCCAGGGTGATCACCTGGCGCACCGAGTCCGGCGTCCGGCGGGCGAGGTCGCGGGCGAAGATGCCGCCCAGGCTCCAGCCGACCAGGGACAGCGGCCGGCCGTAGCGGTCGCTGAGGTCGTCGATGCGGTCGCGCATGCCGGCCACGCAGGCGGCGGTCGGGCCGATGTTGCGGCCCAGCCGCCAGCCGTGCACGCGGTAGCCCAGCCGGCGCAGCGTCGCACGCAGCACCCGCGTCGAGGCGTCGTCGGCCATGAACCCCGGCAGCACGAGCACCGGGTGCCCGTCACCGTGCGGCAGCCGCGGCATCAGCGGCCGCGCCGCCAGGTACAGGCCGAAGTCGGCCACCGCCCGGCCGGGTTCGCTCAGGTAGAGCGGCAGGGCCGGTCCATCGCCTCGCGTCACGTCGTCCTCCTCGTCAGCCGGCCGTCGTGGGCGGCCGCCGTGCAGGTACCACCGGGTACTGCTCCTGACACTCCGGGGCGGCCCCTGATACACCCATCGGCAGCCTGGCTGTGGGGTGTGACACATCTGGCCGCCCCGGGCCCCGGGGCGGGGATGGCGACGTCGGCGTGGCACGGTACAGGCATGGACGCCCAGACCGAGGCTGGGGGCACCCCCGGGCACAGCCGCACCGTGGACCTCGACGGCCCGGTGCACCACGTCGACTTCGGCGGTCGCGAGGACGGCCCCACCGTCGTCCTGGTGCACGGGCTGGGCGGCTCGCACCTCAACTGGGACCTGTTCGCCCCGCTGCTCACCCCGCACGCGCGGGTGCACGCCCTGGACCTGCCCGGCTTCGGCCGCAGCGAGCCGGGGGAGCGGACGGCCAACGTGCGCGACAACGTCGTGGTCCTCGACCGCTTCATCCGCGAGGTGACCGGCGGGCCGGTGGTGCTGGTCGGCAACTCGATGGGCGGGATGGTCTCGGTGCTCGAGGCGCAGCGCTCGCCGGCGAAGGTCAGTGGCCTGGTGCTGGTCGACCCTGCGCTGCCCGGTCCGCGGGGGCGTCCGGACCCCCGGGTCGCGGCGGCGTTCGGGCTCTACGCCCTGCCCGGCGTGGGGGAGCGCTACCTGGCCTCCCGGCGCCGGGAGCGGGGGGCGCGGGCCACGGTCCGCGAGCTGCTCGAGCTGTGCGGCGTCGACCCCGACGCCGTCCCGCCGTCGCTCGTCGACCGCTCGGTCGCGCTGGTCGACCAGCGACGTGACGTCGCCGGCATGGACCGCGCGTTCCTCACCGCGGCGCGGTCGCTGCTCCTGCTGCTGGCCGACCCGCGGCTGCTGCGCCGCGCCATGGCCGGCGTGCAGGTGCCGGTGCTGCTCGTGCACGGCGACCGCGACCGGCTGGTACCGGTCTCGGTGGCGCGCGACGTCGCCCGGCGGCACCCGGACTGGCGCTACGTCGAGCTGTCCGGCGTCGGGCACGTGCCGCAGCTGCAGTGCCCCGAGCTGCTGGCCGAGCACGTGCTGGCGTGGTTGCCGGCGGTCGCGCCGGCGCCCTGAGGCTCAGGCCAGCGTCGCCCGGAGGGCCTCCCACCCGGTGTAGCGCGGCCGCCAGCCCAGCTGCTGCTTGGCCTTGGCGGTGTCCATGATCACCGGGCGGCTGGCCGCCTCCACCCACTCGGCGGCCGGCGGCAGGAACGGCAGCCGGGCCACGGCGCGGGCGGCCAGCTCGGCGGGCGCGGCGGGCACGGGGATCGGCAGCGCGCCGAACTCGCGGGCCACGTCGGCGACGGTCAGCACGCCGTCCCCGGCGATGTTGTAGGCGCCGGGCGGGCCGGCGGCGACAACGCACAGCTGCAGCGCGCGGCCGACGTCCTCCTCGTGCACGACCTGCAGCCGCAGCCCCGGGGCGACCACCGGGATGGTCACCGGCAGCCGCCGCGGCCGGCCGAAGAGCCGTCGGCCGAGCGGTGCGAGCGGGCCGGGCAGGACGTCCTTGGCGCCGACGGCGTTCGGACCCAGGACGATCGACGGGCGCAGCAGGTACAGCGCGAGGCCGGGCGTGGTGGCCGACTCGGCGCCGAGCAGCTGCTCGAGCTCGGCCTTCTCCTGCGCGTAGAACAGCCGGGCGGCAGGGCGCACCGGCCAGTCCTCGGGGATCGGCTCGGGGTTGTCGGGGTGCCAGCCGTAGGCGGCCACCGAGGAGGCGTAGACGAACCGCCGGGCGCCGGCGCTCGCCGCGGCGCGGAAGACGTTCAGCGTGCCGTCGACGTTGATCGCCCGGGTGGTCTGCCGGGAGGCGTTGCCGGTGATGAGGAACGCCAGGTGGACGACGACGTCGGCGCCGGCGAAGGCCTCCTCCAGGGCCGCGGGGTCGCGGACGTCGCCCCGCCGGTACTCCATCTTCGTCCAGCCCCGCTCGGCCGGGTCGAACGGCCGGCGGGCGATGCCGACGATGCGCGTCACGCGGTCGTCGGCCTGCAGGAGCGGGACGAGGCCGTTGCCGAAGGTCCCCGTGGGACCGGTGACGGCGACGGTGAGGTCGGTCTCGGGGGCTGCCACGCCGACCGGCTACCCGGCCGTCGCGGCAGCGAACCGGCGGATCGCGGCGGCCGACCGGTCAGGTCGCGGCGCTGGCGGGGGTGGCCGCTGAGGCTGCCTCGAGCAGCTCGCTCACGCCCGTGCAGATGCCACGGGAGAGGACGTCGACGTCGGGGAAGGCGTCGAAGTCGGCGTTGATCCCGAAGGTCATCGAGCTCAGGTAGGAGAAGATCCCGATGGAGACCCGGGTGCCGCCGGCGATCGGCACGTAGGCGTGCGCCGAGCACATCCGGCGGCCCAGCACGTAGAGCGGCACCCGCGGCCCGGGCACGTTGGTCGTGACCGCCTGGCACCACATCTGCCCGGCGGCCAGCGCGGCCCGCACGCCGAGGGCGAGCATCGTCGGCGCCACGAAGTCGCCCATCGCGATGATCGAGCGGGCGTCGACGGTCTGCATGCGCCTCTTGTGCTCGTCCATCTGCCGGCGGACCGAGGTCAGCCGCGCCACCGGGTCGGGCTCGCTGACGGGCAGGTCGACGAAGACCGCGGAGATCTGGTTGTCCAGCTGCCCGTGCTGGTCGGGTCGCCGGACCGACACGGGCACCATCGAGCGGACCACCAGCCCGTCCCGCAGGGACCCGCGCCGCTCGAGCAGGTCGCGGAAGCCACGGGTGATGGCGGCGAGGACGACGTCGTTGACGGTGCCGCCGAGCGCAGTCCGGACCCGCCGGAGGTCCTCGAACTCGGCGTCGGCCCAGGCCCAGCGCCGGTGCGGGCCGATCGGCCCGTTGAGCGAACGGGCGGTCGGGGTGGCCACCTGGCGGGCCGTCCTGGGCATGGTGGCGGCCAGCGAACGGCCGGCCTTCACGGCGGTGCGGCCGGCACCGCGGACCCCGCCCGCGCCCGGCAGCCGGGTGAGCTCGCGCAGCGGGTGGGTGACGGCGTCCTGGACCGCGCCGGCGACCACCTCGAGGGACGACGGGCTGCGCTGCGGAGTCCAGTCCTGCGGCTCACTGTGGGTGGCGTCGGGCGTCAGGTCGAACATCAGCTGCATGAGCTCGCTGCCGGCGACGCCGTCGACCATGCAGTGGTGCACCTTGGAGATCAGCGCCCAGCGGCCGTCCTCCAGCCCCTCGACCAACCACAGCTCCCACAGCGGCTTCGCCAGGTCCAGGCGCTGGCCGAGGACGCGGCCGGCCAAGTTGCGCAGCTGTTCCTCGCCGCCCGGGCTCGGGACCGCGGTGTGCCGGACGTGGTAGAGGATCTGGAAGTGGGGATCGTCGATCCACAGCGGCCGGCCCAGGTCCAGCGGCACCCGTCGGACCCGCTGCCGGTAGCGGGGCACCATCGGGAGCTTGCTGAGCAGCAGCCGCACGACGTCGCCGTAGGAGGGTGCGGGCCCCTCGAACACCGCGACGGAGCCCACGTGCAGCGGCGTGTCCTCGCTCTCCGCGTAGTAGAACCCGGCATCGGTCGGACTCATGCGGTCCACGGTCAGCTCCTCCCACCCCGCCTCGTCCGGGCCGGCCGTCGTCCCAGCTCCGCGGGGGGCCACGGGAACGCCGTCGCCCCCTCGGGGTGGCCCCTACCCGACCACGTGGTCGCGGTCACGTCCACCGGAGGTCAGGCTGCCCGGGCCGCGTGCTCCGCGCGGTCGAGCAGCCGGAGGAAGGCCGCGTCGACGGTCGCGGTGCGGGTCAGGTTGACGCTGTGGCCGGCGCCGTCGACGACGACGAGCTCGGCCGACGGGCCGATCTCCTCCGCCAGCCGGCGTCCGTGGCCGAGCGGGGTGAGCCGGTCGTGGGTGGCGGCGACGACGGTGACCGGCACGCGGCCCAGCACCGGCAGCGCGGCGTACTCGTCGTGGTCGAGGAGGGTCGCGTAGAACGCCATCGTGACCGGCAGCGGCGTCTCCTCCAGCAGGTCCTGCACCTTCCGGACCTGCTCCGGGTCGGCGTCGTCCCTGCCGAACAGGTAGCGGCGGGTGTACCAGCGCCCGATCCGGGTGCCGCGGCGGCGGAAGCGCTCCAGCAGCGGCGCCCACAGCTGCAGCAGCCAGAGGTAGACCGGCAGCAGGCCGAGCGCACGCAGCACCCGGACGCCGAGCCCGACCGGCCCGTCGCTCACCAGCCCGCCGGCGGAGGTGGCCAGCAGGAAGGCGCCGACGACGCGGCTGCTGAACAGCTCGGGGCGCTGCCGGGCCAGGGCCAGGACGCTCATCCCGCCCATCGAGTGGCCGGCCAGCACCACCGGCCCCTCGGGGACGACGGCGTCGAGCACCTGGCCCAGGTCGCGGCCGGTGCGGTCGATCGTGGCGCGGGTCAGCGGTGTCCAGCCGGAGCGACCGTGCCCGCGCTGGTCCCACAGCACCAGCCGGGCCCGGCCGCGCAGGGCCTCGCGCTGCAGGTCCCACTCGCCGAGCCGGGCGGTGAACCCGTGGCTGAGGACGACGGTCAGGGCGGCGTTCTGGACACCGTCCACCTCGACGTGCAGGTCGACGCCGTCGTCGGTGCGGACGGTCAGCTCGCGCGTGGTCACCCGGCCATCCTCACCCGGGTGCGGCCGGCCTACTCGTCGGCGACGGCGGTGCCGGGACGGCGGCCGGGGGCGGCGTCGCGGACCAGCCGGCGGGCGGCGTCCACCTCGCGGGCGACCGGCGCGAGCACCCCGTCGGCGTGGATCTCGGCGTCGTCCGGCGGCCGGTGGGCGCGGATGTCCTCCTCAAGCTCGCGGATGGCGCGGCGTAGGACCGCGACCTGGGCGAGGTCGGGCGCCGGCTCGCCGTGCCGGATGGCGATGACGGCCTCGGTCACGGCGTCCGACGTCCGTTCCAGCTGCACGATGACCGGCCAGAATGCGGCCGCGCGGGTGCTCACCGGCGGCGGCTCGGCCAGTCGGCGCTGCAGCTGGGTGTGCAGCTCGGTGAGCGTGCGGTAGCTGCGGCGGCGGGCGCGGCGCCGCTCGGCCGGGCTGCCGGTGAAGGCGGCCTCCACGAACTCGTCGAGCGCGTGGGCGGCGTCGCGCAGCGCCTCGTCCAGCGGCGCCCGCCAGGTCTGCGGCCACAGCAGGTAGCCGAAGACCAGCACGATCGCGCAGCCGATGAGGGTGTCCAGCAGCCGCGCGCCGACCAGCCCCGGACCGCCGGGCAGGGCGACGTCGAGCAGCAGGATGATCAGCGGCGTCTGGAAGACGGAGAACAGGCCGAAGTTGGCGCCGCGGGCCCACGGCAGCAGCGCGGCGGCCGCGGCCATGGCGACCAGCACCCACGCGTCGCGCGGCAGCACGGCGAGCAACAGCGAGCCGATGAGGACGCCGACCAGCGTGCCGGCGCCGCGCTGGACCGCCCGGGTGAACACCGACCCGAAGTCGGGCTTGAGCACGATCGCGACGGTCAGCAGGACCCAGTACGGCCGCTCGATGGGCAGGTACTGGCGGGCGATCTCGGCGATCGTCATGCACAGCGCCAGGCGGACGGCGAACGCGCGGGTGTCGGGGCTGCCCAGGGTGCGGTCGGCGAGCTCGCGGAGGCGGGAGCGCAGGTCCAGGCGCGGCTGGGGCACCGCGGCGCCGGCCCGCTCCTCGGGGTCGCCGACGACGTTCCACGCCAGCCGCAGCCCGTGGCGCACCGCCCGCCGGGTGGGCTCGCCCTCCTCCAGGGGCTCCGGCCGCTCGCCGGGCAGCTCCTGCCTGCCGGCCACCGCGGCAGCGAGGGCGTGCACGGCGCCGACGTCCTGCGGGTCGGCGGGCGCCCCGGCGCGCGCGGTGGCGACCGTGCCCTCGACCAGGGGCGCGGCCGCGTTGAGGACGCCGGCCAGCTCGGAGAGCTCGCGGCTGCGTCCGGCGGTGCGGCTGCGCGAGCGGATCACCCGGTCGTAGGCGTCGTTGAGCGCGGTGGTCAGCTCCCGCCGCGCCTCCTCGGCCTGCGGCGTCCCGGCCGCGGCGAGCAGCTCGCCGATGCGGGTGAACACGGTGGCGACCGCCGTCCGGTCGGGGTCGTTGGGCTCGGTCGCGTACTGGACGAGCGTGGTGAGCGTGGCCCACGCCGCCCCGGCGACGAAGCAGCCGACCTCGGCGGCGGGGGAGAGCGGGGTGACCAGACCCGAGGCGAGGGCCGTGTAGACGAGCAGCTGGAGGGCGCCGAGGGACAGCGCGGCGTTGACCGCGCTGACGAAGGCCGCCAGCGCGGCGGCGAGGGCGACGACGACCACCGGCAGCCACCCGCCGCCGGAGGCGAACTGGCCGACGACCAGCCCGATGCCGCCGAAGACCGTGGCCGCGGCGGTGCGGCGCAGCCGGTCGCGCAGGGGGCCGCCCTGCGGGGCGAGGCTGGCGGCGAGCGCGCCCGTGGTGGCGAACACGCCCGCCCCGAGCACCGGGCCGGGCTCGATGCCGCCCTCGACGGCGACCGCCACGGCGAGGGGCGCGGGCACGGTCACGGCGAAGCGGACGACGTCCCGCCAGGGCACCGGGGGAGGCGTCGTGCGCACCAGCTCCTCGAGCCAGGCCGGTGCACGCAACCCCCGCTCCGCCACGGTGTCCCAGCTTTCCACCCCGCGGACCGTCGTCCCGGGGCGACCGGCCGGTGGGGTGTGGTCGCGGTGCCTGCCTCGCCCGGGGGAGGCCGCCGTCGCGCAGTGCCCTCCCGCGGCCCCACCCCTGGGATGCTCCGCGCGTGGGCGGTGTCGTCGTCCGGGTCGCGTCGGCCGCGGACCTGCTGGAGGTGCCCGCCGTCGAGGCGGCGGCCGACGAGCTGTTCCGGGAGCGCGGCGTGCTCGACCTGCCGGCCGCGGCTCCCGCAGCCCTGCGTGCCGGGGCGTGGCGGGTGCTGGTCGTCGGGCGGCCGGTGGTCGGGTTCGCCGTCCTGGAGCGGGTGGACGGCGAGGTGCACCTCGAGCAGCTGTCGGTGCACCCGTCGGCCATGCGGCAGGGTGTCGGCAGGGCACTGCTCGAGGCCACGGTGTCGATGGCCTGGGTGGTCGGCGCGCGGCGGGTCACGCTGTTGACCTATGCCGACGTGCCGTGGAACGCGCCCTGGTACGCCCGGCACGGGTGGCAGGTGACCGACGACCTCGGACCCGAGCTGCGGGCGCTCGCCGAGCACGAGGTGGAGCTGGGCCTGACCCGGCACGGCCGCCGCGTCGCCATGGCCCGGCCGGTGCAGCCCCGGTCCGTGTAGCCCCCGGTCCGGCGGCCGGGCCCGTCGGCTGGCCTAGTCTCCGGCCGGTGACCGTGACACTGGGGGAGGCCGTCGCCGCGCTGGAGGCGCGCTACGACCCCGCGCTGGCCGAGGACTGGGACGCCGTCGGGCTGGTCTGCGGCGATCCGGACGACCCGGTGGAGCGGGTGCTGTTCGCCGTCGACCCGGTGGCCGCCGTCGTCGACGAGGTCGTCGGGACCGGTGCCCAGCTGCTCGTCACCCACCACCCGCTCTTCCTGACCCCGGTCCACGGCGTACCCGCGGACGACCCCAAGGGTCGCCTGGTGCACCGCCTGGTCCGGGCCGGCGCCGGCCTGTTCGTCGCACACACCAACGCCGACCGCGCGCCCGACTCCGGCGTGAACGACGCCCTCGCCGCCGCGCTCGGCCTCACCGGCACGGCCCCACTCCAGCCGGCCGCCACCGACCCCCGCGCCGGGCTCGGCCGCGTCGGCCGACTGCCCGAGCCGGTGACCCTCGCGGAGTTCACCGAACGGGTGGCCGCGGCCCTGCCCGGCACCGCCGGCGGAGTCCGCGCGGCCGGGGACCCCGGACGCCGGATCGAGACCGTCGCCGTGTGCGGTGGCAGCGGCGGCTCGCTGCTCCCGGCGGCGGCCGCCGCGGGGGCCGACGTCCTCCTGACCAGCGACCTCCGGCATCATCCCGCGTCGGAGGCGCAGGAGAAACTAGGCCCGGCACTGTGTGACGTGGCACACTTCGCCTCCGAGTGGCCCTGGCTGCCCGTCGCGGCCGACGTCCTCGCCCGCGACCTCTCCGGCCGGGTGGAGGTCGCCGTGTCCCGGCGGCGCACCGATCCGTGGACGATGCACGCCGGGGCCAGCCGCTGACCCGGTCGCAGCCGCGACCGGACGACGACGTCCGGGGGCCGGCCCCCGGAGGAGGAGGCCGGCCGATGAGCGCGGGGACCAGACCGCCGACGGATCCGCGTACG
The DNA here is from genome assembly GCF_002802985.1 of Geodermatophilus chilensis. GTDB lineage: Bacteria > Actinomycetota > Actinomycetes > Mycobacteriales > Geodermatophilaceae > Geodermatophilus > Geodermatophilus chilensis. The sequence continues at coordinate 27,843 of NZ_NVPT01000020.1, read as the reverse complement.
CGGGACCTCGCGCCCGTCCGCAGCGACCGCAGCCCGTGGAACTGGCTCCTGCTGGTCCCGATCGTGGTGCCGCTGCTGGTCCCGCTCTACAACCGCGAGGAGCCGACGCTGTTCGGCTGGCCCTTCTTCTACTGGATGCAGCTGCTGTTCGTCGGCCTCGGCGTCCTCACCACCGTGGTGGTCTACCGGGCCACCCGTCGCGGCCGGACCGACTCCGCCACCACGCGCGGCGGCGACGCACGAGACCAGGAGCGCTGATCCGTGGACGGAGTGAACGTCGTCGAGCTGAGCATCGTCATCGCCCTGTTCCTCGTCGTGACGGTGATGGGGTTCGTCGCCGCCCGGTGGCGCCGGGCCGAGGACCTCATGCACCTGGACGAGTGGGGCCTGGGCGGCCGCAACTTCGGCACTTGGGTCACCTGGTTCCTGCTGGGTGGCGACCTCTACACCGCCTACACCTTCGTCGCCGTGCCGGCGCTGATGTTCGGTGCCGGTGCGGCGGGCTTCTTCGCCGTCCCGTACACCGTCGTCATCTACCCGCTGGTCTTCCTGGTGGTGATCCGGCTCTGGTCGGTCAGCCACGTGCGCGGGTTCGTCACCCCGGCCGACTTCGTCCGCTCCCGGTTCGACTCCCCGGGCATGGCGCTGCTCGTCGCACTGACCGGCATCGTCGCGACGATGCCCTACATCGCCCTGCAGCTGGTCGGGATCGAGGCGATCCTCAAGGCGATGGGCGTCGAGGGCGAGCTGCCCCTCATCGTCGCCTTCGTCATCCTGGCGCTCTACACCTACAACTCCGGACTGCGCGCCCCCGCGCTCATCGCCTTCGTCAAGGACACGCTGATCTACCTGACGATCATCGTCGCGGTGATCGTGATCCCGGTGAAGCTGGGCGGCTGGGACGCCATCTTCGGCGCGGCCGAGGAGAAGTTCTCCGCAGGCGCTGGGGTGCTCCTGCCGGCGACCGGTCAGCTGGGCTACGCCACGCTGGCCCTCGGCTCCGCGCTGGCGCTGTTCCTGTACCCGCACACCCTCACCGGCGTCCTGGCCGCCAGTGGCCGCGACGTGCTCAAGCGGAACATGAGCGCGCTGCCGGTCTACAGCCTCGCGCTCGGGCTCATCGCGCTGCTCGGGTACATGGCGATCGCCGCCGGCGTCACGCCGATCGGCGGGGACGGCAACACGGTGGTGCCGGTGCTCTTCCAGCAGATGTTCCCCAGCTGGTTCGCCGGCATCGCCTTCGCCGCCATCGGCATCGGCGCGCTGGTCCCGGCGGCGATCATGTCGATCGCCGCGGCCAACCTGTTCACCCGCAACATCTACAAGGAGTTCCTCAAGAAGGACGCCACCCCGCACCAGGAGGCGCAGGTCGCCAAGGTGACCTCGCTGGTGGTGAAGGTCGGCGCGGTGGCGGCCATCCTCTTCATCGATCCGCAGTTCTCCATCGACCTGCAGCTGATCGGCGGCGTAATCATCCTGCAGACGCTCCCGGCGGTGGCGCTGGGCCTCTACACCCGCTGGTTCCACCGCGGTGGGCTGATCGCCGGCTGGTTCGCGGGCATGGCCGCGGGCCTGGTGATGCTCTACAACATCCCGCGGCTCGGTCCGGACGGCACGGTCGTGCGCGAGCACTTCGGCGGTTCGTCGTTCGCCTTGGCCAAGCTGGGTCTGGACGTGACGGGCACCATCTACGCCGGCTTCCTGGCGCTGCTGGCCAACCTGGTGGTCGTCGTCCTCGTCACCGTGCTGCTGCGGGCGATGAAGGTCGACGCCGGCATCGACGGGACGGCGGAGACGGACTACACCGCCGAGCGAGGGGACCCGACCTTCCGGGAGCTGCCCGACCCGCTGGAGTCGGCGCCGCCGGGAGCGACGGGGGAGCCCACTGCCCGCAGGTAGGTTGAGCGGGTGAAGGCCGACCACTTCGACCAGCAGAAGCTGCTGGCCCTCGCCGCGGAGGACATCGCCCTGGGGCAGCTGGCCCACCGCCGGCGCACGCTCCCGGAGAACGCCGCGGTCACGTCCGCGGCCGAGAAGGAGCGGGAGCTGGCCGCCGCCGTGGTGCGCGCCGAGACCGAGGCGCGCGACCTGCAGCGGGAGGTCAAGCGGCTCGAGGGCGACGTCGAGACGGTGCGGGCGCGGGCGGCCCGCGACCAGGGGCTGCTGGACTCCGGCAGCGTCTCGGCCAAGCAGATGACCGACCTGCAGCACGAGATGCAGTCGCTGGCGCGGCGGCAGTCGGACCTGGAGGACCAGGAGCTCGAGCTGATGGAGCAGCTGGAGACCGCCGAGGCCGCCCTCGCCGAGGCCCGGCAGGGGCACGAGGCGGCGCGGGCCGAGTTGGAGCGCGCCGAGCAGCTGCGCGACGACGCCCTGGCCGACATCGCCGACGGGACGGCGCAGCACGAGGCCGCCCGCGCCGACGCCGCCGCCCGCATCCCGGCCGACCTGCTGGCGCTCTACGAGCGGATCCGCACCCAGACCGGCGGTACCGGCGCGGCGGTGCTCAAGGCGCGCCAGTGCCAGGGCTGCCGCATCGAGCTGAACGGCCGTGAGCTGGCCGCCGTGCGCAACGCCGACCCGCACGAGGTGGTGCGGTGCGAGAACTGCGGCCGGGTCCTCGTGCGCACGGCGGAGAGCGGCCTGTGACCCCGTTCCCGCGGAAGGAGGGCCGCCGGTGACCCGCCGCTTCGTCGTGGAGGCCGACGGCGGGTCGCGGGGCAACCCCGGCCCGGCCGGCTACGGCGCCCTGGTGCGCGACGCCCGCACCGGGAAGGTGCTCGCCGAGCGGGCGGAGTCGGTGGGCCGGGCGACCAACAACGTCGCCGAGTACGGCGGCCTGGTCGCCGGGCTGCAGGCCGCGCTCGACCTCGACCCCACCGCCGACGTCGAGGTGCGGATGGACTCCAAGCTCGTCGTCGAGCAGATGTCGGGTCGCTGGAAGGTCAAGCACCCCGACATGCAGAAGCTGGCGCTGCAGGCCCAGCAGATCGCCCGGCAGCTGGGCAGCGTGCGCTACACCTGGGTGCCGCGGGCGCAGAACGGCGCCGCCGACGCGCTGGCCAACAGCGCGATGGACGGCCGGCCGGTGCACCGCGACGCCGCCGCGGAGCCCACCACCGCGGGGGACGACGTCCAGCCGGTGGCCCCGCGCGCGCCCGCCGTTACCACCGTCACGCACCTGCTGCGGCACGGCCGCACCGAGCACACGCCGGAACGCCGGTACAGCGGCCGCAACGACCTGCCGCTGTCGGCCACCGGCCGCGCCGAGGCCGAGGCGGCGGCGAAACGGGCCGGCGAGCTCGGCATCGACGTGATCGTGGCCTCGCCGCTGCGCCGCACCCAGGAGACCGCCGAGGTCGTCGGCGCGGAGCTGGGGCTGCCCGTGCAGTACGACGACGACCTGGTCGAGCTCGACTTCGGCGACTTCGAGGGCCTCACCGCCGGGGAGGCGAAGCAGCGGCACCCGCTGGCCGCCCGACGGTTCGCCGGGGACATCACCGTCGCCGCACCGGGCGGGGAGTCGATCGCCGACGTCAGCGAGCGGGTGGCCCGTGCCCGGGCCCGCATCCTGCGCGGGCACGCCGGGAAGACGGTGCTCGTCGTCTCCCACGTCACGCCGATCAAGCTGCTGCTGGCCGCCGGGCTCGACGTACCCGACGACGTCGTCCACCGGGTGTTCCTCGAGGCGGCGTCGTTCAGCACCATCGCCTGGCGCTCCGACGGGCACGCCGCCGTCCGGCTGGTCAACGACACCGGCCACCTGAGGTGAGCCCCGCGCGGCGCGGGATCAGCCCGGCGTCTCCAGCATGGAGAGCGCCGCGCTGAACTCCGTCAGGAAGCGCTCGGCATGCGGATTGTCGAAGACCAGCGGCGGCCTGATCTTGAGCACGTTGCCGTGCCGACCGGATGCGCTGATCAGGACCCGTCGCCGGCGCAGTTCGTTGACCAGGAAGGCGGCTGCTCCGGCGTCCGGTGTGCGGCCGGTCCGGTCCCGCACCAGCTCGACGGCGAGGAAGAGGCCGGCTCCTCGGACCTCGCCGATCCGCTCGTGGTCCACCGTGAGCCGCCGCAGCTCGTCGAGGAGGTACCGGCCGACCCGGGCCGTGTGCGGGATCAGGTCCCGGGTCTCGATCTCGTCCAGCACGGCGGTGGCTGCCGCGATGCTCACCGGGTTCCCGGCGAACGTGTTGAAGTAGCGCACGTCGCGGCCGAAGCGGTCGAACAGGGACGGCTGACCCACCACGGCCGAGATGGGGAGGCCGTTGCCCATCGGCTTGCCGAGGACCACCAGGTCGGGGGCGACGGCGTGGCGGGGGAACCCCCACCACCCGGTGCCCAGTCGGCCGTAACCCGGCTGGACCTCGTCCGCGACGTAGACGCCTCCCTTTCGGTGCACCAGGTCGACGGCCGAGCGCAGGAAGCCGGCGGGGTCCAGCTGGAGACCGTCGCTGGACAGGCAGGAGTCGACCAGCAGCCCGGCCAGGGCCGCGCCCCGCTGCCGCAGGGTCTCGATGCCCTCGGCGACCCGGGCGGCGAAGGCCTGTTCGATCGTGGCCGGATCCTCCCTGAGCTGGTCGGGGGCGTCGACGAGGACGACGTGCCGGGGGATCGGGTTGTTCGGGCCGAGGCTGGGTGAGACAGCGGCCGCGGCCCGGGTCGTGCCGTGGTAGGCGTGGCTCGTCACGATCCAGCCGTCGGCTTTCGTGTGGTGCTCGGCGATCCGCAGGGCCAGGTCGACTGCCTCGCTGCCGCTGCAGCAGAAGATGACCTGCTGCAGGTGTGGGGGGAAGAGGGCAGTCAGGCGCTCGGCGTAGTCGACGACCCCGTGGGTCAGGTACCGGGTGTGCGTGTTGAGCCGGCCGAGCTGGTCGGCCACCGCCTGCTGCACCCGCGGGTTGGAGTGCCCTACGGCCGGCACGTTGTTGTAGACGTCGAGGTGGTCGCGCCCCGCGGCGTCGAACAGCAGCGTTCCCTCGCCCCGCACCGCTTCCAGTGGTTCCTCGTAGAAGAGCCGGTAGGGAGCGCCCAGCACGCGCTCCCGTCGCTCCAGGAGCGCGGCGGCCGAGGGCGGCAGGGTGCTCCGGGGGGCAGAGGGGTCGTAGCTGTTGGCCATGTGCATGCGCTGCGGCGTCATGGGCTCTCCGGGATTGCCCCTCCCGTGCGCGACGGGCAGGATCGTTGATCGACAGTGTGTCAGGCTCGACCGGCGGGGGGCCCGTGGGCGCGGTCGCGGGTGAGCCCTGCCCGGAGCCGGCGGCCGGGCGCGTCCTCGACCTCCCCGTCGAGCAGGTGCGGGGCCTCGTCCGGGAGCGGTACGGCCTGCGGCCGCAGCGGATCGAGCGCGTCGAGGGTGAGCTGGCCACCATCTGCCGGCTGGAGGACGACGCCGGCCGCGGCTTCGCGGTCAAGGTCAGCCGTGACGAGGGGGAGCAGCGCGCGGCGGTCGAGTGGCGCACGGCCGTGATGGCCCGGCTGGCCGGACAGGGGCAGCCTGTCCCCGGCATCCTCACCGACCGCAGCGGGTCGGCCGTCTCCGTGACCCATGTCGGGGGGACCCCCGTCCTGGTGGTCGTCGAGGAGTGGCTGACCGGCCTCCCGCTGCACGCCGCCGAGGTCGACCGGACCCTGCTGCACGAGATCGGCACCACCGCCGCCCGCCTGTCCGCAGCGCTCGCCGCGGCGCCTCCGCCGCCCCCCGGCCTGACCCACGTGTGGGAGGCCTCGCGCGGGCAGCGCACGATCCTGGAGGCGCTGCCGGACGTCCCCGACCCGGCCACCCGCGACCTCGCCGTCGCGGCCGCCGAGGGGTTCGCCGCCGACGTGGCGCCGCAGCTGGCCGAGCTGCCGCGCACCGTCGTGCACCAGGACCTCCACGACGCCAACCTCCTCGTCGGGCAGGTCGACGGACGCCCTCGGGTGACCGGTGTCCTGGACTTCGGCGACATGCTGGACGGGCTGCGGGTGGCGGAGCTGGCGGTGGCAGCGGGCTACGCGGCCCGGCTCACCGGCGATCCGCTGCAGGGGCTGCTCGACGTGGTGGCGGGCTGGGGGAGGGAGGCGTCCCTGAGCGAGGCGGAGGCGCAGGTCGTCCTGCCGCTGGCCCGGACCCGGCTGGCGGTCAACGCCACGGTGTGGGCCGCCCGCTCGTCCGGGACGCGGGCCGCTTACGCGGCCGCCCGCTCCGCGCGGTCGGTGCCGGCCCTTCAGGCGCTGTTGGCCGCCGACCGGGACGCCGTGGCCGCCGAGGTCCACCGGCTGACCCGCGCCTGACCCCGCCCGCCCGGCGGTGCACCGGCAGGCGGGCGGAGCCGTCACAGCACCTTGCTGAGGAACGAGCGGGTGCGCTCATGCTGTGGCCGGCCCAGGACGTCGGCGGGCGTGCCCTCCTCGACGACGACCCCGCCGTCCATGAAGACGACCGTGTCGCCGACCTCGCGGGCGAAGCCGATCTCGTGCGTCACCACGACCATCGTCATCCCGCCGGCGGCCAGGCGGCGCATGACGTCGAGCACCTCCCCGACCAGCTCCGGGTCCAGGGCCGAGGTCGGCTCGTCGAAGAGCATCAGCTTGGGCTGCATCGCGAGGGCGCGGGCGATCGCGACCCGCTGCTGCTGCCCCCCGGACAGCTGGAGCGGGTAGGCGGAGGCCTTGTCGGCCAGACCGACCTGGGCCAGCAGCTCCCGCGCGCGCTCCCGGGCCTCGGCCTTGGGCTGGCGCAGGACCCGGGTGGGCGCCTCGATGACGTTCTGCAACACCGTCATGTGGGGGAACAGGTTGAAGCGCTGGAACACCATGCCCACCCCCCGGCGCTGGTGGGCCACCTCGTGCTTGGGGAGCTCGTACACCTTTTCGCCCTTCACCCGGTAACCGACGAGGTCCCCGTCGATCCGGACGGTCCCGGCGTCGACCCGTTCGAGGTGGTTCAGACAGCGCAGCAGGGTGGACTTGCCCGACCCCGAGGGGCCGAGCAGGCAGGTGACCTCGCCGGGACGTACCCGCAGGTCGACCCCCTTGAGGACCTCCAGGGACCCGTAGGACTTGTGGATGCCGAGCGCCTCCACCATGAGGCGCTCGTCTCCCGACCCCGTGGCGGCCTCCGCAGTCAAACCGGTCGTCATCAGCGTGCCCCCCTCTCCTCGGACGGCGGCACCGGCGCCGCGATCGCGCCGGCGTCGTGGTTGCGGCCCGGCCGCAGGTCCGTGGCGATCCGCCGGAGGACCGACGACCGGCCCTTGGCGTGCGCACTGCCCCGCAGGAAGCGGCGCTCGAGCAGCGCCTGCCCGGCACTGGCGATCGTCGTCAGGACCAAATACCAGATGCTGGCGACGATCAGCATCTCCAGGCGGGTGAAGTCGGTGGCGCCCACGGCCTGGGCCTGGGTGAGCAGGTCGCCGGCACCGATGACCGCGACGAGCGAGGTCGTCTTCAGCAGCGTCACCAGCTCGTTGCCCGTCGGCGGGATGATCACCTTCATCGCCTGGGGCAGGACGATCCGCCGCAGTACCAGGCCACCGGTCATCCCGAGTGCCTCGGCGGCCTCCCGCTGGCCACTGTCCACGGCGAGGATGCCGCCGCGGACGATCTCGGACATGTACGCCGCCTCGTTGAGGGCCAGCGCCAGCAGCGCGGCCGTGAACGGGGTGATGAGGTCGTTGGTCGAGACGCTGAGGCTGCCGAACCCGAGCTGCGGGAAGAACAGCGCCAGGTTGAACCAGATGAGGATCTGCACCAGCACCGGGGTGCCGCGGAACAGCCACACGAAGGCGCCGCTGATGCTCCTGAGCAGCAGGTTGTCCGACAGCCGCATGACGGCGACGACCACGCCACCGACGACGCCCAGGACCATGCTGGCCACGGTCAGCCAGATCGTGGTGACCAGGCCGTCGAGGATCGCGTCGAAGAAGATCCGGGACCCGATGACGTCCCACTGGATCGTCTCGTTCGTCGCCACGGCGCGGACCAGTAGGGCCAGGAGCGCCACGCACACCGCGCCGGCCACCCACTGCCCGTAGTGGCGGACCGGGACGGCCTTCAGTGCGCCCGGTCCCGTGGCGGCCGTCGGGGTGCGCGACGGCGTGGCCGCGGTCACTGCGTGCCGGCGTTGATCGTGGCCTCGTCGACCGCGCCGGACTCCAACCCGTGGGACTCCAGGATCTCGGTGTAGGTCCCGTCCTCGATCAGGGACTGCAGCGCGGCCTGCCAGGCGTTGCGCAGTTGGGTGTCTTCCTTGTCGAAGACGTAGCCGAGCGGGCTCGGGAAGAGGGGCGCGGTGTTGGCCACCTCGAAGGCGTTGCCGCCGGCGATCTGCGCGGCGTTGTAGCGGCCGACCGGCTCCTGGGTGAAGCTGGCCACCGCCCGCCCGCTCTGCACCTGGAGCAGGGCGTCCTGGTCGGTCGGAAGGGCCGTGATCTCGATCGGGTCGGCGGCACACTCCTCCTGGTTGAACCGGTTGAGCAGCTCCTCCTGCGCCGAGGAGATCAGCACGGAGACCGGCTGGCCGCAGAGGTCCTCGACACCCGCGATGCCCTCCGGGTTGCCCGCGGCGACGACGATCGCCTGGCCGGCCAGGAAGTAGTCCACGAAGTCGTAGTTCTGCTGCCGGGCAGTCGTGTCGGTCACGGCGGCGGCGACCACGTCGAACCGGTCGCCGTCCAACGCCGGCAGCAGCCCGTCGAACGCGGTGTTGGTGAGCGTGTACTCGACACCCAGACGGCTGGTGATCGCGTCCAGGAGGTCCGGGTCGAGCCCGATGATCGTCTGGCCGTCCTCATCCAGGTACTCGTAGGGCGGGTAGAGGGCTTCGGTGCCGACCTCGAGCGTGCCGGCGTCGCTGATGTCGGCCGGGAGCATGGCGTTGAGCTCCGGGTCGGCCTCCACCTCCGCCACGGCCTCCCCGCCGGCCGTGGACCCCGCCGTGGACCCGGCCGCCGCGCCCTCCTCACCCCCGCTGTTGGACCCGCCGCCACAGGCGGCCGTGAACGCCGCGACGGCCAGTACCAGGGCGGCGCCGGGGAACGGGCGGGACGTCAGGGACGAGCGGCGAGCGGACATCGGATCTCCTCGGGTGGGTGGACTGGGGGTGTGCTCTGGTGGCAGATGGTGTGGACTCCCCGCCGGGAAGGGCAGGCGCCACGGTGGATCGCGACCGGACCGTGACCGGGTCGTGGCCCCGGGGCCGCAGTCGGTAGGGCATCAGGGCCCTCCGGTCGCGGCGGCCAGTGCACCGGCGTCGATCTCGACCACCGACGGCCCGTCGGCGTTGAGAGCCTGCAGGACGGCGGAGACGGCGTCCTCCACCGAGCGGACCTGTACGCCCCGCGCCCCCATGGCGCGGCCGACCGCGGCGAAGTCGGGGGTGTGCAGGTCGACCGCGAGCGGGGGGATGCCGGCCCGGTACATGCCGTCCCGGATCTCGGTGTAGCCGTGGTCGTTGACGACGACGACGGGCAGGGGCAGGCGTTGCTCGACCGCCGTGGCCAGCTCGGCGAGCGAGAACATCAGCGCGCCGTCCCCCACCAGGGCGAGCACCGGGCGTCCCGGGTCGCCGATCTTGGCCCCGATGGCCGCGGGTAGGCCGTAGCCGAGGGTCGCGTAGACGGTGGGGTACAGCAGCCGCGCCGGCTCGGGCACGGGCCAGAAGTGTGCCGTTCCGTAGTAGGTCACCTGGGAGCTGTCCCCGGCCACGATCGTCCCCGGCGGGACGGCGGCGGCCAGCGCGCGGTTGAGCTCGGCCCAGGGTCCCGCGTCGGGCGCGGCAGCCGCCGCGCAGTCCTGCCGGGTCCGCTGGGCCCGCGCGGGGCCGTCCGACCGGGGGCGGGCGACGACCGCGGGATCGGCGACCAGCAATCGGGTCAGGCGGCGGAGGACGGTCGCCGCGTCACCGTGCAGGCCGATGGTGGGGGTCAGCCGCTTCCGCAGTTGACCGGCCTCGACGTCCACCCGGATGACCGTGCCGGGCAGATCCGGCTCCCAGCCCCACAGCTCGGCGTCGGACAGGGCCGTGCCGACGACGAGCACCACATCGGCGGCGGTCAACAGGCGCTGCGCGGGCTCCAGCCGCACCGAAGCCCCCACCGAGAGGGGGTGCGTCTCGGACAGCACGCCCTTGCCGTTCACGGTCGTGACCACCGGCGCCTGCAGCAGCTCGGCGAGCGCACGGACGGCCTCGGCGGCGGCGACCGCGCCACGGCCGAGCAGCAGGGCGGGGCGTTCGGCCCCGGCCAGCCGACGGGTGGCGAGGACGAGGTCGTCGGCGTCGGGGCCGGGGTGGACGGGAGCGGTCAGCGGTCCGGTGTCCTCGCCGTTCCAGGCCTCGCTGAGGACGTCGAGTGGGACCTCGAGGAAGTGCGGGCGCTGCCGGTGGGTGCGCCAGTGCGCGAAGGACTCGTGGACGGCGGCGACCGCCTCTCCGGGACAGGAGACCCGCACCGCGCGCTCGGCCACCGCGGCCATGTGTCCTCGCTGGTCCCGCATCTCGTGCAGCTCACCGACGTCGGCGCCCTCGAGCCCGCGCGGGGGGCCGGGAGCCACCACGAGCAGCGGTACGGAGTCCGCGTGGGCGGTGCCCACCGGGGCGGCGACGTTGTTGACCGCGGGCCCGCTGGTGACGAAGCAGACGCCCGGCCGGCCCGTGGCGCGGGCGTACCCGTCGGCGGCGTACCCGGCGCCCTGCTCGGACCGCGTGGTGACGTGGCGCAGGGTGCTGCAGGCCAGCGCTCGGTACAGCTCGAGGCTGTGGGTGCCGGGGATGCCGAAGACGACGTCGACCCCCTCGGAGACGAGGGCGCCGACGACGGCCGAGCCCCCGTTGTGCACCGCGGTCATGCCTGGGCCAGCTCCTCTGCCACCGCCAGCCGGTCGCGGCTGTCCGCTCGCGAGCGCGGCGCCATGGCGGAGACCAGCTCGTAGGCCACGTGGGCGGCGGCGACGCCGGTGATCTGGGCGTGGTCGTAGGCGGGCGCCACCTCGACGACGTCGGCGCCGACGAGGCGCAGATCGGCGAAGGAGCGCAGCACCTGCAGCAGCTCGCGGCTGGTCAGCCCGCCGGCCTCCGGCGTCCCCGTGCCGGGCGCGAAGGCGGGGTCGAGGACGTCGATGTCCACCGACACGTAGACGGGCCGGTCGCCGACCCGGCGGCGGACCCGCTCGGCAATGCCGCGCCAGCCGATGTCCTCGGTCTCGTGGGCGGCCACGACCTGGAAACCGAGGACCTCGTCCTCGACCAGGTCCTGGTCGGAGTACAGCGGGCCACGGATGCCGACGTGCGCGCAGGCGGTGGCGTCGATGATCCCCTCCTCGGCGGCCCGGCGGAACGGCGTGCCGTGGGTGTACGGCTCGCCGAAGTAGGTGTCCCACGTGTCCAGGTGGGCGTCGAAGTGCACGACGGCCACCGGCCCGTGCCGCTCCGCCGCGGCGCGCAGCAGCGGCAGCGCGATGGTGTGGTCCCCGCCGATCGTGACCAGCCGGCCGCCACCGCTGCTCAGGTCGGTCGCCGCGGCCTGCACCTCCCGCACGGCGTGCTGGATGTCGAAGGGGTTGACCGCGATGTCGGCGGCGTCGACGACCTGCTGCTCGGCGAAGGGGGACACCCGCTGCACGGGGTTGTACGGGCGCAGCAGGCGGGAGGACTCGCGCACGTGGGAGGGGCCGAACCGGGCGCCGGGCCGGTAGGAGACCCCCGAGTCGAAGGGCACGCCGACCACGGCCACGTCGAAGGAGCTCACCTCGTCCAGCCGGGGCAGCCGGGCGAAGGTCGCCGGGCCGGCGTACCGGGGGACGCGGCTGGCGTCGACGGGGCCTCGCGGCTGGGTCACGGGTAAAGCCTCCTGGCGACGGGGGACGGCACGCCGGTCGGCGTGTGATAAACGGCACAGCGTCCGCCGACACGGTAGGGGCGAGATAGGCCCGCGCCTAGAACGGATCTGTACCGTCTGCTCCGAATCGTTGGATGTTTCGTACAATCCCGCCCGTGATCACGGTCCGTGAGCTGCTCGCCGAGCCGTCCCTGCAGCTGACGCTCGCGGCCGGGCGGCAGGGCCTGGAGCGTGCCGTGGTGGCCGCCCACGTCTCAGAGCTCACCCGGCCGAGCGCATGGCTCCAGGGTGGCGAGCTGCTCATGACGGTGGGGCTGTTCCTGCCCGAGGACCTGCCCGGCTGCCACCAGTACGTCGAGGACTGCGTCCACGGCGGCGTCAGCGCCCTGGTCCTGGGACTCGGCCGGGATCTGCCGCACCAGGGGGCCCCGGCCGCACTGGCGCGCGCCGCCGACGAGCACGGGCTGCCACTGTTGCTGCTGCCGGACCCGGTCCCCTTCATCGCGGTCACCAAGTGGGTCTTCGCGCAGCTCGCCGAGGCCGAGCGCCGTGAGTGGCAGGACGCCGTCGCGATCACCCGCGACCTCACCGCTGCAGCGGCCGGTGCCGATCCCCTCGGTGCGGTGGTCGACGCATGGGCATCGGCGCTGGGCACGGCCGTGGTGGTCACCGACCTGCGTGGGGACCCGGTCGCGTCGGCCGGGGTGGGGGCCGACCAGCTCGCCGGGCGCGCGGGGCCGGCACTGGAGGAGGCGTTGGGCGGCTCCCTGCCGCCTCCGGGATCGGGAGAGGTGGAGGACGTGCAGGTCCTCACTCTCGGCGCGTCGAGTCCTCGCGGCCTGCTGCTCCTCGAGCGCAGCGGCGACGCCCGGGCCATGCACGCCCTCGCGGTGCTGGTCTCCCTTCTCTCGCTCGAGCTGGACCACCGGCACGCCGCGGGCGACCCCGAGCGGCGGCGTCGCGCGCACGTCGTCGCCCAGCTGCTCTCCTCCGGACTGCGGCCGCACCAGGCACCCCGACTGGCCGCGAGCATCGGCCTGCCGCCCGGGCCGCTGCGGGTGGTCGTGGTTCGGCTGGCGGAACAGGAGCGGTCCCAGGAGGTGGCGGCCGTGCTCACGTCGGCCCTGCACCAGGCCGTGGCCCGCCCCCGTGCGTCGGCGGTCGACCTCCTGGTGCCCGATGTGCCGGAGCTGGTCCCTGCGCTCGAGCGGGCCGCGCGGGGCCGGCCCATCGGCATCAGCGCCCTCACCCGGCTCGGCGAACTTCACGTCAGCGCCCGGCAGGCCGACTCGCTCGCCCAGGTCAGCGCCCACCTCGGTCGGGCGGTGCAGGCAGAGGAGAGCAGCGCGACGCAGCTGCTCCTCCAACTGGGGCCGCCGGAGCTCCTCTCGTCCTACAGCGACGCCGTCCTGGCCCCCCTCGACTCCCTCGACGGGCGAGAGCGGGTGGAGTTGCTCCACACCCTCGAGGGGTGGTTGCAGGCCAATGGCGCCTGGGAGGTCGCGGCCGCCGCTCTGTCGGTGCACCGCAACACCGTCCGCAACCGGATAGCCCGCGTGGCGGCGCTGACCGGCCGGCCGCTCGAGCGTGCGGACCAGCGGATGGAGCTGTGGCTGGCCCTCCAGGCCCGTGCGGCGGTGCTGCGGGCCCCGCTCGCCGGGGGGCCGGCGGGCTCCTCACCCACTCCGGGGCAGTGCTGAGCCGTCGACCGCGCCGGACCGCGGCTCGTCCGGGAGGGGTGGGCGGATGACGAAGTCGTCGTGGACGTCGAGGTGCGGCGCCTCGGCCATCGCCTCGCAGGCCTCGTGGAACTCGAGGACGTGGGCCGGCGTGAGGGGGAGGGGGTGCTCGTCGGGCTGGTGCGTCGTCCCCAGCGGGTAGAGCTCGCCCGGTGTCCTGGTCATCTCGATGTGGGCGCCCAGGACGACGGAGACCCCCTCCTGCCGCACGAGGTCCGCGAGCCGAGCGGCGCTGCGCCGGTAGGCGGGCCAGTCCCGCACGGTGAGGAGGCCGGGATAGAGCATGTCGCCGGTGAACAGGGCCCGGGTCCGGGAGTCGTGGACGGCGATGTGCGTCGGCTCGTGCCCGGGGATCGGGAGGACGGTCACCCGCCGGCCGCCGAGGTCGAGGTCGGCCCGACCGTCCGGCCAGTCCGGCAGGCCCAAGAAACCGGTCACCTCGGGGAGCGTGGGCGCCACCACGCGGGTCTGCGGCCTGTTGGTGAACTGGTGGTCGCCGGACACATGGTCTCCGTGGGCGTGGGTGTGGGCGACGACCAGGTCCGGCTCGGGCAGGCCGCGCTCCGTCGACCAGCCGGTGATGACGTCGTCCACGGTGCGGCGCAGCGGCAGGCTCCGGTCGCGCGCGCCGGCGTCGGGACGGGCGCCCGTGTCCAGCAGGAGGCCCCGCTCCCGGGCTAACAGCAGGTAGAGGAAGTTCGCCTCGAAGCTGTAGCACTTGCTCAGCCGCAGGACGAACGTGTCGCGGTCCAGGCGATGGACCTGGATCAGCGGGTCGCTCGTCCGCGAGCAGTCCCGAGCGCCGTGGATCCACGCGACGGACTCGAGCGGACTGGTCACCGGACCTCCACGGGTGCTCCGACGTTCCTGGCGGCATCCTGCCCGGCCGCGGCAGGCCGGCCGCGGGAAGGGGTGCGGCCCGGCGGATGTTGAGCAGGGTGCCCCGCGCCACAGCCGCCGTCCGGCGCGGGGGATCATGTGGCCGCCCCCCACCCAGCCGAGGAGCTCCGTGACCGCCACCATCGCGCCCGCCACCCCCGCCGTCGCCGGCGACGAGCGCACCCTCTCGCCGGCCGAGTACGAGACGTGGGCGGCGGAGGTCCGCCGGCTGGCCGAGGAGCGCGGCGCGGTGATCCTGGCGCACAACTACCAGGTCCCCGAGATCCAGGACGTCGCCCACTTCACCGGCGACTCGCTGTACCTGTCGCGGGTCGCGGCGCAGACCGACGCCCGCGAGATCGTCTTCTGCGGCGTCCACTTCATGGCGGAGACGGCGAAGATCCTGTCGCCGGACAAGACCGTGCTGCTGCCCGACCACGAGGCCGGCTGCTCGCTGGCCGACTCGATCACCGCCGAGCAGCTGCGCGAGTGGAAGGCCGAGCACCCCGGCGCGGTCGTCGTCAGCTACGTGAACACCACCGCGGCGGTGAAGGCCGAGACCGACATCTGCTGCACGTCGTCCAACGCCGCCGACGTGGTCCGCTCGATCCCCGAGGACCGCGACATCCTCTTCTGCCCCGACCAGTTCCTCGGCGCGCACGTCAAGCGGGTCACCGGGCGCAGCAACATCCACGTGTGGGCGGGGGAGTGCCACGTGCACGCCGGCATCAGCCCGTCCGACGTCCGCGCGCAGGTGGCCGCCCACCCGGACGCCGAGATCCTCGTGCACCCCGAGTGCGGCTGCACCACGTCGGTGCTCGACCTGGTCAGCCACGGCGACCTGCCGGCCGAGCGCACCCGCGTGCTGTCCACCGGCGGCATGGTCGAGCAGGCGGCCACCACGACGGCCGGCCAGGTGCTGGTGGCCACCGAGGTCGGCATCCTGCACCAGCTGCGGGCGCTGAACTCCGGCACGCAGTTCATCCCGATGAACGACCGCGCCGCCTGCCGCTACATGAAGATGATCACGCCGGCCAAGCTGCTGCGGACGCTGCGCACCGGCGAGGGCGCGGTGGACGTCGACCCGGAGACCGCCGCCCGGGCACGGCGGGCGGTCGAAGCGATGATCGCGATCGGAGAGCCCGGCCGCGGCGGCGAGTGAGCCCCGGCGATTTCCGCGGAAATCGCCGGGGGGTTCAGCGGAGCAGGTCGTCGGAGATGTCGGTGACGATCGCCCGGAAGGTGCGGGTGTCGACCTCGTCGTCCACGGTGACGCGGACGATGTCGGAGACCTGCTGCGCGGACGTCGGCCGCACGGCCGCGGCCCGCGCGGCGGCGATCAGGTGCAGCTGCTGCACCCGGGCGGTGTCGTTCGCGTTCCGGACCGGGGAGAGTCGGTTCTCGCGCATGGCCCGACGCTAGGCAGGGCCGCGGGCTCCGCGGGGAGGTCGAGGGCGTGTCCACGGCCGGGTGGACCCCTCCGTCACACCCGCCTCAGCGGTGCCCCAGGCCACTCCGTCGGGGCCGGACGGTGCGGGTCACGAACCCACCAGCTCGGGCGTCCCGGCCGGCGGTGCCGTCGTCCCGGCGCGGTCCAGCCAGTCGTGGAACCGGGCGGCTGGCAGTGCGGCGGCATGCAGGTGGCCCTGGCTCTCGTCGCAGCCGAGGTCGGCCAGGCGCGCCAGCGTCTCCTCGCGCTCCACGCCCTCGGCGACCACCCGCAGGCCCAGCCGGTGGGCGAGGTCGATGGTGGAGGCGACGATTGCCTCGGTCCGGGCGTCGACGAGCAGGTCGGTGGTGAAGGACCGGTCGAGCTTGAGTTCGGCGACCGGTAGGTCGCGCAGGTAGGACAGGGACGAGTAGCCGGTGCCGAAGTCGTCGATGCTGACCGTGAGGCCGAGCTCGGTCAGGGCCGTGACGACGGCCTGACTGCGTTCGGCCTCACCCATGAGCACCGTCTCGGTCACCTCGAGCACCAGGCTCTCCGCCGGCAGCCCGGCGGCCGCCAGCAGGACGGCGATGCGGGACGGCAGGTCGGTGTCGAGCAGGTTGCTGGCCGACAGGTTGACCGAGATCCGCAGGTCCAGCCCGCGGCGTCGCCAGTCGGCGGCCTGGACGACGGCCTGGCGGAGGACCTCGTCGGTGACCGCGCCCATGAGCCCGTGCGCCTCGGCCAGGGGGAGGAACTGCGCGGGGGCGAGCAGACCCCGGACCGGGTGTGCCCAGCGGACCAGCGCCTCGGCCCCGAGGGTCCGGCCGGTGCGGACGTCGACCTGCGGCTGGTGGTGCAGCACCAGCTGGCCGGTGGACAGGGCGGCGCGGAGCTCCTCGACCAGTGCGAGGTGGCCGCTGCTGTCCGCGTGCCGGGACGGGTCGTACACCGCCAGCCCCGTGCCCGAGCGCTTGGCGGCGTACATGGCGGCGTCGGCCTGACGGAGCAGCTCGGTGCGGTCGCCGCTGCCGGAGCGGGTGAGACCGATGCTGGCTGTGACGTGGATGGACATGCCCCGGATGAGGAAGGGCCGCTGCAGGCTCTTCAGCACCCGGTGGCCGAGGACCTCGGCGTCCGGGGCGGTCGCGTGGTCGGCGACGGCGATCACGGCGAACTCGTCCCCGCCGAGCCGGCCCAGCAGGTCGCCGGTGCGCAGTGCCGGGGTCAGGCGGTCGGCGACCAGTCGGAGCAGGTCGTCGCCGGCGGCGTGACCCAGGCCGTCGTTGACCTCCTTGAACTTGTCCAGGTCGAGGAGGGCGAAGGTGAACGGCACCTGCTCGGCGCACAGTTGCTCCACCCGGTGGAGGACGGCGCGGCGGTTGGCCAGCCCGGTGAGCTCGTCGGTCAGTGCCTCCTTGCGCGTGACCGCCAGCTGGGCGAGCTCCTGCACGTTGACCAGCAGGCGCACGCTCGCGCCGAGCGCGGCCAGGGCGGCACACCAGGTGGCCGGCCCGGCCGCGCCGGTCGTCGCGCCAGCGACCAGCACGGCCGTGGAGGCGGTGATGACGACGAACGAGCCGATCGTCGACCCCGCCGGGTCGGTGGCTTGGGGCGTGGTCCGCGCCGGACGCAGGATCGCGGCCAGGCACAGCAGCGCGGCGCCCACCGGCTCCGCGGTCGCCGCCCACGCGACCGGCGCCCCCTCGGCCAGCAACCTCGCGCCGTCCCCGACCACGGAGATCCCGAACGCCGCGACGACCAGCCAGCTGCGGGGGTCGCGGCCCATCGCGCCGAGGCCCACCACGGACAGGGCGGTGCCCAGCAGGACGACGTCGACCGCCACCTGCGCCAGCAGGGCCTGGACCTCCCACCAGGGCCCGGCCGTCAGCGCGCTGCCGGAGAGGACGACGTTGAGCGCGGCCAGGGCCGCCAGGACCCCGGAGATGCCGTTGAGGACGTCGCTGGGGTCGGCCAGGCCGGTGGTGTACCGGTTCCAGCGGACCAGGCCGCTGTGGATCAACGGGAAGGCCGCCACCGGTGCCCATTCCATGGGCACGGCGGTGAAGGACCGCGTCGCCGGGATCACGGCGAGCACACCGGCGGCGAGCGCGCCGGCGGCGAACACGAGGCCGGCCAGGGCGATCCGCGACCAGACGGCCCGTTCCTGGGGCAGGGTCCGGGCCCGCCACACCAGCAGACCCACCATCGCCCCGTGCAGTGCGAGCACGAGCGTGAACCGGCCCGGCGCGGCACCATCGGAGCCGGTGGCCACGGCCGGGCCCAGGGCGGCGGTGACCACGATCGCGGCGACCGAGAGCACCAGCGTGACCCGCAGCGCCCCGCGGGGGGTACCCGGCAGGAGCCGGACGTGCAGACGGGGCGGCATGTACCCCTGATCGGACGGCGGGCCGCTGGGGTGAACGGGGTTCACCCCATCTGGGCAGCGGTCAGATCCGCGTGAACAGGTAGATCGACACCGCGACGCCGAACGCGACGATGAAGACCCGCAACGGCGTGGCCGGGATGCGGGTGGCGATGCGGGCGCCGAGGAAGCCGCCGAGCAGGCTGGCCGGGGCGGCGACGGCGACGACCAGCCAGTCGACCGGCCCGAACAGGCCGAAGACGACGAGCGTGACGGTGGCGGTGACCGCCGAGAGCGCCGACTTCAGCGCGTTGGCCAGCTTGAGCCGGTGCAGGCCCACCCCGAGGACGCCGACCAGGATGACGCCGAGCGCGCCGCCGAAGTAGCCGCCGTAGACGGTGGCCAGGAACAGCGCCGCGTACAGCCACGCCGGGTCGCGCCGCGGGCCGCCGTCCTCGGCCTGCTTCAGCCGCCGGGTGAGCAGCGGCTGCACGGCCAGCAGGAGGCTGGCCAGCAGCACCAGCACGGGGACGACGACGTCGAAGGCCGCGGTGGGTGTCGTCAGCAGCAGCACGCTGCCGGCGACCCCGCCGAGCAGCGCGACCAGGCCGAAGCGGAGCAGCCGGCCGCGCTGGCCGGCGTACTCCGCCCGGAAGCCCAGGACGCCGCCGAGGTAGCCCGGCCACTGGGCGATCGAGTTGGTGACGTTGGCGGCCACCGTCCCCAGGCCCAGCGCGACGAGCGTGGGGAAGAGGATCAGCGAGCCGCCGCCGGCGACGGAGTTGATCGCGCCGGCGACGAGGGCGACGCCCGCCGCGATGGCCAGGTCGAGGGCGGACACGAACGGCGAGCCTACGGTGACGGCGTGGAACTCACCCGGACGGCGAAGGTCCTGGCGGCGGCGCTCGGCGGGTCCGGGGTGCTGCACCTCGTCCGGCCGCGCACCTACGAGTGGCTGGTGCCGCCGGAGCTGGGCGACGCGCGCGCCTGGGTGCTCGCCAGCGGGGTCGCCGAGATCGGGGCCGCCGGGCTGATGGCGGTGCCGGCGACGCGGCGGGCCGGGGGCTGGGCCGCGGCGGCGCTGCTGGTCGCCTTCGTGCCGGCGCACCTGCACACCTTCCGGGTGGTGCCGCGGCGCGCGCTGCCCATGACGGTGGCCGCCGCGCGGCTGCCGCTGCAAGTGCCGCTGATCCGCATCGCGCTGAAGGTGGCGCAGGGCCGGTGACCACCGTCGTCCTGGTGCACGGCGCCTGGCACGGGGCGTGGTGCTGGCGCCGGGTGATGCCGGTGCTGGAGGAGGCCGGGCACCGCGTCGTCCCGGTGACGCTGTCCGGCCTGGGGGAGCGGGCGGCCGAGCTGTCGCCCTCGATCAGGCTGGCCACGCACGTGTCGGACGTCGTCACCGCGGTGCGCGAGGCCGGTTGCCGGGGCGCGGTGCTGGTCGGGCACAGCTACGGCGGCCTCGTCGTCACCGGGACGGCCGACCGGCTGGGCGAGGAGGTCGGCCGGCTGGTGTACGTCGACGCCGTCGTCCCGACGCCCGGAGAGAGCTGGGCCGACGGCAACCCGCCGGAGACGCGGGCCGCCCGCCGGGCGGCGATCGCCGAGCGCGGGCACATCCCGCCACCGCCGGCGTCGGTCTACGGCTCACCGGGGACGACGCGGCCTGGGTGGAGCGGCGGCAGACGCCTCAGCCGGGCGGGACCTACGAGGAGGCGCTGCACTTCGACGGCGGACGGTGGGCCACCCGGCCGCGCACGTACGTCGACTGCACCGCGCCGGCGCTGCCGACCATCGACCTCTCGCGCCGGCTCGTGCGGTCGCAGCCGGGGTGGGAGCTGGTCGAGCTGGCCACCGGCCACGACCCGATGGTGAGCGCGCCGGACGAGCTGGTCGCTGTCCTGCTGGAGGTCGCCGGACGCCAGGCGGGGCGGTGGCCGTGCTGCCGGCAGGGCGCCGCCCGGTCCGCGCACGGAGGACCCGCAGGTGCGGGGGCTGCGTGACCACGTGCCGCGGTCCTCGTTGTCCCGGGTGCTGCGGAGTTCCGTCTCCACACCTCGTCGAGAGGCGCCACCTCGTGCCGGATGACCACCTCGTCGCGTCCGGGCAGCCGCCCCCCGACGACAGTCACGGACGCGTCCTCGCCGCGCTGTTCGCCCTCGCCCTCGGGTCCGGGTCGCTCCTCTACGCCTTCCTGGCCGGTTCCGGTGGACCGCCCCGGACGAGCGCCTGGCTAGGCGGCACCGTGGCCGGCCTCGGCGTCTCGGCGTTCTGCGGCGTGGCGGCCATGGCCTGCCTGCTGAAGGCGCTCGCCCGACGCGCGCGGCTGCCCCTCCTCGCCCTCGGGCTCCTGCCGGCAGCGGTCCAGGGTGTGGTCCTGCTCGCGGCCTGACCTCCAGCGAGACCCGGGTGGGCGGCCGGCCGCGCCACGTCGTCAGGCGGTACCACCCGGCCGGTCGTGGCGGCGCCGGTGCAGCTCGTGGACCTCCTCGTCGAGGCCGGGCACCGGCCCCTCGACCGGCACGCCCGAGGCCACCTCGTTGATCGGCAGCGGGCGGACCGGCGCCGGCGGGACACCGAGCTCGGTCAGCCAGGAGACGAGCTGGGCCGACGAGCTGGCGTACACGATCCGGCCGAGCCCCACCCAGCCGTGGGCGGCGGCGCACATGGGGCAGTGCTCGCCGGAGGTGTAGACGGTCGCCGCTGCCCGCTCGTCGGGGCTCAGGTGCGCGGCGGCCCAGCGGGCGATGGCGAACTCCGGGTGCTGCGTGCGGTCGCCGCCGGCCACGTGGTTGGCGTCCTCGAAGCGGACCCGCCCCTCGGCGTCGACGAGCACCGACCCGAACGGTTCGTCACCGGCGTCGAGCGCCGCACGGGCGAGCTCCACGCAGCGGCGCAGGTGGGCGAGGTCCGTGTCGTCGACCATGCGGCCATCCTGACGACCTCGCGGGCCGCCGTCCCGCGGGAGCAGACTCCCGGGCATGCCCCCGCTCCCGATGCCCGACGACTGGCAGCGCGCCCTGGTCGTGGCCGCGCACCCCGACGACATCGAGTACGGCGCCGCCGCGGCCGTCGCCGTCTGGACGGCGGCCGGCAAGGAGGTGCACTACCTGCTGGCCACCCGCGGGGAGGCCGGCATCGCGGGCATGCCGCCGGCCGAGGCGGGAGCGCTGCGCGAGGACGAGGAGCGCCGTTCGGCCGCCGTCGTCGGGGTGTCGGAGGTGGAGTTCCTCGGCCACCGGGACGGCGTGCTGGAGGCCGGGGTGGCGCTGCGCCGCGACCTGGCCGCCGCGATCCGCCGGCACCGGCCCGAGCTGGTGCTGACCATGTACGGCGGCCCGACGTGGACCCCGCCCGGCGTCACCCCGGGCTACCTGAACTCCGCCGACCACCGGGCGCTGACCCAGAGCGTGCTCGACGCGGTGGCCGACGCCGCCAACGAGTGGATCTTCCCGGAGCTGACCGAGGAGCGGTGGTCCGGCGTCCAGTACGTCGCGGTGCACACGATCGACCCCGACCCGCCGCACGTGATGGACGTGAGCGCGGGGGTCGACAAGGCCGTGGCCTCGCTGACCGAGCACCGCCGCTACCTGGAGGCCCTCTCCGACGAGCCGGTCGACGAGCAGACACGTCGACAGATCGACATGGGGACCCTGACCGAGGACGGCGAGCGCCGGGTGGGCTTCCGCCTCTACTGGGGTTGAGGCCGGTCACTAGACTGACGGCACGACGGACGAGTCGGCCGGGCGGTCGCGTCGGCGGGGGAGACCCCGCCGCCGAGGAACGTCCGGGCTCCACAGGGCAGGGTGGTCGCTAACGGCGACCCGGGGTGACCCGCGGGACAGTGCCACAGAGAACAGACCGCCAGCGCTCGCGCTGGTAAGGGTGAAACGGCGGTGTAAGAGACCACCGCACACCGGGTGACCGGTGTGGCTCGGTAAACCCCACCCGGAGCAAGGTCGAGAGGGACGGCGGTCGCACCGCCGTCCTGCGCAGGCGTTCGAGGGCTGCCCGCCCGATGCCTGCGGGTGGACCGCTGGAGCCTGCCGGCAACGGCAGGCCTAGATGGATGGCCGCCCATCGGGATGCCGCGAGGCACCCGGGGACAGAACCCGGCGTACAGGCCGACTCGTCCGTCGCCCGCCGCTGACCTGCAGGTTTGTGTTCAGCGTGCGGCGCCAGTCCGCAGGGAGTCCGCAACTCGGCCGAGGACGGAGTCGACGGCGGCCCTCGTCCGGTCGTCCGAGTCGGGCCAGAGATGGCTGTAGGTGTCGAGCGTCTCGGCGGCGCTGGCGTGCCCGAGCCGGGCTTGGACGGTCTTCACCGACTCCCCGTGCCGGATGAGCAGGCTGGCGTAGAAGTGCCGGAGGCCGTGCATGGTGACGCCGCTGAGGCCGGCCCGCTTCACCGCCGGGCGCCAGATGCGCTCCGAGAACGCCGTGCGGCGGATCGGATCTCCGAGCTCCGTGGTGAAGACAAACTGGTCGGTCGGCCAGGTAACGAGGTGGACTGCCACGGCGTCGACGACGACCTGGGGGACCGGCACGACCCGGACGGAGGCCTGCGTCTTGGGCGGCGCGAGGTGGCGCACGGTCCGGCATGGTGACCAACTGCCGGTCCACGGCGAGCTGCCGGCGCAGAAAGTCGATGCGGTCGACGGTGACACCGAATATCTCCCCCTGCCGGAGCCCCGTGCCCGCCGCGAGGGTGACCAACGCCCGGTACCTCTCCGGCATGGCCTCGGTCAACGCCTCCACCGCCTCGAGCGTCATCGGTTCGATGCGTTGCCGGTGGATCTTCGGCAGCTTGGTGCCCTCGCACGGTGAGGCGACAATCCGGCGGTCGCGGACCGCGGCCTTGAAGATCCCTGCGAGGATCCGGTGGACCACCCCCACGGTCGCCGGGGCGAGGCTCAGGGAAAGCTGCTTGACGACGGACTGGATGTCGCTGGGCAGCACCGAGCCGAGCCGCTTGTCGCCGAGGCTGGGGTAGACGTGGCGGCGCAGCATGGTCTCGACGTGGGCGGCGGTGGTCGGCCGATGCACCTGGGTGGCCCGCCACCGTTCGGCGTACTCGCGGAAGGTCACCCGGCCGGCCGCGGGGTCGACGTACTGCCCGGTGACCATCGCGGCGGTCATCTCGTCGAGCCAACGCTGGGCGTCGACCTTCCGCTTGAAGTGCCGGGCGTGCTCCTTGCCGGACGCGTCGCGGAAGCGCGGCCGGTACGTGCCGTCAGGCCGTCTGGCGATCGATGCCATTGCGCTATCGCCTCGCTCTCATGCTCGTCGTTCTCCCGCGGCGACCCGCTCCTCGAGTGCCTCGCGGGCGAGCTGGGAGATGGTTTTGCCCTCTCGGGCGGCGATCTCGGCGGCCCGGTCGCGGACGCTGGGAGAGATCCGGAAGGCGATGCGCGGCGAGGCGGCGGCCTCGCCGGTCAGGGACGGTCGCCCGACGCGGCGGCGGACCTCGTCGACGATCTCTGCCGCCCTGTCCTCGGTCAGCCGGGTTCCGTCGACCAGCCGGAGGTCCTCCGCTTCGAGGTCGACGTCGGGGCCGATGGGCGTGGTCGGGGTGACGGCGGGCGGGGTGCGGTCGGACATGGGGCTCATCCTCGGAGCTGGGTGGGCATGACGTGGATGACGAGCAGGTACGGCTGCCCGGCGTCGGCCGGCTGAACCTCGAGCGCGATGATCTCCAGCTCTCGCCCTCGTTCGTCGGGTCCGACGTAGAGCCAGGCGTCGGCGCCGCTGCTGGTGGTGACCGGCGTGGCCTCGGTGCTGGCCAGCACGTGCCGGGCGGAGGCCCGGCCGATGCGGTGCTTCCTCGCCGACTGGGTGAACCGGATCTCCCCCCGGTCACTATTGTCCGACACAATGGCTCCGGTCAAGGACGGCCGGTGCCGGCCTGCCGGCGCTGGACGTCGATCCAGGTGTGCAGGTCGTCGCGGCGGTAGACAACGCGGCGGCCGAGTCGGAAGCTGCGCGGGCCGGTGCCCAGGTGGCGCCAGTACCGGAGGGTGGCGACGGGGGCGCGCAGTAGCTGGGCCGCTTCGGCGATGGTGAGCAGCTCGGACGCGGGCTCGGCGGCGTGATCACGGCCGGGTGTCTGATCGGGCATGGCTGTCTCCGGGGCTCGACGGGCGTGGGCGGGGGTCCACCTGCAGAAGGCGTCATTTCGCGGCCATCTGTGACAGCCCACAGCCAACGGCTCCGGTCTTTCTCCTGCTTTCCTCCAGTTGGGCTCCCGTGCCCACGGCACGGGAGGCGGGGCGCCCGAGGTCATCGCCCGATGCCGGGGCCAGTGCCGGGAGACGGCGTCCGGTGGAAGGCCGGCTCCGACGGTCGCCCGCTGGGGGTCGGTCGGGGCGAGGACGCCGTGGAGGCTGCCGTCCGGCGGGCGGCCTGTACGGCGTCACGACGGGTGCGCCAGGCGTCGCGCTCCCGGGCCAACCGGGCGGCCGGCTGGGCGAGCAGAGCCGGGTCTGCCGCCAGCTCCGCGATGCGAAGGCGGGCGGCCGCCAGCTCACGCTCGGTCGCGGTGACGTCCCGCCCGGCACTGGCCAGCTGCGCGGCGGGGGCGAGGTAGTCGTGAGCGGCGAGGCGGGTGAGCCGGTCCTCCTGCCGGCGGCGGGCGTCCTGCAGGGCACAGGACACGTGGTCGTGTGCGGCTTGGGCAGCGTCAGCGGCTGCCCGCAGCCGGGCGTGCTCGGGGTGGGTCGTCTCGGCCCGACGGCGGGCGACGTCGTCCAGCCTGGCTCGCAGCCTCGGCCGGTCGTCGGCCGAGGAGGCGACGGCGGCGAGCTGGCGGGGATTGGTGGGCAGGGTGGGCAGGTACGGCCGCCAGGGGTCTGCCCAGTCGGTCAGCTGCTGCTCCGCGCGGTGGACGGCGGCGCGGCGGAGCCCGAGTCGGCCCGGGCCGGTGAGAACGATCCGAGCGGCCTGGCGGGCGTCCTCCCGCTGGGCGTCCCACCGGTCGAGCAGCGTGTCACGGAGGCGGTCGGCCTCGCCGATGACGATTGCACCGGCAGCCGCGGCCCGATCCGTTGCCTCCTGTGCGGCGATCGTCGTTTCCCGGTGCCGGTCCTCCAGTCCGCTCAGCTGGTCTGCGTGGTCGGCATCGACCGCGACGACCGAGCGCAGCACCTCGCGCCGCACCTTCAGGACATCGAGCCGGTCCTGGCAGCGCTGCTCGGCCGTCCACCCGGCGTGCAGCTCGGCGAGCACCTGCTCGAGCGGTTGGGGTCGGGCGTAGCGGGCGGCCTCCTTGGCGGCCAGCTCGGCGGCGTGGGCGGGGCCGAGGTCGGCCCGCTCGCGGGCGAACACCGCCATCCACTGCTCCCGCGCCTGGCCCAGGTCGTCGGCGACGAGGTGGGCGGTGTTCGCCTCGCGGCCGCGGGTCATGCCCACGTAGGCGGCCGCCGCGCCGGTGCGCTCGCCGATCAGCACGTGCGCGGTAGGCACGGTCTCACCCTGTACGCCGTGCGCAGTGGAGGCGTATGCCAGCTCGACATGGCGGGCGACATAGTCCGCGGGCAGCACCCGCCTCTCCGTACTGACGGAGACGTCGTCAGCGGGGGTGACGTCGGTGGGGGTGGCATCACCGGTGACACGGCCCGCGGCTGTGCGTGCGGGGGTGACATCGGGGGTGACGGTGATGTTCCCGTGCTCGTTGATGGCGGTGACGGTCCAGGTGTCGCGGTTGGCCACGCCCAGGTCGCGGTCGTTGCGGCGGGTGGCGACCCGGTCGCCGGCGCCGATCCGCTGACCAGCCCGGGTCGTGACCGGGGCGCGGTCGTCGACGCGGCCGTCGGCGACCAGTTGGTCCCGAGTGGCCGAACTCAGCTCGGCGGCCTGCTCGCGGGTGTTCACCACCACCGCCACGCGCTCGCCGTCGCGGTGATGGGCGGCGGTGAGAGCGGCCAGCGCCTGCTGCAGCGCGGCGGCATCGGGGTGCAGGCGGATCTGGCCGCGGGCGGCCAGTGCGTCGAAGACCGCGCCCGGGTCGGTCCCGGTGCGCATGGCCAGGGTCAGCTCGGCGTACTCGACATCGGGGGTGGGTCGGCCGGTGCCCTCGGTGCGGGTGAAGCGGTGCACCTCCTCGAGGATCAGATGCCCAAGCGGGTCGACTTCGCGCACGGCGAGGTCCAGCACGCCGCCGCGGCCGACGGCGGCCAGCTGGTGGCGGTCACCGAGCAGCGCCACTCGCACCTGGTGCTCGTCGGCGATGGTGAGCAGGGCGCGGGCGGTGTCCTGGTCGAGCATCCCGGCCTCGTCGATCACCAGCAGATCTCCCGCGCGCAGCCGGGCTGCCTGCGCCGGCCCGGCGTAGACGCCCCCGGTGGGCGGGTCGGTGGCACCGGCGGCCAGCCGAGTCCAGGCGCCGTGGGTGCTCCACCGCCAGCCGTGCTGGAAGGCCAGCCACGCCGCCGACCCGGTGGCGGTGCCGACCTCGGCGGCGGCGACCCGGGCGGCCTTCAGCGTTGGGGTCACCACGATCAGCCGGCGGCCTTGGGTCTCGAGCAGGTCGCGGGCGGCGGCCAGCAGGGTGGTCTTGCCCGCGCCGGCCGCGCCCTCGACCACGAGCAGCGGCCGGTCGCCGGCCAGTGCGGCGGCCGCGGCTGCCTGGCCGGGGTCCAGCCGCGCGAGCGCGGACAGCGGCAGCGCCGGCTCCGGCCCTGGCTGCGGATCGGCCGCGAGGTGAGTGCTGCGGGCGGCGAACCGGCTGGTGAGGTCGTCCTCGACGTCGAGCACCGGCTGGGAGGTCCACGCCCGGATGTGCTCCGGAACTCCCTGCCGGTCCTGCAGCGGCACACAGCGGGCCATCGCCCGGGCGGTGAGGTCCTCCGCAAGCTCGAGGCGGACCGCGGCGTCGACGACGATGCCCGCGGCGGCGATCAGCTGCTCGACCTCGCCGCGGACGTCGGCGGCGTTCCACGCCGAGCGGCCGGCAGCCAGCCGGGTCAGCACTGTGCCCACGGCGTCTTCACGGTCGAGGGTGCCGACCGGTGTCGGTGCCAGGTCCACGGGGTGGTGGCGGTCGCGGTAGCCCAGGGCGGCCAGCTCGCCCACCCACCGGGCGGTGAGGTCCGCACCCGGGTTGCGGGGTGACCTTGTCCGGGCGGGCGTGTCTCATCAGCTGTGTAAGGGGCGTGGCCTGAGATAGCTGTCCGGGCTGACCCGGCAGCTGGAACAGGAGCACCCTTGAGCACGATGAGCAACGCCTCGGCGCCGGAACCGGTGTCGGGCGCCCCCGGCCCCGCCGAGCGGCTGGCCGGGATGCTGTCCCCGCAGGCGATCGACGGGCTCTTGGCCGACGCCGAGGCCGCCGGCACGGCGATCGACGGCCCGGACGGGCTGCTGGCCCGGATGACCAAGGCCGTTCTCGAGCGGGCCTTGGACGTGGAGATCGCCGACCACCTCGGCTATGAGACCGGTGATCCGGCCGGGATCGGGTCGGGCAATTCCCGCAATGGGCACGGCCGCAAGACCGTGCACACCACCGCCGGCCCGGTCGAGTTGGAGGTCCCGCGCGACCGCAACGGCAGCTTCGAGCCGCTGATCGTGCCCAAGCGGAAGCGGCGGCTGGGCAACGTCGAGGACATGATCTTGAGCCTGT
>NZ_NVPT01000002.1 GCF_002802985.1 Geodermatophilus chilensis | reverse complement strand
GCCGGGATCGGCCAGTCCACCGTGACGTCCTGGGCCAGGTGACCGCGCCGCTGCGGCTCCGTGGGCGCAGAAGATTTTGGGACACGAGTGGGCGGCCGGATGTACCAGTCTGCCCGTGGCGGCCTGCAGCCCCGTGGCTCTCGTTCAGTGGGACGCGTTGCGCGATTGGCGGTGCGCGCCTGGAGGATTGGTACTGACAAGGTCTCGATCGAAGCGGCAGTCGGCATTGCGCGGCTGCCTCCCGGATGAAGGAGAGCGGCCGTGGGCATCTCGGACGACCGTTGGACTTGCCCCGACTGTTGCCGGACGTTCTTGGTCAGCGGACGGGTCGCGGACGCTAGCTTCCGAATCGCGGGTGTCCAAGCTCGTCACGCCATGGAGCACATCGCCGGGCACGGCGCGGCTGTCGGATCGGTGCTCGCTCGCTCCGGTTGATCGTTTTGTCGCCGCCGTGCACGTGTACGCGAGGGGCGACCTCGGCACTCGGCTCAGTTGGTTGCGGGCCTTGGAGGCCCTCATGCGGACGAGTCCCTCGGAGCGGCGAGAGGCTGTCAGGGGGCAACGCCTGCGAAGGGCTGCCCCTTGCAGCCGTCGGAGCTTGCCGCCTCCCGAGACGCCTCACCCAGGAGGGGCGTTGCCCAGAGGTGAGCCCGATCTGATCGGCCTCGTCATGCGGAGACGCGGCCCGGCCCCCTGCCGTG
Source organism: Geodermatophilus chilensis (assembly GCF_002802985.1). Taxonomy (GTDB): domain Bacteria; phylum Actinomycetota; class Actinomycetes; order Mycobacteriales; family Geodermatophilaceae; genus Geodermatophilus; species Geodermatophilus chilensis. The sequence goes on along the minus strand of NZ_NVPT01000002.1, from coordinate 81,871 downwards.
ACACCGCGGGGCCGGCGGTCACGTAGCCGTGATGTCGGTGTCGTCCAGCAGCTGATCCCGGTCCAGCAGGTGGAGGAGCCCCGGGACAGCGGGGTTGCACTCGTCCTCCCGGGACACGGCCAGGATCACCGACTCCGCATCCGGGTCGTCGATCGGCACGTACCTGACGCCCGAGCTGCGCAAACTGCGCACGGACTCGGGGACGACGGCCACGCCGATGTCCGCGGCGACCAGGGCCAGCATGGTGGTGTACTGCAAGGCCACCTGCGCCGTCCGTGGCGAGAAGCCCGCTCGGCGACCCAGCGTCCACAACCGGTCCCAGGCCCGGGGCACCTGGTCCCGCGGCAGGGTCACGAACGGCTGGTCGCGGAGCTCAGCGAAGCGCAGCCTCCGTCGAGCACGGAGCGCGTGGCCGGCGGGCAGGGCCACGAGCAGTCCCTCGCGGAGGACCGGCTGGAGGCACAGACCCGGGACGGGCTCCAGGTCGCGCGCCAGGCCGACGTCGATCCGGCCCTCGACCAGCGCCGGGACCTGTGCCTCCGTGGTCATCTCCCGCAGGTCGAGCGTGACCTCGGGACGGAGCCGGCGATGAGCCGCAACGAGATCAGGCAGCACCGCCACCGCGACCGACGCGACGAACCCCAGTCGCACCTGGCCGGCCAGGCCACTGGCGGTGCGCCGGGCTGCGATCCGGCCCTCCTCGAGCTGCGCCAGCGTCGCGACCGCGTGGTCGAGAAAGCTCCGGCCGGCGGCGGTGAGTTCCACCCGCCGACTGGTCCGCTCCAGCAGCACCACCCCGACCTCGTCCTCCAGTTGACGGATCTGCCGGGAGAGGGATGGCTGGGCGACCAGCAGTCGCTCGGCGGCTCGCCCGAAGTGCAGTTCCTCCGCGACGGCAACGAAGTACGTGAGGTGTCGTAGCTCCATGAGATCCCTTCCTGGATCGATGCCTCCAGGCTATCGATTTGCGCAAGACAGGTCTTGGACGGCTCTCGATGCAGCTCCTACCTTCGATCTCGTGATCCCATTCACAACGGAACGAGGGCAGGACATGACAGACAGCCGACCGTGGGCCGCTCCCTTCGTCGGCGGGGCCTGGCTGGACAGCGGGCTGCCGAGTGTCGAGCGGGAGAACCCCGCCCGCTCGGATTCCGTCGTCGGGTCGTGGCTGGCGGCGGACGAGGCGACGGTCGAGCGCGCAGTCGGAGCAGCGGACGACGCCGGCCCGGCCTGGCGTCGTCGCCCCGCTCTCGAGCGGGGCCGCGTCCTCGTCCGAGCCGCCGAGCTCCTGGAGAGCCGCGTCGAGACGTTGGCCGAGCTGCTCACCCTGGAAGAGGGCAAGACGCTGGCGGAGTCGCGGATCGAGGTCGTGCGCTCGGCGGAGACGCTGCGCTACCACGGGCTGCAGGCCTGGCAGCCCGCCGGTGAGGTCTTCCACGGCTCCACCGCCGACGAGATCGTCCGTACCCACCGGGTGCCGGTCGGCGTCGTCGGCGTCATCACGCCGTGGAACTTCCCGCTCAACATCCCGGTGTGGAAGATCGCGCCCGCGCTGGTGCACGGCTGCACAGTCGTGTGGAAGCCGGCCTCGTACGCCGTGCTCATCGCCGCCGAGATGGTCCGCGCGCTGCTGGAGGCCGGACTTCCCGCGGGCGTGCTCCAGTTCGTGCCGGGCTCCGGTGCCCGGGGGCAGCAGATCGTCGAGGACCCCCGGGTCGCGGCGGTCACCTTCACCGGTTCGGAGGGGGTCGGTCGGCGCATCGCCTCCCTCGCCGCGGCGCGTGGTGCCAAGGCCCAGCTGGAGCTCGGTGGGCACAACCCCGCGGTCGTGTTCCCCGACGCCGACCTCGACCTGACAGTGCCGGCCCTGGTGACCAGCATCGCGAGCGGTAGTGGTCAGAAGTGCACGGCGGCCCGGCGCGTGCTCGTGCACGACGACGTCCGCGACGCGCTGCTGGAGCGGCTCGTGCCGGCGCTGGCGGACCTGCGCGTGGGGGACGGACTCGTCGACGGCGTGCAGGTCGGCCCGCTCGTGTCGCGGTCGGCAAGGGGCGAGGTGGAGACCGCCGTGTCGTCCGCGCTGGCCGAGGGCGCGGAGCTGCTGGCCGGCGGGCCGGGGGAGCGGGTCCCGGACGGCGGCTGGTTCGTGCGTCCCACGCTGCTGGCCTCGGACAAGCCGACGATCGGTATCGCCTGCGACGAGGTGTTCGGCCCGGTCTCGGTCGTCCTGCCGTTCTCGTCGGCGGACGAGGGCTTCCGGTTGGCCAACGACACCCGGTACGGGTTGTCGGCCGCGATCTTCACCGGTAGCGAGCGGCTCGCCCGCCGGGCCGCCGACGAGCTGGACGCCGGCCTGGTGAACGTCAACCAGTCGACGACCGGCTCGGAGCTGCACGTGCCCTTCGGCGGCATGAAGGCCTCCTCCGCGCCGGGCCCCAAGGAGCAGGGATCGGCGGCCCGGGACTTCTTCACCGAGACCAAGGCCGTCTACTCGACCGCCACCTACTGAGCTCCGCTCAGCACCTCCCGCACGAGTCCTCCCCTCCGCGCTCCACCCGACGCTCGACGAAGGACGAAGTCATGGCACGTGCTCGCTCTGCACGACGGACCGATCTGGCGGTGACCGGCGCCAGTGGGGGCATCCTCGGTGCTTTCGTGGTCGTCGCGGTCGCCGCCCCCGAGTTCACCGGACGCTGGATCGACGCCGCCTTCGCCGTCGCGACCAGGTGGTTCGGCCTCTACTGGCAGTTGCTGCTGCTGGCGACGTTCCTCGTCGCGGTCGTGCTGGCCGTCTCGCCGTGGGGCCGCGTCCGCCTCGGCGGTGGCGGCAGGCCCGAGTACGGCCGGTTCAAGTGGGTGGCGATGGTGATGTGCACCCTGCTGGCCGGTGGCGGCGTATTCTGGGCGGCCGCCGAGCCGATGTACCACTTCACCAGCACGCCGCCGTTCTTCGGGGATCTCGAGCCGGGCTCGGACGAGGCCGCCCGCGCCGCCCTCGCGCAGAGCTTCGTCCACTGGGGCTTCCTGGTGTGGGCCGTCCTCGGGACGCTGGGCGCGATCGTCATGATGCGCGGCGCCGAGAAGGGCCTGCCCCTGCGGCCCCGGACGCTGCTGTACCCCCTGCTGGGCGAGCGGGTCCGCACCTCCGTCGTCGGTGCAGTCGTCGACGTGGTCTGCATCGTCGCGGTCGTGGCCGGCACCGTCGGGCCGATCGGCTTCCTGGGCTTGCAGGTCTCCTCCGGGCTGTCGGACCTGTTCGGCGTCCCGGACACCTACGCCACCCAGCTCGTGGTCATCGTCGGGCTCACGGCGGTGGCGGTCGTGTCGGTGACGTCCGGCATCGACCGCGGGATCCAGTTCCTCAGCCGCCTCAACGTCGTCGGGGCGCTCGCCCTCATGGCCGCCGTGCTCGTCCTGGGTTCGATCAGTTTCGTAGTGATGAATTTCCTGGGTGGCTTCGGTGTGTACCTGCGGGACTTCGTGCCGTTGTCGCTCTACCAGGGGGACGCCGCCTGGGCCGGCGGGTGGACGATCTTCTTCTTCGGCTGGTTCCTCGGCTACGCCCCGCTGATGGCGATCTTCATCGCCCGCATCTCCCGGGGGCGGACCCTGCGCGAGCTGGTCGTCTGGACCGCCGTCGTGCCGCCGGTCGCCACGACGTTCTGGTTCACCGTCCTGGGCGGCACCGGCATCTGGCTGGAGCAGCAGGACCCCGGGGCGATCTCCGGCCCGCTCACCGAGGACGGGCTGCCCGGAGCGATCATCGCCATCGCGGGCAACCTGCCGCTGGGCGGCGTGCTGGCGGTCGGCTTCCTGCTGCTCACCGTGACGTTCGTGGCCACCACCACCGACTCGATGGCCTACAGCATCGCCGCTGCCGGAACCGACAGCGAGGAGCCTGCCCGGCAGGTCCGCGCCGGCTGGGCGGTGCTCCTCGGCCTGGCCGCGGCCGTGCTCATCTCGATCGGCGACGGCGGCATCACGGCCCTCCAGTCGTTCATCGTCGTGACCGCCGTCCCGGTCGGCCTGGTCATGCTGCCCATCCTGTGGGCGGCGCCGATGATCGCCCGGCAGATGGCGCACGAGCAGTTCCCCGGACGGGGGCGGTCCGGCGCTCCGGTGCCGACGCCGCGTGCGGACGCCGACCGGGAGGAACCCCCGGCAGGGGTGCCCGGCCGCTCCGCCACCGCCCTCCCGACCACGATCGCCGAGATCCCTCGGACGGAGCGCTGACCGGAGATGGCCACCGCGATGCTCACCCCACCCACCATCGACAGCCTCGCGGCCTGGCGCCGCCCGGCGGCCGAGGTCATGACCCCCGAGCGGCTGGGCGCAGCCCGGGCGACCCGGCACAGCTTCACCGCGTCGCTGCTGCGCCGCGCCGTCCGCCGGGGTTGGCGGGTCGCCGTCGAGCGGTGGGCGATCGACGCCGACGGCGTGGGGGAGGCGGTCTACCGCGTCGACGCCGAGGGCAGCACGCTGCGCTTCGTCGTCCTGTCGACCGTCATCGACGAGCGGGTGCGCACCGACCGGGTCGTCGCCTCCGGCTGGGACGTCACCGCCGCGCTGGTCGACGGCCCACTCGACCCCGCGCGACTGGAGCGGATCCGCGCCGAGGTGCCGCGCCAGGAGCAGGGCGTGGCCGATCCGGACACCCTCGTGTGGACCCGCGGCAATCGCAGCGCGCGCTTCTTCGACTACGTGGTCGAGTCCCTGGCCGCCGGCCGGCAGCCGTCCGCCGACCTCGTCGGCTCCTCGCCGTACGTGCTGCGCAGTACCGCGTACTACGGCAACGGGCGCTTCGGGATGGCCACCTACGAGGGGGTGCGGACCCGGCGGGCGGTCGCGGCCCCGTACCGGGCACAGATGCTGGCCGCCTGGCTCTTCCGCGAGTTCAGCTGCGACCTGGTCGAGCACATGGCGCGGTGCCGGAGCGTGGGCGCCGTCCGCCTGTTGCCGGCTTGGCGGAGCGGGCTGGGCATCGGCAACGCCACCGGGCTGGGCATGGTGCCGTACGTCATCAGCCATCCAGCGGTGCTCGACCGCTGGGTCGGCGTGCGGGAGACCGCACTCGCGCTAGCTCGTGCCACCGGCCCCGCCCGCGCCGTCGCCGGCATCCCGCGGCTGCAGGCACACCTGGATCGGGCGCTGGGCTGGTGTGCTGCCCGGGCCGACCGATCGTGCGCGCCGTTCCAGGACGCCGCGTCGCTGAGGGCCGAGTTGGCCCGGCTCCGCGCTCACCTGGACGGGGCACGGCACGGCGGCGGTTCCCCGCTGGACGACGTGTGGCGGTGGGGGGAGGACAACCTCGGCCTGGAGGCACAGGAGGTGCTGCTCGGGGCGCTCACCGACCTCGACGACACCTTCGACGAGCACGTCGACGACCTGCTGCACGTCGAGCGCTTCGAGCACAGCGCCGATCCCACCGCGGACGTCGGAAGCCTCCGGGCCGCGCTGCGCTCCTACGACTGGGTGTCCGACCTGATGGGCGCCGACGGCTCCGAGCACTGGTTCTGGTACTACGCCCGCGACAACGAGGAGCCGCGCCGCGGCGTCCGCGGCCGCGACGCCGGCGCCGACGTGGAGATGCCCGTCGACGTCGCCCGCAGCGTGGCCCGGCTGGCCGCGGCCGTGTCCGGTCGCCCGGACGGCCAGCCGGTGGGCGCGTTGCTCCTCGAGGCGCCGGAGCTGCGCTCGGTCGTCGCGCGCGTCCAGTCCTGCGCCGGGCTGCCGTACCCCGAGGTGCGCGACAACCTGCTCGCCCAGGACTTCCTGCCGCTGCAGCTGCAGCGCTTCCAGCTGGCCATGTACGGCGCGTGCGAGTACGTGCCCCAGTCGACCGACTGGGTCCGCGTCACGTTGATGAACGGCACGCCGCCGGCCGCGGCCCTCCGGCGGATGCGGCGCTACGACCACGACTTGTTCCCCTCTCTCCCCGGAGCCCCCGCATGAGCACCCCCTTCCCGGTCATCGACGGCATCGAGATCAACAACTGGGACCGGACGATGCTGGAACAGCTGCGCGACGGCGGCGTCAGCGGCGTCCACGCCACCGTCGCTGTGTGGGAGGACGCCCGGCGCACGCTGGACCGGCTGATCCGCTGGCAGCAGCTCTTCCGGGCGAACGCCGACCTCGTCCGCCCGGCCACCGGGGCGGCCGACATCCGCGCGGCGCACGAGGAGGGCCGTACCGCGGTGCTGCTCGGCTTCCAGAACACCGCGCCCCTGGAGGACGACCCCGGGCTGGTGGAGGTCTTCCACCGCCTCGGTGTCCGGATCGTGCAGCTCACCTACAACGTGCAGAACATGGCCGGCGGCTCCTGCTACGACCCCGAGGACGGCGGCCTGACCGCGTACGGGCGGGTGCTGCTGGAGGAGATGAACCGGGTCGGCATCCTCGTCGACTGCTCCCACGTCGGGGACCGGACGACCCGTGAGGCGATCGACGCGTCGGCCGGCCCGATCGCCATCACCCACGCGAACCCGCGGTGGTTCTGCGACTCGCCCCGCAACAAGCCCGACTCCGTCATCGAGGCGCTGACGCAGCGGGGCGGTGTCATCGGCGTGACGCTCTACCCGCACTTCATCGGCGGTCCGCAGACCGAGCTGGCCAGCTTCTGCGCCATGGTCGTCAAGCTCGCCGAGCAGGTCGGCCTCCAGCACGTCGCCGTCGGCAGCGACCTGGCCTGCGGCTGGAGCGACGAGGACCTGGTCCGCCTCCGGCACGGCAAGCTGAAGCTGGACCCGCCCGCGGCGCGGTGGCCGGAGTGGCAGCCGTGGTTCCGGAGCGCAGCCGACTTCCCCCGGCTGCAGGAGGGCCTCGCCGCGGCCGGGCTGTCCGACGCGGAGACGGCGGCCGTCCTGGGTGGCAACTGGCTGCAGCTGTACTCCGACGTCCTCGACCCGTCATGACCGCCGTGACCGTCCCCCCGGCCCCGGCCCCGTCCTCCGTCGGTATCTCCACGCGCCAGCTGCGCGACGTCGCGCTCAGAGCACTTCGTGCCCGCGGCGTGCCGTACGGGCCGGCGTCGGACGCGGCTGCAGGGGTGGAACGCATGGAGGTCGTCGCGCAGTGCGGCCTGTCGGCTCTGGTTGCGGTGCTCGGCCGCGAGCCTGCCACGCCCGCTTTCACCGTCAGCGCCGATGCAGCCGGGCAGCCGGCCGTCCCGGCGGATGCCAGCGGAGTGCTGCTCGCGCCGCCCGTGCGGGACCTGCTCGCCGCGGTCCCGCAGGAACTGGTGTTCCTTGCGCTGCACGAACCCTGGATGCTCGCCCCGGCGCTCGCCGACCACGGCCGTCGCACCGCCCGAACGCTGCGCCTGCAGTGGGACGGGCCGTCGGGGCCGGGCAGCTGCGTGGTGGCGGGCGGACGTCTCCACCTGGACGGTCGGCTCGCCGCTGCTCCGGTCCCGTGGCGTGGGCGCCTCGAGTTCACGGACGAGGTGAAGGAGCCGCCGGCCGGTCCGGGCCTGGGCGGCGACGAGGAGGCCGCTCTCCTGACGGCCGCCCGGCGGTCCGGCCTCGCCGTCGCAGCCGCCGACTGGGAGCTCGCCGTCGCCTCGGCCCGGAGGTTCCTGGTCGAGGACCTGCCGTAGTCGTGCCTGCAGTGCACGCTCTGTCAATTTCCGAGAGGACCCCGCATGACCGACCCCGCCGCCACCGGACGCCGACTCGTGACGCTGGACGGCGCGCCGCCCTCCGCGCCCTACAGCCCCGCCGTCGGGTTCGGGGACCTGGTGTGGACCAGCGGCCAGCTGCCCATCGACGCGGACGGCGGCACGCCAGCGGAGTTCGCCGACCAGGTCGAGCTCGCCATCGACAACCTCGAGGCGGTGCTCGCTGCCAGTGGCGCGAGCCTGGCGACGATCATCAAGGTCTCGGCCTTCGTCACCGACATCGGAGACCTGCCGGTCTTCAACGAGGTCTACCGCCGCCGGATCTCCACCACCGGAGCGCCCGCGCGGACGACGGTCCAGATCGCCGCGTTCCGCAGTGCCTCACGGATCGAGATCGACGCCGTCGCGCACGTCGTCCGGGACGTCATCCACTGACCCCGGCCGACGGCGCGCCCGGTCCGATCAGGAGGACCGGGCGCGCTCGCGCAGGTCGAGCTTGGAGATCTTCCCGGCTCCGTTCCGCGGCAGGTCGTCGGTCACGACGACCTCGCGCGGCACCTTGTAGTTGGCCATGCGCTCCCGGCACCACGCGATCAGCTCGTCCGGGGTGACCTCCGCACCGAGCCGCGGGATCACGAAGGCGCAACCGACCTCGCCCAGCCGCGGGTCGGGTACCCCGATGACTGCGGCCTGGGACACCGCCGGGTGCTGGGTCAGGAGGCGCTCGATCTCGGCCGGGTAGGCGTTGAACCCGCCGACGATGAACATGTCCTTGAGCCGGTCGGTGATGTGCAGGTAGCCGTTGTCGTCGAGATAGCCGACGTCTCCGGTGCACAGCCAGCCGTCCGGGTCGACCGCCTCCGCGGTCGCCTCGGGGTCGTCGAGGTAGCCGACCATCACGTTGGGGCCGCGGACGCAGATCTCCCCGGCGGTGCCGGCAGGCAGGGCCCGCCCGCCGGGCTCGCGGATCTCCACCTGCACCCCGGGCACCGGACGACCGCTGGTCTGCTCGACGACCTCGTCGGGATCGGTCAGCGAGCACATCGTCACCACGCCGCTGGACTCGGTGAGCCCGTAGGCGGTGATGATCTCGCGGAAACCGAGGTCGGCTCGCATGCGCCGGATCAGCTCGCCCGCGACAACGGACGCACCGGTGACCGCCAGCCGCAGCGACGACGTGTCCGTCCCCGGCCGGGCGGGGGAGTCCATCAGCATCGCGTAGACCGTGGGCGGCCCGGGCACCCAGGTGATCCGCTCGCGCTCGATCAGCGCGAGCGCCTCGGCTGGGTCGAAGGCGGGCATCGGGTGGATCGCCGCGCCGGCGAGCAGGCAGGCCAGAATCCCGGCCGCGTAGCCGAACGTGTGGAAGAACGGATTGGCCGCCAGCGCGCGGTCGTCCGGCCCGACGCCCAGCCCGGCGGTGTAGGAAGCGAACACCTCGAGCAACTGGCCCTGGCCGAGCATGGCTCCCTTGGGGCGCCCCGTCGTGCCCGAGGTGAAGAGGATCGCGCTGATCGCCTCCGGCCCGACCGCGGCGGCGATCCCGTCCGCGGCGACGAGGTCGGCGTCGGTGGCCGCACCGACGAGGTCGGACCAGCCGAGGGCTCCCGGTGTGGGTGCGTCCCCCAGTTCGACCAGCGTCCGCAGCGCGGGCAGACCGGGCGCACCGTCCGCGGAGCCGGCGCCGAGCATCCCGGCGTAGTTCAGCCCGAGGAAGCCGGTCTCGGTGAGCAGGGTCACCGCGCCCGTCCGGGACAGCAGGTCACGGGCCTCGTCGCCCTTGTAGCGGGTGTTGATCGGGACGACGGTCGCACCCAGGTACTGCACGGCGAGCGCCGCGGCGACCCACCGCTCCGAGTTCGGCGCCCAGATCGCCACCCGGTCGCCGGGACGCACCCCGCGGGACAGCAGCGCGCCCGCCGCCGTCCGCACGCGCTCGAGCAGCTGCGCGTAGGTCCAGCGCACGTCGCCGCACACGACGGCTTCGGCGCCGGGACGGGCAGCGGCCGTGCGGCGCAGCAGGGCCGCGACGGTGTCCGCGACGGGGGCGGGCATGGCACCTCCGGGAGACGGGGAGGCGATCACGGTAGGGCGGCGAGGCAGCCGCTCCGGGCCGGTCCCGCTGAGTGGGCGGGACCGTCGTCCGGGAGGCGGCAGCCGCCGATGATGCCGATCGCGCCCACTCACCGGTCGGGCCGGCGGCCGGTCCCGCCCGGCCTTCCTAGCGTCCGGACGACGGGGTGCCGAACCGTGCGGAAGGAGACCGGTGACCGACAAGCGGATGACCGAGGACGAGGTGGTGGCCGAGCTGCGCCCGGGCATGACCATCGGAATCGGCGGCTGGGGCTCGCGGCGCAAGCCGATGTCGCTGGTGCGGGCGATCCTGCGGTCGGACCTGCGCGACCTGACGATCGTGTCCTACGGCGGCCCCGACGTCGGCCTGCTGCTGGCCGCCGGCAAGGTAAAGCACCTGGTCTACGGGTTCGTCTCTCTCGATTCCATCCCGCTGGAGCCGCACTTCCGGGCGGCCCGCGAGAGTGGCGCGGTCACCGTCAGCGAGTGGGACGAGGGCATGCTCCAGTGGGGGCTGTACGCCGCGGCGTCCCGGCTGTCGTTCCTGCCGCTGCGCTCCGGGCTCGGCTCCGACGTCCCCGCCGTCAACCCCGACCTGAAGCTGGTCACCTCGCCCTACGCCGACGGGACCGAGTACCTCGCCGTCCCCGCGCTGAACCTGGACGCGGCGCTGGTGCATCTCAACCGCGCCGACGCCGCGGGCAACGCCCAGTACCTGGGTCCCGACGGCTACTTCGACGACCTGTTCTGCGGTGCTGCGGAGCGCGCCTACGTCTCCTGCGAGCGGATCGTGCCGACGACGGAGCTGACCGCCGCCGGGCCCGTCCAGTCGCTGCTGGTCCGGCGCTCGGACGTCCGCGGCGTCGTCGAGGCCCCGAACGGGGCGCACTTCACCACCTGCGAGCCCGACTACGGCCGAGACGAGGCCTTCCAGCGCGAGTATGCGCAGGCGGCCGCCGACCCTGAGGCCTGGGCCGCGTTCACCGCCCGCTTCCTGTCCGGCGACGAGGCCGCTTACCAGGCCGCGGTCGCGCAGTTCGCCACGCAGAGCCTGGAGGCCGTCCGATGAGCGTGCAGGAGGACGTGCGTCCCGAGGTGGACGCCGCGACCGTGACCCGCGCCGAGGTCTGCATCGCCGCCTGCGCCGACGCCTGGCGCGGGGACGGCGAGATCCTCGCCAGCCCGATGCTCACGGTCCCGACCATCGCCGCCCGCACCGCGCGGGCCACCTTCGAGCCCGACCTGCTGCTCTCCGACGGCGAGTCCAAGCTCATCGCCGGCACCTGGGCGATCGGTGAGACCCCGCCGGCCGACGCGGTGGAGGGGTACGTCCCGTTCCGGAGGATCTTCGACCTGCTCTGGTCGGGCAAGCGGCACGTGATGATGAGCCCGAGCCAGATCGATCGGTTCGGCAACGCCAACATCTCCGCCCTGGGTGACTTCGCGCGGCCCACCCGGCAGTTGCTCGGTGTGCGCGGCGCCCCCGGCAACACCGTCAACCACCCGACCAGCTACTGGGTGCCCCGCCACTCGACCCGCGTCTTCGTAGAGCGGGTCGACATGGTCGCCGGGGTCGGCTACGACCGCGCCCGCGCCGTGGGCGGCGACGTCGAGCGCGACCTCGACATCCGCCGGGTGGTCACGAACCTCGCCGTCCTGGACTTCGGCGGGCCCGACCACTGCGCGCGCCTGGTCTCGGTGCACCCCGGCGTCACGGTCGACGAGGTCGTCGCCACCACCGGCTTCGCCCTCGACATCCCGGTCGAGGTGCCCGTGAGCCGGCTGCCCACCGGCGAGGAGCTGCGCGTCATCCGCGAGGTCGTCGACCCGCGCGGGCTGCGGGAGAAGGAGGTGCGCGCGTGACCCACCCGCGGCTGCACACCCGGCTCACCGAGCTGACCGGCGTGCGCCACCCGATCGTGCAGACCGGCATGGGCTGGGTCTCCGGACCCGAGCTCACCGCGGCCACCGCCGCCGCCGGCGGCCTGGGCATCATCGCCAGCGCCACCCTGTCGCCGGAGGACATGCTGGCGGCGATCCGCGCGGTCAAGGAGAGCACCGACGCCCCGTTCGGCGTCAACGTCCGCGGCGACGCCCCCGACGCGCTGGACCGCGCCCGCACCCTGATCCGCGAGGGGGTGAGGGTCGCCTCCTTCGCGCTCGCGCCCAGGGCCGAGGTCATCGGCGTGCTCAAGGACGCTGGCGTCGTCGTCATCCCGTCGGTCGGAGCCCGCCGGCACGCGGAGAAGGTGCAGGCCATGGGCGCCGACGCGGTGCTCGTGCAGGGCGGCGAGGGCGGCGGGCACACCGGACAGGTCGCCACCACGCTGCTGCTGCCGCAGGTGGTCGACGCCGTCGACATCCCGGTGATCGCCGCCGGCGGCTTCTTCGACGGCCGCGGGCTGGTCGCGGCGCTGGCCTACGGCGCCGAGGGCATCGCGATGGGCACCCGCTTCCTGTTGACGTCGGACTCGACGGTGCCCGCGCAGGTGAAGCGGGCCTACCTGGACTCCGCCGTCGACGGCACCGTCGTCACCGACGCCATCGACGGTGTGCCGCAGCGGGTCCTGCGCACACCGATGGTCCAGCAGCTGACGGCCGGGCGGCGGCTGTCCCGGCTGCCGTCGTCCGTGCGCAGCGCCGTGGCGCTCAAGCGCGAGACCGGCGGCTCCTGGCCGGCGATCGTGCGCGAGGGCCTCGCGATGCGGAAGAGCCGCGGCCTGTCCTGGGACCAGGTCCTCATGGCCGCGAACACCCCGATGATGATCCGCACCGGCATGGTGGAGGGCCGCGTCGACGTCGGCAGCCTGGCCAGCGGCCAGGTCGCCGGCCTGATCGACGACCTGCCCAGCTGCGCGGAGCTCATCGACCGCATCGTCGCCCAGGCCTCCGAGGTGCTCGCCGGCCTGACCGCTCCCGCCCCGGAGGTGGCCGGTGTCTGAGCCTCGCGTGCCCACGCCGCCCGCCGGTCACGCCCTGCTCGACGGCAAGGCGGTGCTGATCACCGCGGCCGCCGGCACCGGCATCGGCTCGGCCACCGCCCGCCGCTGCCTGGAGGAGGGCGCCCGCGTCGCGATCAGCGACCGGCACGAGCGGCGCCTGGCCGAGACCGCCGAGCTGCTGACAAAGGAGTTCGACACCGACGTCCTCGCGATCCCGTGTGACGTCACCGACCAGGCGCAGGTGACCGCGCTGGTGGAGGGGACTCTCGACGCGTTCGGCGGTCTCGACGTCCTGGTCAACAACGCCGGGCTCGGCGGCACCGCGAGCATCCTGGAAATGACCGACGAGCAGTGGGCGTCCGTCCTCGACGTCACGCTCACCGGCACCTTCCGGATGACCCGCGAAGTGCTCCGGCACATGGCCGGCCGCGGCTCGGGCGTGATCGTGAACAACGCCTCCGTCATCGGCTGGCGCGCTCAGCCGGGGCAGGCGCACTACGCCGCGGCCAAGGCCGGCGTCATGGCGCTCACCCGCTGCACCGCGATGGACGTCGCCCGGCAGGGGGTCCGGGTCAACGCCGTCTCACCCAGCATCGCCATGCACCCGTTCCTGGCCAAGGTGACCAGCGACGAGCTGCTCGACCGGCTCAGCGACGGGGAGGCGTTCGGCCGCGCGGCCGAGCCCTGGGAGGTCGCAAACGTCATCGTCTTCCTGGCCAGCGACTACTCCACCTACATGACCGGCGAGGTCGTGTCCGTCAGCAGCCAGCACCCGTGAGCGGGCTCGCGAGCTCGCGCGATCGGCAGAGCGGAGAGGGATCGATGGACACCGGAGTCCGGTATGAGAGGGCCGACCCGAACGGCATCGCCGAGGTGGTCATGGATGCACCACCGGTCAACGCGCTGACCGTCGCGGGCTGGTACGCCGTCGCAGACGCGCTCTGGGAGCTGGGCCGCGACCCGGCGACCCGGGCGGTGGTGCTGCGTGCCCAGGGCCGCGGTTTCAACGCCGGCGTGGACATCAAGGAGGTGCAGGCCAGCCCCGACCACTCGGCGATCATCGGCGCCAACCGCGGGTGCTACGCGGCCTTCGCCGCCGTGTACGACTGTCCGGTCCCGGTGGTCGCGGCCGTGCACGGCTTCTGCCTCGGCGGCGGTATCGGACTGGTCGGCAACGCCGACGTCATCGTGGCCAGCGACGACGCCACCTTCGGGCTCCCCGAGGTCGACCGCGGCGCCCTGGGCGCGGCCACGCACCTGTCCCGGCTGGTTCCGCAGCACCTGATGCGGGCGATGTTCTACACCTCAACGACCGCCACGGCGGCCCAGCTACACGCCTTCGGCTCGGTGTGGGCGGTGGTACCGCACGGCGAACTGCGCGCGAAGGCGTTCGAGGTGGCCGGCTCGATCGCGGCCAAGAACCCCACGGTGATCCGCGCCGCCAAGGAGGCGCTCAACGGCATCGACCTGTGGGACGTCAAGCGCAGCTACCGCTACGAGCAGGGCTTCACCTTCGAGCTCAACCTGTCGGGCACCGCGTCGCAGGTGCGCGAGGGCTTCGGCTCCGGGGCCGGTCGCTGATGGACCTGACCTGGTCCCCGGCCGAGGAAGCGTTCCGGGCCGAGGCGCGAGCCTGGCTGGAGGCCAACGTGCCGCACGGACTGCCCTCCGGCGACACCCGCGAGGGGTTCGCCGCGCACCTGGAGTGGGAGCGCCGGCTGTTCGCCGACCGCTGGGCGGTCGTCTCCTGGCCCGAGCGCTACGGCGGTCGCGACGCCTCGCTGTGGGAGTGGCTGATCTTCGAGGAGGAGTACTACCGGGCCGGGGCCCCGCAGCGGGTCACCCAGAACGGGATCTTCCTGCTCGCGCCCACGGTCTTCGCCTTCGGGACGCCGGAGCAGCAGGACGAGATCCTGCCGAGGATGGCCGCCGCCGAGCAGCTCTGGTGCCAGGGCTGGTCTGAGCCGGGTGCCGGCAGCGACCTGGCCGGGATCAGCAGCCGCGCCGAGAAGGTCGACGGCGGCTGGAAGATCAACGGGCAGAAGACCTGGACGACGCGTGGCGCGTTCTGCACCCACCTGTTCGGGCTCTTCCGCACCGACCCGGAGGTCTCCCGGCACGCCGGGCTCACCTATCTGCTGGTCCCGCTGGACACCCCGGGCGTCACCGTGCGCGGCTTCGGCCGGCTCGACGGGGACGAGGGCTTCGCCGAGGTGTTCTTCGACGACGTCGTCGTCCCCGACTCCGCCGTGCTCGGCGGCGTCGGCCAGGGCTGGTCGGTGGCCATGGCCACCACCGGCTCCGAGCGGGGGCTCACCCTGCGCTCGCCCGGCCGGTTCCTCGCCGCCGCCGAGCGGTTGCGGGAGCTGGCCGTCGACCGGGCTGGCTCGCTGACCGCCGCCGCCCGGGACGGTGTGGTCGAGGCGCACCTGCGCGCCGAGGCCTACCAGTTGTTCACCCTCGCCCAGGTCACCGACCTCGTCGAGGGCCGCAACCCGGGCGCGGAGTCCAGCCTCAACAAGCTCTACTGGTCCGAGCTCGACATCGCGCTGCACGAGACGGCTCTGGGGCTGCTCGGGCTCGAGGCCGAGGTCGACGCGCCGTGGAGCCGCGGCCACATGTTCAGCCTCTCCGGGCCCATCTACGCCGGCACCAACGAGATCCAGCGCTCCATCGTCGCCGAGCGGCTGCTCGGCCTGCCACGGAGGTGACCGCGTGAGGTTCGCTCCCACCCTCGACCAGGTCGAACTCGCCGCCGCCGTCCGCGAGCTGCTCGCCGATGCCTGCCCGCCCGACGTCGTCCGTGCCGCCTGGGGCCCCGAGGGGGACAAGGCACGCCTCGGCCTCTGGCGGCAGCTTGCCGACCTGGGGCTGCTCGGCGCCGTGCTGCCCGACGACGACGGCGGGCTCGGCCTCACCGAGGTCGACCTGGTGCCGCTGTTCGTGGAGGTGGGCCGCGCCGCGGTGCCGCTGCCGATCGCCGAGACGGTGGCGGTGCTCGTTCCGCTGCTCGCCGGCCGGGGTGGCGGGGACCTCGCCGGGCTGGTCGCCGGGGACCTCGTCGGCACCGCCGAGCTGTCGGGTTCCGGTGTCCTGCCCTGGGCCGGCTGCAGCGACCGGGCGCTGGTGCGCGCGGGCACCAAGCTGCGGCTGCTCGACCTCACCGGGGTGTCGCTGGAACGGGTGGCCACGGTCGACGGCAGCCGGACTGCCGCCCGAACTCCTGCGGGCGGCGCGGTCGTGAGCGCCGATCCCGCGGACCTGGAGCGCGCCTGGCTGCGCGGGGCGCTGGCCGCCGCCGCGCAGCTGGTCGGGCTCGTGCACCGGCAGCTGGACATGGCCGTCGCGCACGCCAGGGCCCGCACGCAGTTCGGCGTCCCGATCGGCAGCCAGCAGGCGGTCAAGCACATGCTGGCGAACGTCCTGCTCGACGTCCGCTTCACCCTGCCGGTCGTGCAGCGCGCGGCCGTCTCGCTGGCCGCCGGCGACCCCGCGGCGCGGGCGCACGTCGCCGCCGCCAAGGCGATGGCGTCGCGCACGGCCGAGCGGGCCGCCCGCACGACCATCCAGGCGCACGGGGCGATCGGCTACACCGTCGAGTACGACCTGCATCTCTACGTGAAGCGCGCCTGGGCGCTGGCCGCCGGCTGGGGGAGAGAGGACCACCACCGGGCCGTCGTCGCCGATTCGCTCGGCCTGCCGCCCGCCGTCGACCCGTCCGTCCTGCCGTGGGAGGCCGCCCGATGACCGAGCCCCAGTCGCCGGTGCTCTACGAGGTGGCCGACTCGGTCGCCTACGTGACGCTGAACCGGCCCGAGTACCGCAACGCGCAGAACTCGGCCATGACCTACGCCCTCGACCGCGCGTTCTACGACGCCGCCGCCGACGACGAGGTGAAGGTCGTCGTGCTGCGCGCCGCCGGCAGGCACTTCAGCGCCGGGCACGACATCGGCACCCCGGGCCGCGACGTCGACACCTCGTTCGACCGGAAGGCCGGGCTGTGGTGGGACCACGTGGGCAAGAGCGGCGCCGAGCTGCGCTTCGCCCGCGAGTCCGAGGTGTACCTGGGCATGTGCCGCCGCTGGCGGGAGCTGCCCAAGCCGGTCATCGCCCAGGTCCAGGGCGCCTGCATCGCCGGCGGCCTCATGCTCGCCTGGGTCTGCGACTTCATCGTCGCCTCCGACGACGCCTTCTTCGCCGACCCGGTCGTGCGCATGGGCATCCCCGGCGTCGAGTACTTCGCCCACCCCTGGGTGATGGGCGCCCGGCAGGCCAAGGAGTTCCTCTACCTCGGCGAGCGGGTGGACGCCGCCCGCGCCAAGGAGTGGGGGATGGTCAACCGTGTCGTCCCCCGCGAGCAACTGGCCGTCGAGGTCGCCGACCTCGCCGGCCGGATCGCCACCATGCCGCGGCTGGGCCTGGCCCTGACCAAGAGGGCGATCAACCAGGCCGAGGACCTCATGGGCCAGCACGCCGGGATGGACTCCGTCTTCGGCCTGCACCACGTCGCCCACGCGCACAACGCCGAGGTCGGCGCCGACTCCCTCGCCGGGCACGACGCCCGCTCGATGCGCGAGGCCCGCCGCTCCGCCGAGACGACCCTCCAGGAGAGCAAGTGAGCGCCCGTTCCGTCATCGTCACCGGCGCCGGCCAGGGCCTGGGCCGGGCGCACGCCCTCGCCCTCGGCCGGGCCGGCTTCGACGTCGTGGTCAACGACGTCGGCGACGCCGCGCACGCCGTCGCCGAGGAGATCCGGGCGGCCGGGGGCCGGGCCGTGGGTCACCCGTGCGACGTCGCGGACTGGTCGGCGGCCGAGGGCCTGGTCGGCGCGGCGGTCGACGCCTTCGGCCGCCTCGACGCGCTGGTGAACAACGCCGGCATCGTCCGCGACCGCATGCTGGTCGGGATGAGCGAGGCCGAGTGGGACGACGTCGTCCGCGTCGACCTGAAGGGCCACTTCTGCCCGCTCCGGCACGCCGCGGCCCACTGGCGCGAGCGCAGCAAGGCGGGGGAGCCGGTCGACGCCCGGATCGTCAACACCAGCTCCGGTGCCGGGCTCATGGGCAGCGTGGGCCAGGGGAACTACGCCGCCGCCAAGGCCGGTGTCGTCGCGCTCACCCAGGTCGCGGCCGTGGAGCTGGCCCGGTACGGGGTGACCGTCAACGCCCTGGCCCCGGCCGCACGCACGCCGATGACCGAGGCGGTGTTCGCCGAGACGATGGCCAGGCCGGAGAGCGGGTTCGACGCCATGGACCCGGCCAACGTCTCGCCGCTGGTGGTCTGGTTGGCCGGCGAGGAGTCCGGCTTCGTGACCGGGCGGGTGTTCGAGGTGGAGGCCGACCGGGTGGGCATCTGCGACGGCTGGCGATTCGGGCCGCGCCGCTCCGCCGGCCGCCGCTGGCGAGTCGGCGAGCTCGGCCCGGTGGTGAAGGACCTCCTGTCCGAGGCGGAGCCGCCGACCCCGGTGTACGGCGCCTGACCGTGGGGCCGCGCGACAGCCGCACCGACGCCGAGTTCCGGGCCGAGGTGCGCGACTGGCTCGAGACCCAGCTCTCGGGCGACTTCGCGGCGCTGCGCGGCAGCGGGGGGCCGGGCCGTGAGCACGAGCACCTCGAGCAGCGGGCCGCCTGGGAGCGGCGGCTCGGCGAGGCCGGCTGGATCGGCGTCGGCTGGCCCGACGACCGCTACGGCCGGGCGCTGAGCCTGTCGCAGCAGGTGGTCTTCCACGAGGAGTACGCCCGCGCTGCCGCGCCCGGCCGGCTCGGCCACATCGGCGAGCAACTGCTCGTGCCCACCCTGCTGGCGCACGGCACCGAGGAGCAGAAGGCGCGCTTCGTCCCCGGCGTCGCCGCCGGCGAGGTCATGTGGTGCCAGGGCTACTCCGAGCCCGACGCCGGCTCGGACCTGGCCAACGTGAGCACCCGGGCGGTGCTCGACGGCCGGTGGTTGATCACCGGGCAGAAGATCTGGACGTCGCTGGCGCACGTCGCCGACTGGTGCTTCGTCCTCGCCCGCACCGAGCCCGGCTCGCAGCGGCACGCGGGGCTGTCGTTCCTGCTCGTGCCGATGGACCAGCCGGGCATCACCGTGCGCCCGATCGTGCAGCTCACCGGCACCTCGGAGTTCAACGAGGTGTTCCTCGACGGTGCGGTGGCCGCGGCCGGCGACGTCGTGGGGGAGCCCGGCGAGGGCTGGCGGGTGGCGATGAGCCTGCTCGGCTTCGAGCGCGGCGTCTCCACCCTGGGCCAGCAGATCGGCTTCGCCCGGGAGTTCGCGGCCATCACCGCGCGGGCCCGGGCCAACGGTGCCGCCGACGACCCGGTGCTCGCCGACCGGATCGTCTCGGCATGGGTGGACCTGCAGGTCATGCGGCACACCGCACTGCGCACGCTCGGGGCCGACGCCGCCCGCGAGGCGCCGTGGGCGGCCAGCGTCTCCAAGCTCCTGTGGGCCAACTGGCACCGGCGTCTGGGTGAGCTGGCGATGGCGGTGGAAGGGCCGTCCGCCGCCGTCACCGGTGGATTGCCGTACGAGCTGACCGACGAGCAGCGGCTGTTCCTGTTCAGCCGGGCCGACACCATCTACGGCGGCTCGAACGAGGTCCAGCGCAACGTCCTCGCCGAGCGCCACCTCGGCCTGCCCCGCGACCGCGCCTGAGGAGGCCGCGATGGACCTCTCGCTGACCGACGAGCAGCGCGACCTGCGCGACGCCGTCGGCTCCCTGCTGGCCAAGCAGGTCGACTCCGCTGCCGTCCGCGCTGCCATGGAGTCGCCGCTGGGCCGGGACGAGCGGCTGTGGGCGCAGCTGACCGGGGAGCTCGGGCTGACCACGCTCGCGGTCCCCGAGGCACAGGGCGGTGCCGGCGCCACATTCGCCGAGGTGGCCGTCGTCCTGGAGGAGGTCGGTGCCTCGCTGCTGCCGGCGCCCTACGCCTCCACCGTCGTCGTCGCCGAGGTCCTCGCCCGGTTCGGCGGCGCCGACCTGCTGCCGGCGCTGGTGGACGGGGCGGTCGGCGCGCTCGCGCTGATCGAGCCGGGCGACCGGTCGTGGCCGCCGCGGGTGGGCTGCACGGCCTCGCCGGGTGCCGCAGGCCCGCTGCTGACCGGCACCAAGGCGGCGGTCGCCGACGGCGGGTCCGCCGACGTGCTGCTCGTGGCGGCGGTGAACGGCGAGGGCGAGGCGCTGTTCGCCGTCGCCGACGATGCCCCGGGGCTGACGCGGGCCGACGTGCCGCTCCTGGACCGGACCCGCCGCGCCGCGGACCTTGCGCTCGTTGGCGTGCCGGCGGTGCGTGTGGGCGGTGCCGACGCCGTGGCGTTCGCGCGGGACGTGGCCGCCGTGGCCGCGGCCTGCGAGGCGGCGGGAACGGCGCGCCGGGCGCTGGAGCGCACCGTCGAGCACCTGCGCACCCGCGTCCAATTCGGCCGGGCGCTCGGCTCGTTCCAGGCGCTGCGGCACCGAGCGGCCGACCTATTCACCGCGGTGGAGGCGGCGGCGTCGACCGCCCGCTACGCTGCGCTGGTCGTTGCGTCGGCGCCCGAGGAGCTGCCCGTGGTCGCGCCGCTGGCGAAGGTCGTCTGCGCGCAGACGCTGGCCGACGTCGCCGGGGAAGCGATCCAGCTGCACGGCGGCATCGCGATCACCTGGGAGCACGACGCGCATCTGTGGCTGAAGCGGGCCGCGCACGTGCAGCACACGGGTGGGTCGGCGGAGCAGCTGCGCCGGGTCCTGGCGCCCGCCGCCGGCCTCTGACCCCTCGGGGCAGGAACGCACCGTCCCTGCCCCGAGGAGTGGTGTCAGAGACGCTCGACGATGGTGACGTTGGCCTGGCCGCCGCCCTCGCACATCGTCTGCAGGCCGAAGCGACCACCGGTGCGCTCCAGCTCGTGCAGCAGCGTCGTCATCAACCGGGCGCCGGTCGCGCCGAGCGGGTGACCGAGGGCGATCCCGCCCCCGTTGACGTTGACCTTGGACAGGTCGGCGCCGGTCTCCTTCTGCCACGCCAGGACGACGGACGCGAACGCCTCGTTGATCTCGACCAGGTCGATGTCGTCGAGGGTGAGCCCGGCCCTGTCCAGGGCGTGGGCGGTCGCCGGGATGGGGGCGGTGAGCATCCACACGGGGTCCGCGCCGCGCACCGACACGTGCACGATCCGCGCCCGCGGGATGAGCCCGTGCTCGCGCACCGCGTCCTCGCTGGCCACCAGCAGCGCGGCGGCGCCGTCGGAGATCTGGCTGGAAACGGCGGCGGTGACCAACCCGCCCTCGCGCACCGGCTTGAGCGAGCGAATCTTCTCCCAGTTGGGCTCGCGCGGGCCCTCGTCGTGCTCGACGCCGGCGATCGGGGTGATCTCGCGGTCGAAGCGCCCCTCGGCCCGGGCTCGCAGCGCGCGCAGGTGGCTCTCGACGGAGAACTCCTCCATGTCCGCGCGGCTGATCGACCACTTCTCGGCGATCATCTCGGCCGACCGGATCTGGTCGACCGGCTGGTCGCCGTACCGGGCCCGCCAGCCGACCGATCCGGAAAACGGGTCGGAGAAGCCGTACTCCTGCCCGGCGGTCATCGCGCTGCTGATCGGCAGCGCGCTCATGTTCTGCACGCCGCCGGCGACCACGAGGTCCGCGGTGCCCGAGAGCACGGCCTGGGCGGCGAAGTGCACCGCCTGCTGCGAGGAGCCGCACTGCCGGTCGACGGTGACGCCGGGTACCTCCTCGGGCAGGCCCGCGGCCAGCCAGGCGGTGCGGGCGATGTCGCCGGCCTGCGAGCCGATGGTGTCCACGCAGCCGAAGACGACGTCGTCCACCGCCGCGGGGTCGACGCCGGCCCGCGACACCAGCTCCTGCAACACGTGCGCGCCGAGGTCCGCGGAGTGGAGGGCGGCCAGGCCGCCACCGCGCCGTCCCACCGGGGTGCGCACCGCCTCGACGAGGTAGGCGGTGCCGATCGTGCGAGCCATGGGTGTCGTCCTCCTGCCGTGCCGGTCACCGGGATGCGGCCGACCGGCCGCCCGGGAGTGACCTAGTTTTCGTCCCCGGCCGTTCCTGCGGGCGCGGTCGCCCGGTGGGTGGGACGACGAAGGAGAGACATCCGATGCCCGAAGCAGTGCTCGTCGCCGCGGCCCGGTCGCCGATCGGCCGCGCCTTCAAGGGATCGCTGCGCGAGCTGCGCGCCGACGACCTCGCCGCGACGATCGTGCAGGCGGCGCTGGACCAGGTGCCCACGCTCGACCCCGCCGAGATCGACGACCTGATCATGGGCTGCGGCCAGCCGGCGGGGGAGCAGGGCTACGGTCTGGGGCGCATCACCGCGCTGCTGCTCGGCCAGGACGGCGTCCCCGGGACGACGGTGCAGCGCTACTGCGCCTCCTCGCTGCAGAGCACCCGCATGGCCGTGCATGCGATCCGCGCCGGCGAGGCCCAGGTCGTCGTCTCCGCGGGCGTGGAGATGGTGTCGCGGTATGCGTTCGGCAAGTCCGACGGGATGCCCGATACCCGCAACCCGCGGTTCTCCGACTCCGCCGAGCGCACAGGCGACTGGTCCGACCCGCGGATCGACGGGCTGCTGCCGGACCCCTACATCGCCATGGGGCAGACGGCGGAGAACGTCGCGCGGCTGCGGCGGGTCACTCGCGAGGCCCAGGACGAGTTCGCGGTGCTGAGCCAGAACCGCGCCGAGAAGGCGATCGCCGACGGGTTCTACGCCCGCGAGATCACCCCGGTCACGCTGCCTGACGGCACCGTGGTCTCGGCCGACGACACCCCGCGCGCGGGGACGACGCTCGAGGCGCTGTCCTCGCTGAAGCCGGTGTTCCGCGAGGACGGTACGGTCACCGCTGGCAACTGCTGCCCGCTCAACGACGGTGCGGCCGCCCTGGTGCTGATGAGCGACGTCCGTGCCCGTGAGCTGGGCATCGAGCCCCTGGCCCGGATCGTCTCGACCGGCGTGAGTGCGCTGTCGCCGGAGATCATGGGCCTGGGGCCGGTCGAGGCCTCGCGCCGCGCCCTGGCGCTGGCCGGCATGGCCGCCGCCGACGTCGACGTCTGTGAGATCAACGAGGCCTTCGCCGCGCAGGTGCTGCCCTCGGTCGATGACCTCGGACTGGACGTGGAGCGGGTCAACCCGCACGGTGGCGCGATCGCCGTGGGCCACCCCTTCGGCATGACCGGCGCCCGGCTGACGGTGACGCTGCTCAACGGTCTGCGCGCCCGCGACGGCTCGATCGGCCTAGAGACCATGTGCGCCGCGGGCGGACAGGGCATGGCGATGGTGCTCGAGCGCCTCAGCTGAGCACGCCCGGATGCGTCGGACTCGCGGCCATCAGCGGCTGAGAGTTCGGCAGCAATGTGTGATTTGCTGCCCGCACGTTCAGCTATCCACCGTGAGGGTGGCCGGCTCACCTACCTCGCCGGGTCGAGGACGCGGTCGAACACCGCACCGGTGCCCTGGGCCTGCACGTACTTGTCCAAGACGTCGATGACCACGTCCTTCGGCGACCACTGCAGCGGGCGGTACAGCCGCAGAGCCGTGTTGAGTGCTACGTCCCCGACGTAGACCACGCTGAACACGGCGTTGACGGCCTTCTGACCGCGCACGCCACGGGCGGCAGCGATGCCGTAGGCCGCGCCCCACATGGTCCCGAGCGCGAAGTGGGTGACCCAGTTCAGGCGTCGGCGACCCTCCGGAGAGCTGGCGCGCACCGGCGTCACCTTCTCCGCGAAGTCGGCGGGGGCGTAGCTGTCCCCACGCATGGTGAGCGGCATCTCCACCAGCTTCTGGAAGGTGGTCATGACGACGGTTCCGGCCACTCCTGCGACAACGCCGCGCACGACCATGTCTCCGGTCGACACCTGCTTGTTCGGCATGGTGAGGGTCCGTACCCCGGCGTCCCGTCCCGACACAGGTCGCCTGCTCGGCCGCCGCCACCGGGTCGACATAGGTACCCGCTGCCCGTCCACGACCGCGCCTGGGAGCTGCGTCGAGCTCCACCCGGACAGGTGGATACGCGGGCAGGGATCACGAGGCGGCCGACTCCCGGTCAGCGGGAGTTCCGCCGGACGACTGCGGGACCGCGTCGCACGATGGCGGCGTGGGCATCCTCGAGGGCAAGGTCGCCATGGTCACCGGTGCGGGCCAGGGCGTGGGCCAGGGCATCGCGCTCGCGCTCGCCGCAGAAGGCTGCGACGTCGCCGTCCTGGGTC
This sequence comes from Geodermatophilus chilensis, assembly GCF_002802985.1. GTDB lineage: Bacteria > Actinomycetota > Actinomycetes > Mycobacteriales > Geodermatophilaceae > Geodermatophilus > Geodermatophilus chilensis. The sequence continues at coordinate 58,041 of NZ_NVPT01000002.1, read as the reverse complement.
GGACCCTGTCCAAGGTCGAGGCCACGGCCGAGCTGCTGCGCGCCCGCGGCGTGAAGGCGGAGGCGGTCGAGTGCGACGTCACCGACCTTGACGCCATCCCGGCGGTCGTCGCCGACGTCGTCTCCGCGTTCGGCGGCCTGGACATCCAGGTCAACAACGCCTACGTCGGTGCCTATGGCCCTCTGCTGTCGATGAGCGACCGCAAGTTCCAGCGCGGCTTCGTCAGCGGTCCGTTCGCCACCTTTGCCTTCATGAAGGCCGCGCACCCCCACCTCAAGGAGCGGCGCGGGAACGTGGTCAACCTGGTCAGCTCCTCGACGGTCCGCTGGGACCTGTCCACCTACGGCGCCTACGCCTCGGCCAAGTGGGCCATCCGCTCACTCACGCGGGCCGCGGCCGACGAGTGGGGCCCGGACGGCATCCGGGTCAACGCGATCGCCCCCCACGCGCTCTCGCCGGGGCTCGCCGGCTGGGTGGAGGCCAACCCGGGGGAGGCCGAGGCGTTCGCCAGGACGATCCCCCTGGGCTACATCGGCGACTGCGAGCAGGACATCGGCCGCGCCGTCGTCGCGATCGTGAGTCCGGCCCTGCGCTATCTGACCGGCGCGACCGTGCCGCTCGACGGCGGGCAGGCCAACTTCGACTAGCCCGGTTGCAGCACCGAGCGGTCGCCGAGTTCGATCGTCACGGTGAACCGGCGGCCGGTGAGCTGCCAGCCCTCCGCCGTCCGCGCCCAGGTGTCGCTGTACTCACCCATGCACTCGTAGAAGGAGCCGGCCCGATCGCCGACGCCGACGTGGTGGACCCGCGCGTAGGTCAGCGACGACGCCGTGTCCCCGTCGACCCTCACCCGTACGTTGCCGAGCAGGTGCTGGGAGGGTCCGCACCCGCCCAGGTGCGCCCGCACCCGCGCCACGATCGCGTCCCGTCCTGCCGCGCCGTAACCGCACGCCTCGGGGGTGAACGCGGACCCGAGCGCAGCCCAGTCACGGGCGTCCAGCGCCGCGGCGACGCGGTACAGGCCGTCCTCGATCGCCCGCTCGTCAGATGCGGTCATCGAACGCCGTCGCGCAGCAGCTCGGGCGCCTCGTCACGGCCGTCGAGCACCCGATTGGTGCGCTCGACCACGCGCCAGCCCTCGGCGCCCCGGCGCAGCCGCCACCGGTTGGCCGTCGCCCGACGGACGACGAACACCCCGTCCTGGTGCACGACCATCAGCGAGTGGCAGACCGCGACCGCGGCGTCGCCGGTGACGGTGACGTGCGGCGGGCCGACCACGTGGGCACAGCCACCGGCGATCCAGCCCTGGTGCGCCGAGGAACGCACCATGGCCTCGATCTGCGCGCGGCCGGTCATGAGCAGCTCGTCGACGTCGTACACGCCGGCGGGCTCCCACAGCTCGGCGACGCGCTCGGCGTCGCCGCCGTCCACCAGCGGCCCGTAGGCGGCGACCACCCGGGCCACCGCCCGCTCGTCCTCGAGCCGAAGCAGCCGCTCCTCGAGGGCGGCCACCCGTGCCTCGAGGTCCGGGCTCACGCCGTCGTCCGGACGTCGAGCCCGGCCAGCTCGGCCAGCGCGTGCAGTTGCTCGCAGTAGTGGCCGACCGAGTCGGCGGCCAGTGCCACGTTCACCGTGGTCGCGCCGGCCTCGCGGGGACGGTCGAGCGCGTGCCGCACCCGGTCCGGGTTCCCGATGGGGTCCAGTGCCCGGCCGGCCGAGAGCACCACGTCGAAGCCGTCGGGCACCCCGGCTGCCGCCAGCATGTCGCGCATCTCGTCGAAGGAGAGCCCGAACGGCACCCATCCGTCACCGACGGTCACCGCACGCCGCAGAGACTTCATCGTGCGGCCGCCGATCCACAGCGGCACGCGCTCCTGCTCGGCGTGCGGCTCCACCACGAACCCGGAGAAGTCGTAGAACTTCCCGGAGTAGGCGGGCTCCCGGCGGGACAGCGCAGCGCGCAGGGCGGCGATGGCGTCATCGGCCCGGGGGCCGCGCTCCTCGAACGGAACGCCGAGCAGCGCGAACTCCTCCTCGAGGCTGCCCACGCCCAAGCCCAAGGTGAGCCGGCCGCCGCTGACCCGGTCGAGGGTCCCGTAGCGCTTCGCGATCTCCAAGGGGTGGTGGTAGCCGACGACCAGCACCTGGGTGGCGAAGCGGATCCGCCGGGTGCGGGCGGCCAGGTGACCGAAGGTCGCCAGCGGATCCCAGTACGTGGCACCGCGCGTCTCCGCGACGTCCGTGGGGACGGCGACGTGCTCGCTGCACGTGAGGTGCGCGTAGCCCAGCCGGTCGGCGGCTTCCGCGACCAGTCCCAGCTCCTGGACGCCGGCGCTGCGTTCCCACGGCGAGTGGGCTCCCGGCACCAGCGTCACCACGGGGCTCACGATCCCGATCTGCACGCATTCTCCTCCCGGCCGGCGGGGACCTCGACGGTCCTCCGTCCGCGGTCATTGCTACTGCAGGCCGGGCGCCCCGGTGCGCGGCCTCCCGGTGATCGGGAGGCCGCCGGTGGGACGGGAGGGACCGATCAGCCGCGGGGTGTTCCGTGTGACCCAGCTCGCTGGTAGCTTCCATGGAACAGGAATTCATTCCAGTTCTGAAGCGTGGAGTCACCGATGACCGTTCTCGCCGCCGAGCCCGTCGCCCCCTCCGTCGCTCGGCCGGAGCTCCCCCCGTCGATGGTCGAGCGGATGACGCTCATCCTCGACGCCTTCGACGGCCGGTCGACCCGGCTGACCCTCGAGGACGTCGCCCGGCGCACCCATCTGCCCCGGTCCACGGCGCACCGGATCCTCGACCAGCTGGTCCGCCTCAACTGGCTCGAGCACACCCCGTTCGGCTACCGGCTGGGGCGGCGCGCCCTGGGGCTCGGCGGTCAGGACGGCGGCTTCGAGGAGATTCGCGTCGCCGCTGCGCCGCTGCTGCACGACCTGCAGATCAAGACTGGAATGGTCGTCCACTTGGCGGTCCTCGAGGAGGCCGACGTCTACTACTTGGACAAGGTGGGCGGCCGCTTCGCCGCCGCCGTCCCCTCGCGCGTCGGTGGCCGGGCACCGGCCCACTCGACCGCGCTGGGCAAGGCCATGCTCGCCTGGCTGGAGCCCGAGCAGGTCGACGTCCAGATCGGCCGGGCGATCAGCCGGCTGACCAGCCGCACCATCGGCGACCTGAGCACCCTGCACCAGGAGCTCAACCGAATCCGGCAGCGTCGCGGCCTGGCCTTCGAACGCGGCGAGTGCTTCCCGGAGATCGCGTGCGTGGCAGCCGCCGTCCGCGGTCCCGAGGGCCCGCTGGCCAGCATCTCGCTGGTCGGCGACGCCAGGACTCCGCTGGAGAAGGTGGCTCCGCTGGTCGTGGACGCAGCCCGCCAGGTGTCGCTGGCGCTGCACCCGAACCTGGGGAACGGCCGCCGCCGCCCGCGCGCGGTGTCGGCCGACGCCGGCCCCACCTGGTCGGTTCAGACCCTCGACCGACTGATGCTGGCCGGCCAGAACGGCGACTGGCTCTGACGAGCGCGGGGCCGGTCAGCGCCGTCCGGGCCGGCCCCGGTCGTCGCTCATCCCCAGCGATCGCCCCAACCCCAGTCCGGCGGCGCGAACTCCGGCTCGGGGTCCACCCCGAACCGGCCGCGGAAGAAGATCATCGGCCGGGTCTCGGGCCCGGACTCCACGTGCTGCACCCGGCCGATCACCACGTCGTGGTCGCCGGCCACGTGCACGTCGTACACCTCGCAGTGCACCCGCAGCAGGACGTCGCGCAGTGCGGGGGCGCCCCAGGGCGAGCGATCCCACTCCAGCCCCTCGTACTTCTTGCCCCGGGCCGAGCCGAACCGGCCGCAGACGTCGGTCTGGTCCTCGGCGAGCACGTTGACGCAGAACTTCCCGGAGGTGCGGATGCGGGGCCAGGCCCGCCCGCGGTGGTCGGCGCAGAACAGGATCAGCGGCGGCTCGAGCGAGACGGAGGCGAAGGACTGGCAGGCGAAGCCCACCGCCTCGTCGCCGTCCATCCCGGTGACCACCGTGACCCCGCTGGCGAAGGCGCCCATGGCGCGGCGCATCTCGGCCGACGTGGGCGGTGCCGGGTCCACCTGCTGCTCGGAGCTCCCCGCCAGCGCTGCCGGAGGGGAGTCGCTGACCGCCTCGGTCGTCCGCATGCCGAGGACGGTAGGAGCGGCGTCCGGCTCCGCCCCGCGGCCGGTCCCGGTCAGCGGAAGCCGGGCGCGAGGACGCCGCGCCGGACCCTCCCGGCGACCTTCCCGGGCGCGCGTCCCGTTGATCGGGACGTGCGCCGGTGACCGTGCTCCGGGGCTGCCTACGGTGCCCGGGCTCGCCGACGAACCCTTCCCGTGTGCGCTGGAGCTGATCCGCCGATGACCTCACCGACATACGAGTCCACGCTCCGGGAGCTGGCCACCGACCAGGGCGTGCTGCGCTACCACGAGGCCGGCGACGGCCCGCCGCTGCTGCTGCTGCACGGCTCGGGTCCCGGTGTCACGGGCTGGCGCAACTACCGCGGCAACCTGGCCGCCTTCGCCGAGCACTTCCGCTGCCTGGTGCTGGAGTTCCCCGGCTTCGGTGTCAGCGACCCGACCGACCAGCACCCGATGGCCGCCGCGCCCGGCTCCGTGCTGCGGTTCCTCGACGGGCTGGGCCTGCACCAGGTCGACGTCGTGGGCAACTCGATGGGCGGGATCGTCGCCGCGCAGGTCGCCGCCGCCCACCCCGACCGCATCCGCCGGCTGGTCACCATCGGTGGCGTCGGACGCAACGTCTTCAGCCCCGGCCCCGGCGAGGGCATCAAGCTGCTCATGGAGTTCACCGAGGAGCCGACCCGCGAGCGGCTGGTGCGGTGGCTGCACTCCATGGTCCACGACCCTGCGCTGGTCACCGACGAGCTGATCGAGGAGCGGTGGGCCCAGGCCACCGACCCCGAGACCCTGGCCAGCGCCCGCCGCATGTACGGCCGCACGGCGATGGAGGCCCGCAACGCCGCGGCCGGGAACTCCGACGCCCCGCCGTACTGGGCGATGCTGCACAAGATCAAGGCCCGCACCCTGATCACCTGGGGTCGCGACGATCGCGTCAGCCCCCTGGACATGGCGCTGATCCCGATGCGCACGATCCCCGACGCCGAGCTGCACGTGTTCCCCAACTGCGGGCACTGGGCCATGATCGAGGCCAAGGAGGCCTGGGAGGCCACCGTCCTGGCCTTCCTGACCCGCAAGGACGCGGCATGACTGCGGCGGGGAGCTGGGACGCCGAGTACGACTTCGTCGTCGTCGGCTCGGGAGGCGGCGGCATGACCGCGGCGCTTGCCGCGGCCGACGCGGGCATGAGCGTGCTGGTCGTCGAGAAGGGCAGGAAGTTCGGCGGCAGCACGGCCATCTCCGGTGGTGGCATCTGGATCCCGAACAACCCGACACTGCGCGCCAACGGGCACGACGACAGCCGTGAGTCCATCCGGCGCTACCTCGACCTGCTCACCGAGGGCCGGGTGCCCGCCGCCCGCCTCGACGCCTTCGTCGACCACGGCCCCGCCGCCATGGAGCTGCTCTGCCGCAGCAGGTGGATGAAGTTCTCCTGGACCAAGGGCTACGCCGACTACCACCCCGAACTCGAGGGCGGGCGTCCGCTGGGCCGATCGATCGAGGCCAAGCCGTTCGACACCCGCACACTAGGCGAGGACGAGAAGTACCAACGGCCCAACAGCATGAAGGGTCCGCTGGGCCTGTGGGTGACCGCGAAGGACTACCACGACCTGGCGATGGTGAAGCGCACCTGGCGCGGCCGCTGGGCGTCGGTGGTCGCCGCCTGGCGGGTGTCGAGCAACGTCGTCCGCCGCCGGCACATGGCCACCGGCGGCCGCGCCCTGGCCGCCCGCATGCGCATGGCCCTCAAGGACGCCGGCATCCCGCTGTGGTTGCGCTCGCCGATGACCGAGCTGGTCACCGACGCAGCAGGCGCCGTGCGCGGCGTCGTGGTCGACCGTGAGGGGACGACGGTGCGCGTCGCCGCCCGACGCGGCGTGCTGCTGGCCACCGGCGGCTTCGACCACGACCCCGAGCTGCGGGCGAGGTACCTGCCCGAGGGCGCCCATCCCGACTACAGCGCCGGGGCGCGCGAGAACGTCGGCGACGGCATCGTGGCGGGGGAGCAGGTCGGCGCCGCACTCGACCTCATGGACGACGCCTGGTGGATGCCCTCGGTCCGCCACCCCGCCGGCGCGGTGATCCCGCTGGTGTCGGAGCGGTGCATCCCGCCGTCGGTCATCGTCAACGCCGAAGGGGTGCGGTTCACCAACGAGTCGGCGCCCTACGTGAACTTCGTGCACGACCAGCTGGCCGGCGGGCACGTGCCGGCCTGGTTCGTCATGGACGCCAAGGCCCGGTCGCGCTACCCGTTTGCGCAGATCCTGCCCGGCATGCCGATCCCGCGGGAGTTCTACGAGGCGGGCATCGCGTTCAAGGCGGGGACCCTCGCGGAGCTGGCCGGCAAGATCGGCGTCCCGGCCGACCGGCTGGCAGCCACCGTCGAGCGGTTCAACGGCTTCGCCCGCGCCGGGGTCGACGCCGACTTCGGCCGCGGGAACTCCGCCTACGACCGGTACTACGGCGACCCGACGCTGCCCAACCCGAACATCGACGTCCTGGACAAGGCGCCCTACTACGCCTTCCGCATCGAGGTCGGCGACCTGGGCACCAAGGGCGGGCTGGTCACCGACGAGCACGCCCGTGTGCTCCGCGCCGATGGCGGCGTGGTGGCCGGCCTGTACGCCACCGGCAACGTGTCGGCGTCGGTCATGGGCAACGAGTACGCCGGCCCGGGCGCCACCATCGGCCCCGCCATCGTCTTCGGCTACATCGCCGCCCGGCACGCCGCCGCCACCGCGCCGGCCACCCCGTCCGCCGACCCGCTCGGCCAGCCGGCCTGACTGCAGGAGCCCGCCCATGTCCACCGGTCCCCAGCGTGTCCGGGTCGTCGAGGTCGTCCGCGAGACCGCCGACGCGCACTCCCTGGTGCTCGAGCCCGAAGACCCGGCGTCCTTCCCGCTCGACTACCGGCCGGGGCAGTTCCTCACCGTGCGGGTGCCGTCCGAGCGCGAGGGCGGGGCGGCCCGCTGCTACTCGCTGTCCAGCTCGCCGCACTGCGCCGAGCGGCTCAAGGTCACCGTCAAGCGCACCGTCGGCGGCTACGGCTCCAACTGGCTGTGCGACAACGCGGCCGAGGGCTCGGTCCTCGACGTGCTGCGCCCGTCGGGCACGTTCTGCCCGCGGTCGCTGGACGAGGACCTGCTGCTGCTGGCCGGTGGCAGTGGCATCACGCCGGTCATGAGCATCCTCAAATCGGTGCTCACCGCCGGCGCCGGCGCGGTGACCCTTGTCTACGCCAACCGCGACGAGTCCTCGGTGATCTTCCGCGACGAGCTGGTCACGCTCACCAAGGAGCACCCCGACCGGCTCACCGTCGTCCACTGGCTGGAGTCGGTGCAGGGGCTGCCCACCGCGGCCGGCCTCCGGGCGCTGACCGCCCCCTACACCGGGCGCGAGGTGTTCATCTGCGGGCCCGGCCCGTTCATGGACCTCGCGGTCACCACGCTGGCCGAGGCCGGCGTGCCCGGAGACCGGCTGCACGTCGAGCGGTTCACCTCGCTCACCGGCGATCCGTTCGCCGAGGTGGTCCAGGCGGAGCTGCCCACCGAGGGCCCGGTCACCACCGTGGACGTCGAGCTGGACGGCGAGCGGTCGACGGTGTCCTGGCCGACGGGCGTCAAGCTGCTCGACGCGCTCCGCGCCGCCGGGCTGGACGCGCCGTTCTCCTGCCGCGAGGGCGCCTGCAGCGCGTGCGCCTGCGTCGTCCTCGAGGGCGAGGTGACCCTCGAGCGCAACGAGGTGCTCGACAAGAACGACCTGGCCGACGGGTTGATCCTGGCCTGCCAGGCGCTCCCGGTCAGCGACCGGCTCTCCATCACCTACGAGGGCTGACCCGGTCACCCCGGGCCGCACCTCCCACTGAGCGGGAGGTGCGGCCCGGCCCCCTCCGCCCGGTGCCACGGTGCTGGTACCGATCCCGGCGCCCCGCCGGGCCGACTCCGAGAGGCCCCGGATGCTCACCGCCACGCAGCGCCAGACCGCGGCCGGCCTGCTCTGGGCCGCCGAGCGGAACCGTGCGCCGATCCAGCCGCTGACCAGCACCTTCGCGGACATCGACGTCGTCGACGCCTACGAGATCCAGCTGCTCAACATCCGCCGCCGCCGCGACGCCGGGGAAGGCGTGCACGGCCACAAGGTCGGCCTCTCCTCGCCGGCCATGCAGCAGATGATGGGCGTCGACGAGCCCGACTACGGCCACCTGCTCGACACCATGGTGCTGACCGAGGACCAGCCCGTCCCGGCCGACCGGTACTGCTACCCGCGCATCGAGGTTGAGATCGCCTACGTCCTCGGCGACACGCTGCCGGGCGAGGACTGCACCGAGGACGACGTGCTGGCCGCCACGGAGTACCTCGCGCCCAGCATCGAGCTCATCGACAGCCGGATCGCCGACTGGCGGATCGGGCTCGCCGACACGATCGCCGACAACGCATCCTCGGCCGGCGTCGTCCTCGGCTCGGCGCGGGTGCGCCCCGCCGACCTGGACCCCGCCGACATCGACGCGGTCCTGTTCCAGGACGGCGCCGAGGTGGCCCGCGGCAACACCAGCGCCGTCCTCGGCAACCCGACCACCGCCGTCGCCTGGCTGGCCCGCAAGGTCGCCTCCTTCGGCGTGAAGCTCGAGGCCGGTCACGTGATCCTGCCCGGCTCCTGCACCCGGGCCTTCGACGTCCGGGCCGGCTCCACCTTCCGCGCCGAGTTCGCCGGGCTCGGCTCCGTGGCCCTGACCTTCACCGGGGGAGACCAGTGACCAGCTCTGCGACGAGCAAGGCGACCGCCGCCATCGTCGGGTCCGGCAACATTGGCACCGACCTGATGTACAAGCTCCAGCGCTCGGACCTTATCGAGCCGCGCTGGATGATCGGCGTCGACCCGGACAGCCCGGGCCTGCGGCGCGCCGCGCAGCACGGCGTCGAGGCCTCGGCCGGGGGCGTCGACTGGCTGCTGGCGCAGGACGAGAAGCCCGACCTGGTCTTCGAGGCCACCTCGGCCTACGTGCACCGGGCCAACGCCCCGCGCTACGCCGAGCTGGGCATCCAGGCCATCGACCTCACGCCCGCCGCGATCGGCCCGGCCGTCGTGCCGGCGGTCAACCTCGGCGAGCACGTCGACGCGCCCAACGTCTCGCTGATCACCTGCGGCGGCCAGGCGACCATCCCGATCGTCGCCGCGGTCTCCCGCGTCGTCGAGGTGCCGTACGCCGAGATCGTCGCCAGCGTCGCCTCGCCCTCGGCGGGCCCCGGGACGCGCAACAACATCGACGAATTCACCAAGGCCACCGCACGGGGCATCGAGGTGATCGGCAGCGCCCGCAAGGGCAAGGCGATCATCATCCTCAACCCGGCCGAGCCGCCGATGTTCATGCAGGACACGATCTTCTGCGCCATCCCCGAGGACGCCGACCGCGAGGCGATCGCTGAGTCGATCCGGTCGATGGCCGCCGACGTCGCCGGCTACGTGCCCGGCTACCGGCTGCGCGCCGAGCCCCAGTTCGACGACCCGAACCCGATGAGCGGCGGCATGGCCCGCGTCGCGGTCTTCATCGAGGTCGAGGGCGCCGGCGACTTCCTGCCGCCCTACAGCGGCAACCTCGACATCATGACCGCCGCCGCGACCGCGGTCGGCGAGGGCTTCGCCACCCGGATCCTGGGCGACCGCGTCCCCGCGGCGCGCTGAGAGGACTGACATGACCCTCAATCAGCAGGCCCTGTTCGAGGACGCCAAGGCATACAGCGCCGACCTCGACATCCGGGTCACCGACTCCTCGCTGCGCGACGGCTCGCACGCCAAGCGTCACCAGTTCACCGTCGAGCACGTCCGCTCCATCGTGGCCGCCCTCGACGACGCCGGCGTGCCGGTCATCGAGGTGACCCACGGCGACGGGCTCGGCGGTTCCTCGTTCAACTACGGCTTCAGTCACACGCCGGAGCAGGAACTGATCAAGGAGGCGGTGAAGACCGCCACGCAGGCGAAGATCGCCTTCCTCATGCTGCCCGGGCTCGGCACCCGCGACGACATCCGCGAGGCCGCCGGCAACGGCGCCTCGATCTGCCGGATCGCCACGCACTGCACCGAGGCCGACATCTCCGTCCAGCACTTCGGGCTGGCGCGGGACCTCGGCCTGGAGACCGTCGGCTTCCTGATGATGAGCCACAGCCGGCCGCCCGAGGTGCTGGCGGAGCAGGCCCGGATCATGGTCGACGCCGGCTGCCAGTGCGTCTACGTCGTCGACTCCGCCGGCGCGCTGATCATGGAGCAGACCGGCGACCGGATAGCCGCGCTCGTGGCCGAGCTCGGCGACGACGCCCAGGTCGGCTTCCACGGCCACGAGAACCTCGGCCTCGGGGTGGCCAACTCGGTCATCGCCGTCCGCAACGGCGCTCAGCAGATCGACGGCTCCACCCGCCGCTTCGGCGCCGGCGCGGGTAACACGCCGGTGGAGGGCTTCGTCGCGGTCGCCGAGAAGCTCGGCATCCGCACCGGCATCGACACCCTCAAGATCATCGACGCCGCCGAGGACGTCGTCCGCCCGGTGATGGACGGCGAGTGCCTGCTCGACCGGCTGTCGCTGACCATTGGCTACGCCGGCGTCTACTCCTCCTTCCTCAAGCACGCCGACCGCCAGGCCCAGCGCTACGGGGTCTCCGGCGCCGAGATCCTCATCGAGGCCGGGCGCCGCAAGCTGGTCGGCGGCCAGGAGGACCAGCTCATCGACATCGCCGTCGCCCTCGCAGAGAAGAACTCTGCTCCGGCCGGGAAGAAGTGAGATCCCCCATGTCGAACCCCGTCCTTGCCGCCGTCGAGGAGCGCGCCGAGGAGATCGCCGCGCAGGGCCCGGCCAACGAGGAGCTCGGCAAGCTGAGCGACGTCGCGACCAAGGCGCTGCGCGAGGCCGGTGTAATTCGGATGCTGCAGCCCGCTCGGCACGGCGGCGCCGAGGCACACCCGGTCGAGTGGGCCGAGACGGTCATGAGGATCGCGAGCCTCGACGGCTCGACCGGCTGGGTCGCCGGCATCGTCGGGATCCACCCGTGGGAGATGGCCATGGCCGACCCGCGGGTGCAGGAGGAGGTGTGGGGCGAGGACCAGGACACTTGGATCGCCTCGCCGTACGCGCCGATGGGCGTGCTCCGCCCGGTCGACGGCGGCTACGTCTTCAACGGCCGCTGGCAGTTCTCCTCGGGCACCGACCACTGCGACTGGATCTTCCTGGGTGCCTTCCTCGGCGACGAGGACGGCGAGGTCGCCAAGCCGCCGCAGAACCTCCACGTGATCCTGCCGCGCTCGGACTACGAGATCGTGGAGGACACCTGGGACGTCGTCGGGCTCCGGGGCACCGGGAGCAAGGACATCGTGGTCGAGGACGCGTTCATCCCGTCCTACCGCGTCATCCACAACTCCAAGCTCATCGACGGCAGCCAGCCCAAGGACGCCGGGCTGACCAACCCGCTGTACCACCTGCCGTTCTCCTGCGCCTTCCCGCTCGGCATCACCGCCGCGGTCATCGGCATCGCCGAGGGCGCGCTGGCCCACCACCTGGCCTACCAGCGCACCCGCGTGCAGATCACCGGCACCAAGGTGAAGGACGACCCGTACGTCCTCTACGCGATCGGCGAGGCCGCCGGCGAGATCGCCGCATCCCGGGCCGCGCTGCTCGACAACGCCGCCCGGATGTACGACCTGGCCGCGGCCGGCCACGAGTTCACCTTCGAGGAGCGCGCGCTCGGCCGGCGCACTCAGACCCAGGCGGCGTGGCGGGCCGTGCGCGCGGTCGACGAGATCGTGGCGCGCTCGGGTGGCAACGCCATGCGGATGGACAACCCGCTGCAGCGGTTCTGGCGCGACGCGCACATGGGCCTGGTGCACGCCATCCACGTGCCCGGCTCGATCTTCCACGTCTCCGCGCTCTCCCAGCTCGGCATCGAGCCGCCCCCCGGCCCGATGCGCTCGATGATCTGACGCCCACCACCCGACAGGAGACCCGTCCATGACCGAACTCCGCGGCCTCGGCTACATCGAGGTCCAGACCACCGATGTCGACCGGTGGCGCGAGCTCACCGTCGGCGCCCTGGGCTTCGCCGTGGGCAGCGGCCCGAACCCCGATGCCCTCTACCTGCGGATGGACGAGCGACGCGCCCGGCTGGTCGTCGTCCCCCGCGGCACCGACCGCGTTCGCGCGGTGGGCTGGGAGGTGCGGGACCAGTTCGCCCTCGCCGTCGTCGGGCGCGCCGTGGAGGCCGCGGGCGTCGCGGTCAAGGAGCTCTCCGAGGAGGAGTGCCTCGAGCGGGGCGTGGAGGCGGCGATCGCCTTCGACGACCCCGCCGGCACGCCGGTCGAGGTCTTCTTCGCCCCGATCCTGGACCACTCGCCGCTCATCACCGGTCTGGCGCAGGAGTTCGTGACCGGCGACCAGGGCATGGGCCACGTCGTCCTGCCCACCACCTGCCCGGACGAGACGGTCGCCTTCTACACCGAGGTGCTCGGCTTCAAGCCGCGCGGCGCCATGCGCCTGGGCGGCGGCAGGTCTCCGCGACGGGTGCGGTTCTTCGGCATCAACACCCGCCACCACAGCCTGGCGATCGCGCCCGCTCCGCACGGCGAGCCGCCGGGCCTGGTGCACATCATGGTCGAGGTCGACACGCTCGACGCCGTCGGCCGCGCGCTGGACAACGTCAACCGGATGGGCTTCTCCATCTCCTCGACCCTGGGCCGGCACACCAACGACAAGATGGTGTCGTTCTACGTGCGCGCCCCCGGCGGCTGGGACATCGAGTACGGCTGCGAGGGCATGCGGGTCGACGAGACGTCCTACACCGCCGAGGAGATCACCGCCGACAGCTACTGGGGCCACGACTGGTCGGGCTCCGAGCCGCTGGCCGCCTTCACCCCGCGCGCGTGAGCCGCCCGGTCGCCCCGGTCCCGGCCTCGGCGATCGAGCGGTTCGACGGCGAGGCCGACGTCCTGGTCGTCGGTCTCGGCTGCGCCGGTGCGGCGGCCGCCCTCGATGCGGCCGCCGCCGGGGCAGAGGTGCTCGTGCTCGAGCGCGCATCGGGGCCCGGCGGCTCCTCGGCACTGTCCGGAGGGGAACTGTACCTCGGCGGGGGCACGCCGGTGCAGCAGGCGTGCGGCTTCGAGGACGACGCGGACAACATGTTCGCCTACCTCCGCGCCGCCCTGGGCCCCCACGCCGACGAGGAGAAGCTCCGGCTGTACTGCGACGGCAGCGTCGACCACTTCGGCTGGTTCCGTTCCCTCGGAGTCGAGTTCCAGGAGTCCCTGTTCGACGCGCCCACATGGATGCCGCCCACCCGCGACGGGCTCATGTGGCTGGGTGAGAACGCCTGGCCCTACGACCAGCTGGCCCGGCCGGTGCCGCGCGGCCACCGGCCCACGGCCGAGGGCTTCGCCGGCTGGTTGATCATGGACAAGCTCGTGGCTGCGCTGCACGAGGCCGGCGTACCGGTCCAGACCGACACCCTCGCCTCGGCGCTGGTCGTGGAGGACGGGCGGGTGGTCGGGGTGACCGCCCGGGGGTACGGCGCCGACGTCGCGTACCGGGCCCGGCGCGGCGTCGTCCTCACCACCGGCGGGTTCGTCGACGACGAGGAGATGCTCGCGGCGCACGCCCCGGTGCTGCTCGGCCACGGCAAGGTCAGCGACGGTCTGGACGACGGCAGCGGCATCCGCATGGCCGCCGCGCTGGGCGCCACCACCCGCCGGATGGGCTCGGTGGAGATCGCCCTGACCGCGCTCCCGGCCGCCATGGTGCGCGGGATGCTGGTCAACGCGCTGGGCCAGCGGTTCATCAACGAGGACGTCTACCCGGGGCTGTTCAGCTCCGCGGCGGTCAAGCACCAGCCGGGGCCGTGGTGGGTGATCGTCGACGAGGCCGGCTGGGAGTCCATCCCGGAGCGGGACCTGTGGGGGGTGCGGCCCACCCACGCCGCCGAGACCCTCGCCGAGCTGGAGAGCGAGTTGAGGATACCCGACGGTGCACTGCAGGCGACCGTCGAGGTCTACAACCGGCACGCCGCCCGGGGCGACGACCCGCTGTTCCACAAGCACGCGCGCTGGCTCCGGCCGCTGGAGCCCCCGTTCGCGGCACTGGACCCCCGGCTCGGCTTCGCCATCGGGCGGGGCAGCGCGGGGGAGGGCACCGGCGCTGCCGGCTTCACGCTGGGCGGGCTGCACACGACCGTGGACGGCGGGGTGCTCGACGTGTCCGGACGGGAGATCCCCGGGCTGTTCGCCGCCGGGCGGGCCAGCGCCGGCATCCATGGGGAGGGCTACATCAGCGGCACCTCGCTGGGTGACGGCACCTTCTTCGGGCGCCGCGCCGGCCGCGCGGCGGCCCGGTGACAGCACCCGAGCCGAGGACGGGAGAACCGGGACGACGAGGACCTCGCGGGCGGTGATCGCCGTTGGCGGTCCGCCGACGGCGCCTACCTCAGGTGCCGCCGCATTCCGCCTCGACGGCGGCTCGCACGCCTGACGTCGTCCCGCGCACGGGCCCCGGCACCGAACGGCCCCTCCCGGAAACCCGGAAAGGGCCGTTCTGGCGCAACCACGCGCGTGGGTCTCCGGGTCAGCGGCCGATCAGGCGCTGGTGTCCCGCGTGGGCCTTCTCCAGCAGGGCGGCACGGTCCGGACCGCTGCGCTTGGCCGCGGTCGCGTCGTTGCCACCGGCGATCCAGACCGGTCCGTCCGGCAGGTGCGCCAGGCCCTCCCGGGCGACGTCGTCAGGTTCGGCCACGTTCAGTCCGGGAATCGAGAAGTCCAGCCCGGCCCGTTCCATCGCCGGCGTGCGGGTGACCCCGAGGACCAGCTCCAGGACGTGCACGCCGTGCTCGCGGAGCTCCAGCCACAGCCCCTCGGCGAAGACCCGGCCGAATGCCTTGGCCGCCGAATAGACGCTGGTGTGCGCCGTGCCCAGGTAGCCGGCCAGGGAGCCGACCAACAGGATGCCGCCCCGCCCTCGCTCCTTCATGAGCGCGCCGAAGTGGTGGGTCAGCGCCAGCTGCGCGGTGATGTTCAGATCCACCACGCCCTGCACCATGTCCAGGTCGCTGGTCACGAACTCGTGGCCATAGCTGTTCGCGCCGGCGTTGAAGACCAGCAGGCCGACCTCGACGTCGTCGGTGACGCCGCGGATCGCTCTGAGCGCCCCGGGGTCCAGCAGGTCCAGCTCCAGGGAGCGCACCTGCACCCCCTGGGCGCGGACCGCCGCGGCGGTCTCGGTGAGGGGGCCGGGCTTGCGTGCGATCAGGACCAGGTTGATGCCGGCGTCGGCGAGCTGGTGCGCGAAGGAGGCGCCCACACCCTCGGACCCGCCCGCGATCACCGCCCAGGGGCCGTAGGTGGCGGCGTCGATCATGCGTGGTTCCTCCTCCTGGCGCGGCCACATCGGCGAAGTGGTCGCCACATGGTCCTCATGGCGGCTACTTCGCCGATCCGGTCGTCGCGGTGGATCAGTAGCCGTCGTCGGGAACCGGGACGGCGCCGCCGAGTGCGGCTTCCTGGATGGAGGCCTGCAGCGCCGAGCAGGACTCGAAGAACTTGCCGTTCGGGCCGGGCAGCGGCTGCGCGTGTGGGCGCTCGTGGCAGGCGGCAGTGGCCGCGGCGTCCCACTGAACACTGGTCTGGTGCCAGCTGCTCTTGCGGACCTCCACCCGCGCCGAGCAGCGCCGGCACTCGACCGCGCGCATGGGCGTGTCCAGGAAGCGGTTGTCTGCGCGGACGGTCATCAGGCCGGCTGCGGCTGATCGGCGGCGGCCGCGGCGCGGCGGGCGAGGTTGGCCTCGACCTCCTTGCGCCAGGACTCGATCGGCCGGGTGGTGTCCAGCTCGTACTCGAAGCGCTCCACCATCTCCGGCTGGACGTCGGCGACGTCCACGTAGAACTGCTCGTACCAGCGGCGCAGCTGGTAGACCGGCCCGTCCTCCTCGCACAGCAGCGGGTTGTCGATCCGGGTCTTGTTCCTCCAGATCTGCACGTCCTGCTCGAAGCCCATGCGGATGTAGTCGCCCATGCCGATGGCCAGCTGCTCGGCGGCGTCCCCGGGCAGGTGCTCGGAGCGCTTGACGATCACGCCGTACTGGAGCACGAAGCTGTTGGCGTCGATCGGGTAGTGGCAGTTGATGAGCACGGACTGCAGGTCCATGTTCTCGTAGTGGTACGTCAGGTCGTCGATCATGAACGACGGGCCGTGGTACGTGGCCACCGAGGTGTTGCCCAGCAGCTTGGGCTGGCCCTCCTTGGCCGGCGGACGGACGTCCTCCCGGCTGAGGCCCTTCATCACCTGGGTGGCGGTGTGGCCCTCGAGGATGTTCTTGAAGTAGGTCGGGAACGACCCGTGCACGTAGAAGAAGTGGGCCATGTCGACGTTGTTGTCGATGACCTCGCGGCAGTTGGTGTTGACGACGGTGGAGTACCAGCGCCACTCGGTCCACTCGTCACTGGTCGCGCCCTCGATGCGCGGGATCGTGACGTCGGCCGGCGGGGGGTTGCCCTCGGGGTCGTTCCAGACGAAGAGCATCCCGTCCTGCTGCAGGGTCGGCCAGGCCGCGGTGCGGGCCCGCAGCGGCACGCGCCGGCTGTAGGGGATCTGCTTGCACTTGCCGTCGCCGCCCCAGCGCCAGTCGTGGAAGGGGCAGGCGACCTCGTTGCCCTTCACGGTGCCCTGCGACAGGTCACCGCCCATGTGCCGGCAGTAGGCGTCGAGGACGTTGATGGAGCCGTCCTCTCCCCGGAAGACGACGAGCTTCTGCCCGAACGCCAGGATCGAGTGCGGCTTGCCGTCGGCGAAGTCGCGGATCAGCCCGAGACAGTGCCAACCACGCGCGAAACGCGTCGGCGCCGCCTCTGCCTCGATGCGGCGGATCTCGTCCGTGTCCTGCACAGCAGTCATTGCCCGACCATCCCCTCGAGTCCTGGTATCGGAGGGCAACGTAGGTCGGCCCCTCCGGCCCGGGGTGGCGGGTCTCACTCATCGGAAAGGTCGCTGGGACGAGCCTGCGTCCCGGCGCACCATCGGCGACGTGCCACGGGTCGACGCGCGAGGAGGAACCGGGATGAGCGACGCCGGAGCGGCCACGGTCCAGGCCCGGGTGGCGGCCCTGCTGCCGGCCATCGCCGAGCGGGCTGCGCGGGCGGAGGAGATCCGCCGCGTACCGCAGGAGACGATCGCCGAGCTGGTCGACGCGGGTGTGTTCCGCATGCTGCAGCCCAAGCGGTACGGCGGCAGCGAGTGCGACCCCACCGCGTTCTTCCGGGTGGTGCGGGCAGTGGCGGGGGCCTGCGGATCGACCGGCTGGGTCACCTCGGTCGTCGGCGTGCACCCCTGGCAGCTCGGGCTCTTCCCCGAGGGCGCCCAGGACGACGTGTGGGGGAGCGATCCCGACACGCTGATTTCCTCCAGCTACGCGCCCGTCGGGCGCCTGACCGAGGTCGACGGCGGCTACCGGCTCACCGGCCGGTGGAGCTTCTCCTCCGGCTGCGACCACGTCGGCTGGGCGCTGCTCGGGGCGCTGGTCGTCGGCGCCCACGGCCGGCCGCTGGACTTCCTCACCGTGCTGGTGCCGCGCGCGGACTACGTCGTCCACGACGTGTGGGACGTCATGGGGCTGCGCGGCACCGGCAGCAACGATATCGAGGTGACCGGGGCCTTCGTGCCCGAGCACCGGGTGCTGCGCAACTTCGAGCACTCCCAGCTGCGCGGACCGGGGCAGCGGGTCAACCCCGGGCCGCTCTACAAGATGCCGTTCGGGGCGGTGTTCACCTCGGCGGTGGCGTCGCCGCTCGTCGGCGCGGTCCAGGGCTGCTACGACTCCTACATCGGCGCCATGCGCGACCGGGTCCGGCTGTCCCTGGGCGGCGGCCGGTTCGCCGAGGACGCGTTCGCGCAGGTCGCCGTCGCCCGCGTGGCCTCGGAGATCGACGCGGCCATGCTGCAGATGGACCGCAACATGAGCGAGCTCTACCGGTCGGCCGTGGTGGGGGAGGAGATCCCCATGGAGCTGCGGCTGCGAACCCGCCGCGATCAGGTGCGGGCCACCGAGCGCGCACTGGCCGCCGCCGACCTGCTGTTCAAGACCGCCGGCGGGAACTCGCTACGCCGCGGCAACCCGATCGAGCGCGCGTGGCGCGACGTCCACGCCGGCAGTGTCCACGTGGCCAACGACGTCGAGCGGGCCCTGGCCCTGTACGGCAAGGGCGCCTTCGGTCTCGCGGTGGAGGACAACCTCGTCTGAGTCACCGCCCGGACGTACGAGGCCCCGACCGCGGCGGCGCGGTCGGGGCGTCGTCGGATGCCGGCGTCAGCAGGTCGCTGCGGGTGTCTCTCCAGCGAACAGCGCGTCGGCGAAGGCCAGCGCGTCCTCGAACGAAGCCGGCACGGTCGCCCGGTGGTCGGCGCCCCCGTACACGTGGTAGCTGATCGCCGACCCGTGATCGCAGTACCCGTCGACCATGGTCGCGGTCGTCGGCTCCCTCACCAGCGCGTCGGTCGTGCCCTGTGCGACCAGCGTGGGCACCTGCGGTGTGAGGTGCTCCGGCTCCTGGGCCTCCAGGTACGCGGTGAACGCGGACAGGTCGGCCTCGGCCACGAACGGATCGGCCTGCGGCACGGTCTCGGCCACCGCGCGGATCTCCGCCAGGCAACCCGTGCGGCCGGCGTCGATCAGCGGCTGGGCGGCGTCGTTGATCAGGGCGTCGGCGTCGATCGACGCGTCTGCCGCTTCAGCCCCCAGGAGCAGCGTCGGCAGGAACGCCAGCGTGGCGACGGCGGCCTCCCGTGGGAAGGACGAGAGCTGGCGGTAGTAGCCGGTCGCGGTGCCCACGTCGTAGCCGCCGGGGGCGATGGCCACCGCGCCGAGCAGGCGCACGTCATGGCGGCGGTCGAGGTCGTCCGCGGCGAACAGGGCCGCGTGACCCCCCTGGCTGTGCCCGGCCACCACGTAGTCCTTGCCCACCCGGTGGTCGAGGTCGCGCGCCGCGCGCACGATGTCGGCGACCGTGTTCGCCGCGCTCCTGCCGTTGAGGTAGGGGTGGCCGCCGGGCGTGCCCAGGCCCTCGTAGTCGGTCTGCACGACCACGTAACCGGCCGCCACCCAGTCGTCGAGCGTCTCGTTGACACCGGAGAGATACCCGTAGGTGGACGCCTGCGGGGTCACCTGCGACGGCGCGCACGGATCCGCCGTCCCGGTCGTGCCGTGCGCCCAGCTGAGCACCGGCCACCCGCCGGGCGGCGGCGGGGTGCTCGGCAGGGACACCGTCGCCGGACACGACGATCCGCTGGCCCCTCGCCCCCCGGACACGTAGGTGACCGCCTGGTTGCTTGCTGCGCTCGGGAGGGCGGCGGCGGTGGTGAGCGGAGTGCTGCTGAGCAGCCTGCCACGCTGGCCCTGCGGGACGGACTGCTCGCTCCCGTGGCCGGACGGCGGAGCGGCGGCGGCGGGTAGCGACATCCCCGCGCCGACGAGCAGTGCTGCTGCGCCGACGACCGCGGCCCGGGCGGCGATGCCCCGGTGGTTTCCGGTCATGCGTTGTCCTCCTGGAGAAGGGACGCCCCTGCCATGTCCTGTACGGCGAGGGAGCTGAAGACCATGGCGGTCCCGATCGGGATCCCGGGGCCCGGGTAGACCGGCCCGGCCAAGGAGGCACTGGTGTTCCCGGCGGCGTACAGACCGGGGATCGGGCTGTCGTCGACGCGCAGCACCCTGCCGCGCGGGTCGGTGCGCAGGCCGCCCTTGGTGCCGAGGTCGCTGAGCACCATGCGGACGGCGCGGTACGGCGGGGTATCCACCGGCACGAGGCACGGGTTCGGGCCGTCGCCGGCGGCGAAGAACCGGTCGTAGGGGTCCTCTCCGCGGTGGAAGTCCTCGTCGATCCCGCGAGTGGCGAAGCCGTTGAATCGCTCCACGGTGGCGCTCAGCTTCGCCTCGGGGACGCCGATCTGCCAGGCCAGGTCCTCGAGGGTGTCGGCGCGCACACAGGTGCCGGCCGACAGCTGCTCCTCGGCCGGCAGCGGGGGCAGCGCGATCGCCGGCAGCTGCCCGCCGGTGCGGGAGTCGAACACGAGGTGGGACGGGACCCGCTCGGGCGCGGCGGCCATCTGCCGCCCCATGCGGTCGTAGGGCAGCGACTCGTTGGCGAAGCGGCGCCCGTTCCCGTCGACGATCAGCCCGCCGCGGAAGCCGAGGGTGAAGGCGGCCGAGCCATCGGGGTGCAGTACTCCCGGGCAGAACCAGGCCTGGTCGAGCAGGTCGGTGGCCGCGCCCAGCGCCACCGCGGCGCTGATCGGCTCGCCGCCGGCGGCGCCAGCCGGCGCCATCGACCAGGCGGCGTCGCCGGGGACGCCGTGCTCGGCGCGCAGCTGAGCGTTGCGCTCGAAGCCGCCGGCGGCGAGCAGCACCCCGGATCGGGCGCGCACCCGCAGCGGGCCGTCCGGCGTCCGTGCCTCGACCCCCACGACCCGGCCGGCGTCATCGGTCAGCAGACCGGTCATCCGGGTCTCCGTGCGCACCGTGCCACCGGCGCGGGTGAGCGCCAGCAGCAGCCGGCCGATGAGCGCCCGCCCCTGGCGCAGCGGCCCGGATCGGGAGTGACTCCGGCCGGCGCGGTCGCGGTCGACCGGCGGGCGCACCAGGGCGGCCAGCTCGCCGAGCTCCTCGGTCGGCAGGTCCAGCGGGTTGATCGCGCGGCCGGCCTCCATCCGGCCGGGGGCGGCGAAGTAGTCGGGGAAGGGGCGCCACTCGAACGCGATCGCCGGGTTCCGCTCGAGGAACGCCAACAGCTCCGGCGCGTGCTCCACGAAGGCGTCCTGGTGGGCGGCGGTGCCCTCGCCGATGACCGCGCGCAGATAGGTGCGTGCGGCCTCGGTGGAGTCCCCGATGCCGGCCCGCTCCTGCACCTGGGTGCCCGGCAGCCAGCACGCGGCGCCGGAGTAGGCCGAGGTGCCGCCGAGCCGGTCGGTGGCCTCCAGGACGACGACGGACCGCCCCGCCGCCGCCGCGACGTAGGCGCCGGTCAGCGCGCCGGCCCCCGATCCCACGACGACGACGTCGTGCTCGCTGTCCTGCAGAACCGTTCCTGCGGCCGTGCTGCTCACCCGTGCGCCCTCCTCGCGATGTCGACGGGCGGCACTCAAGCGGCGCGGTTCCCGCTTCGGGGAGTCCGGTCCCGCTCAGCGGTATGGCGGTCGGCCGCGGTGAGCGGAACGGGTCAGTATCCTCGTCCATCGACGTCCACCGACCGTGAGGGACCAGTGCCCAGGATCGCCGAGGCTCGCGAAGCGGCCGCGCCCAGCTCGCCGAGCCAGAAGGCGCGGCACCGGCGCATCCTGCGCGCCGCGGCCAAGCTCGCGGCCGAGAAGGGGCTGGACCACGTGCAGATGCACGAGGTGGCCAAGGACGCCGGGGTCGCCATCGGCACCCTCTACCGCTACTTCCCGTCCAAGACCTACCTGTTCACCGCCGTCATGGCCGAGCAGGTCGACAACCTGGACGCCTCGACGCCGCCGCTTCGCCCCGGACAGACCCCCGAGGACGCGGTGTACGACGTGCTGGTCACCGCCAGCCGGCAGCTGCTGCACCGCCCGACACTGGCCCAGGCGCTGCTGCAGTCGCAGAACTCGGCGCACGCCGCGCACGTCCCCGACGCCGGGCGCATCGACCGGACCTTCCGCGAGCTGCTGCTGCGGGCGCTCGGGGCGACCCACCCGACCGCGCAGGACGTCACCGCGGTGTGGCTGCTCATCCATTGCTGGTACGGCCTGCTGACCTCCGCGCTCAACGGCCGCACCTCGCTGCCCGACGCGGAGGCCGACCTGCGCGTGGCCTGCCGGCTGCTGCTCGCCGGCCGCGGCGCAGCGCGCGCGGACGCCGAGCTCCCGGTGACCGGGAAGGCGTCGGCACCTGCCGATCTCGCCGGTTAGCGTTCCGCCCTCGCCGGACGACGGGAGAGGGATGCGGTGGTCACCAGCGACCGGTTCGCCGACACCGCGGTGCTGCTCACCGGCGCCGGATCGGGCATCGGCCGCGCCACGGCGCTGCGGCTGGTCGCCGAGGGCGCGGCGGTCTTCGCCGTGGACGCGAACGAGGCGGGGCTGGCCGGCACCGTCGACGGGGCGTCCGGCCCGGGGCGGATCGTCGCGTACGTCGTCGATGTCTCCGACGAGCCCGCCGTCGTCGCGGCGGTCGACGGCGCGGTGACCGAGCTGGGGAAGCTCGACGTGCTGGTCAACGTAGCGGGCATCCACCGCACTACGCCGATCGAGCGGCTCACCGTCGAGGACCTGCGGGCGCTGTTCGACGTCAACGTCGTCGGCACGGCGCTGTTCTGCCGCGAGGCGCTCGAGCACCTGCCCGAGGGCGGGGTCATCGTCAACACGGCGTCGTCGTCGGCCAGCCACGGCAACCCGTTCATGACCGCCTACTCGGCCACCAAGGGCGCGGTGCTGGCGTTCTCGTTGAGCCTGGCCTCGGAGGTGATCGGCCGCGGCATCCGCGTCCTGGTGGTCTCCCCCGGCTCGACCACCACCCCCCTGACCGCCGGCGTGCGGTTGGGGGGCCTGGACGCGCGGTACTACTCGCGGATCGCCTCCCCGATGGGAGCCGGTCGGCCCGAGCAGATTGCCGCGACCATCGCCTTCGCCGCCTCCCGCGACGCCTCCTACCTCACCGGCGTGGACCTGCGGGTCGACGGCGGCTCGCACATCTGATCCCCGCCGTCGAACCCAGGAGACCTCATGTCCCGCCGCATCGCCGTCACCGGTGCCGCCTCCGGCATCGGGCAGGCCCTCGCCCGGCAGCTGACCGAGGCGGGCGACACCGTCATCGGCATCGATCTGAAGGACGCCGACATCTGCGCCGACCTGGGCGCCGCGACCGGCCGCGCCTCCGCGGTCGAGGGGGTGCTCGAGCAGTGCGGGGGAGTCCTCGACGCGCTGGTGCTCTGCGCCGGCATCAACGCACCCTCCCCGGCGCTCATCAGCGTCAACTACTTCGGCGTCACCGCGCTCGCCGAGGGGCTGCGGCCCGCCCTGGCCGCGGCGCGCGCACCGCGCGCCGCCGTCGTCGGTTCGATCTCCGGCACGCAGCCGGTCGACGACGAGGTCGTCGCGGCGTGCCTGGCCGGCGACGAGGCGGCGGCCCTCGCCCGGGCCGAGGCGGTGATGGGCGAGGGGCCGCAGAAGCTGTACCCCTCGTCCAAGGCCGCGCTGGCCCAGTGGCTGCGCCGCACCTGCGTCGCGCCCGGGTGGGCCGACGCCGGCATCCCGCTCAACGCCGTCGCGCCCGGGGTAGTACGCACGCCGATGAGCGCGGCGCTGTTCGCCGACGAGCGGATGAAGGCGGTCATGGACCGCGCGGTCCCGATGCCGCTGGGCGGCTACGCCGGCCCGGAGGTGATCGCCGCGTCGCTGGCCTGGCTGATCAGCCCGGCGAACACGCACATGACCGGCCAGGTGCTCTACGTCGACGGCGGTGCCGAGGTCAGCCTGCGCGGGTCCTCGGTCTTCTGACCCGCGTTCCCGCACTCATGGCCGTGAGCGCGCGAGGGCCCCCGCCCGCGGTGCGGCAGGGGCCCTCGTCGTTCCCGGGCTCAGCGGGAGGCGGCCAGGTTCGGCACGCCGGTGGTGTCCAGCCGGGCGACGTCGTAGGCGGCGAAGGTCTGGTACGGGCTGCGCCCGGTGAAGTAGCCGGTCAGCTGCTCGTCGAGCTCCTCGACGCTGAAGGTGCCGTCGGCCGCGGTGAACTTCTTCTCCACCGTGGGCGGCGCCAGCAGCGCCACGAAGTCGCCGTAGACGACGAACACCTGGCCGTTGATCTCCGCCGACGCCGGCGACCCCAGGTAGCTCACCAGGGTGGCCACGCGCTCGGGGGCCAGCAGGTCCAGGCCGTCCGCGGCGGCGGCGTCGCCGAACACGCCCTCGGTCATGCCGGTGCGCGCCCGCGGGCAGATCGCGTTCGCGGTGATGCCGTAGCGGGACAGGCCCTGGGCGGTGGACAGGGTGAGGGCGACGATGCCGGCCTTGGCGGCGGAGTAGTTCGGCTGGCCGGGGGCGCCGAAGAGGAACGCCTCGGAGGCGGTGTTGACCACCCGGCCGTACACCGGCCCGCCCGCGGCCTTGGACGCCTGCCGCCAGTGCGCCGCGGCGGCCCGCGACACCGAGGCGTGGCCCTTGAGGTGCACGCGGATGACGTCGTCCCACTGCTGCTCGGTGAGATTGAACAGCATCGTGTCGCGGGTGATGCCGGCGTTGTTCACGACGATGTCCAGGCTGCCGAAGGTGTCGACCGCGGCCTGCACCAGCTGGTCGCCCAGGCTCCAGTCGCCAACGTCGCCGGTCACGGCGACGGCCTTGCGGCCGAGACTCTCGACCTCGGCGACGACGTCGTGCGCCGCCGAGCCGACGTCGTTGACGACGATGTTCGCGCCGCCGGCGGCCAGGGCCAGCACCTCGGTACGGCCGAGGCCGGCGCCGGCCCCCGTGACGACGGCCGTGCGGCCCTCCAGGCTGGTCGTTTCGCTCACCGGGCTGCTCCTTCTCCAGCGGCCGCGCTGAGAAGCGGCCGCTGCGCGTGACGGACGATCGGATCGCGCCCGCCGGGCGGGCTGCGGGCGGAGGGTAGGTCGCCGCCGGAGGCGGACGCCCGGTGGTGTACCGGTGGCCGGGACGGATGCCGACGCCGCGCCGGACCGCACGGGCCGGTGGTGTACCGGTGGCCGGGACGGTTGTCGTGCCGAGACAGAATCGATTCTAGTTTGGAGCCGAGTCGACAGTCCCCGCACGAACTTCCGAGGAGAACGTCATGGCCGAGGCCGTCATCGTCGACGCCGTCCGCACACCCGTCGGCCGGCGTCGCGGCGCCCTGACGGGCGTGCACCCGGCCGAACTGCTCGGCATCGCGCAGAAGGCGTTGATCGAGCGCACCGGCCTGGACGCCGCGACCGTCGGACAGGTGGTCGGCGGCTGCGTCACCCAGGCCGGAGAGCAGTCCAACAACGTCACCCGCAACGCTTGGCTGTACGCCGGTCTGCCGTACGCCACCGCCTGCACCAGCATCGACTGCGCGTGCGGGTCCTCGCAGCAGGCCGTGCACCTGGTTGCCGGGCTCATCGCCGCGGGCACCATCGACGTCGGCATCGGCTGCGGCGTCGAGGTCATGAGCCGGGTCTTCCTGGGCGCCGCCCTGGCGCCGGGCACCGGCAGCCCCGCCCCCGAGGGCTGGACGCTGGACATGCCCGACCAGTTCACCGCCGCCGAGCGGATCGCGAAGAAGCGTGGGATCACCCGCGAGGAGGCCGACGCGCTCGGCTTGGCTTCGCAGCAGAAGGCTGCCCGCGCCTGGGCCGAGGACCGGTTCGCCGGCCAGATCGTGTCGGTGACCGCGCCGGTCGTGGGCGACGAGGGGCCGACCGGTGAGACCGCCGTCATCAGCCGCGACCAGGGCCTGCGCGAGACCACCGCCGAGAAGCTGGCCACGCTGAAGTCGGTCTTGCCCGACGGCATTCACACCGCGGGGAACTCCTCGCAAATCAGTGACGGTGCCGCCGCGGTCCTGCTGATGAGCGAGGACCGGGCCCGGGCGTTGGGCCTGCGACCGCGGGCGCGCATCCTCGCCTCCGGCATGGTCGGCTCCGACCCCTACTACCACCTGGACGGACCGGTCGAGGCGACCGCGCACGTCCTCGAGCGCGCCGGCATGAAGCTCGACGACATCGACCTGGTGGAGATCAACGAGGCGTTCGCCTCGGTCGTGCTCTCCTGGGCGCAGGTGCACGGTGCCGACATGGAGAAGGTGAACGTCAACGGCGGGGCCATCGCACTCGGCCACGCCGTCGGCTCGACCGGCGCCCGGCTGATCAGCCAGGCGGTGCACGAGATGGAGCGGACCGACAAATCAACCGCCCTCATCACGATGTGTGCGGGCGGCGCCCACTCGACGGCCACCATCCTCGAGCGGATCTGACGCCGTGCCCATCAACCTCGAGAAGGCGCTGTCCGCCGAGCCCACGGTGCGCGAGGCCCGCTGGACCACACGCGACGTGCTGCTCTACCACCTCAGCCTCGGCGCGGGGTCGCACGCGGACGTCGACCCCGAGCTGCACTACACGTTCGAGAAGAACCTGCAGGTCCTCCCGACCTTCGCCATGGTCGCCGGTCAGGGCATTTCGGCCGGTGAGTTGCCGCCGATGGCGATGTCCATGCCCGGTGTCGACATCGACCTGCGCCGGATCCTGCACGGCGGGCAGTCGTTGACCGTGCACCGGCCGATCCCTTCCTCGGGCGCCGCCACGGTGAGCTCACGCGTGGCGAACGTGTGGGACAAGGGCAAGGCCGCCGTCATCGAGCTGGAGCAGGCGGCCGTCGATCCCGCGGGCGCCCCGCTGTGGACGACGACCATGCAGATCTGGGCTCGCGGCGAGGGTGGTTTCGGCGGGAAACCGGGCCAGGAGGTGGCCTGGTCCCAGCCCGACCGCGAACCCGACGTGGTCCTGCACTCCGCGACCACGCCGCAGACCGCGCTGCTCTACCGGCTCAACGGCGACCTCAACCCACTGCACGCCGATCCGGCGTTCGCCGCCAAGGCCGGCTTCGATCAGCCGATCCTGCACGGCCTGGCGTCTTGCGGACTGCTGGCGAAGGCGCTGGTCGACGGGGTCCTAGACGGGGACGCGTCCCGGCTGGCGGGGCTGTCGGTGCGGTTCGCCGGCCCGCTGTACCCGAGGCAGTCCATCCGGACGAGCGTCTGGCGGGACGGGAAGATCCTCCTCCTGGCGTCGATGTGCCCTGAGCGCGAGGGCGCCCCGGTGCTCACGCACGGCACCGCCTCGGTGCGGCCGTGACCCCGGAGACGGCCCGACCGGAGGGCGTCCGGCAGGGACCGCAGCTCACCGCGACCCCGGACAACGCCGGGGTGGACGCCGCCGTCGCGGCCGCGCGCCGGGTGGTTGCCGCGCTGCTGCACGCCGGCGGCAACAGCGCCGCGGAGATGCAGGACGTGGCGGCCCGCCTGAACGCCGTCGCCGACCACCTCGAGGGGCACGCGCCGCCCATTGCCGACCGGATGGTCGACATGTGGGCCGGTGAAGGTGTCACCCGGCACGACCCGGTGACCGGGCCGGAGAACGCGATCGCCCCGCCGCTGACGTTGACCGGCCGCGACGACGGCGCCATCGAGGGCACCACCACGCTGGGTCTGCCCTACCAGGGCCCACCCGGCTTCGTGCACGGCGGGATTTCTGCCCTGCTGCTCGACCACACGCTCGGCGTGGCCAACCACTGGGCCGGCCCGTCGGGGATGACGGCGCAGCTGACGCTGCGCTACCACCGGACCACGCCGCTGTTCCAGCCGCTTACCGTCACCGGCCGCCAGGTCGCGGTCGACGGACGCAAGATCCGGGCCGTAGGCACCATCGCCGCCGACGGCGAGGTCCGCGTCAGCGCGGAGGGGCTCTTCATCGCCAAGCAGCTGGCTCGGCCGCGGTAAGCGGCGGCCCGGCGTACCCGCCGGGCCGGTCAGCCGGCGGGCCGGCGCAGGCCGTCGAAGAAAAGGCCGGTCAGCAGGTCGGCGAACTCGGCGGTGGTGAACTCCTCCCGATTCGGCCAGTGCGTCGTCGCCCAGAGCGTGTCGCGCAGGGCGCGGTAGGAGACCTCGGATGGTACGTCCCCGCGGAAGGTGCCGTCGGCGATCCCGCCTCTAGCGCCTTCAGCCAGTGGTCCCGCACGGCGCGGGACGCGCTGCGGACCGGCTCGAGCAGGCCGCGCTCGCGTAGGTACTGCCGGTCGTTCTGGTACATCGCCGTCGGGTGCGGGTGCTCCTCGATCACGGTAAGCGTCGCGTGCACCAGCCCGCGCACGGTCTCCTCCGGTGTCCGGGACCGGCGCGCCACCTCGGCGAACCGGTGCTGCACGTCGGCCATGAACTCGGCCAGCACCTCGCCCACGATCGCGTCCTTCGACCGGAAGTGGTGGTACAGGCTGCCGGACAGGACGCCGGCGGCCTCGCCAATGTCCCGCACCGTGGTGGCGGTCACGCCACGCGTGGCGAACAGCTCCGCGGAGCGCGCCAGGATGGCGGCGCGCCGGTCCCCGGACCCGGGGATGCCGGCGCTCGGCGCTGGGTCGTCGACCACGAGCGGCCCCTTTCGGTGCGGTCCAGCGGCGGCCGGCGAGCTGGTCCCGCGGAGTGGGACACCGGCGCTCCGCCGACGGGGCCGAGGCTAGCTTACCAAGCGCTTGCTCAAGTCAGCGGAAGGAAACGGCGTGACCGCAGGGAGCGTGCAGGAGCAGTCAGACCTCGCCGCGCAGCTGGCCGGCTTCGTCGGCCTGGAGGCCGAGCCGCCGCGGGTGGCCCGGTACGCCGTCAACAAGGCAATGATCCGCAACTGGGTCGAGGCGCATGACGACCACAACGCCGTCTACGTCGACGACGCCGCGGCGCGCGCCACCGG
Source organism: Geodermatophilus chilensis (assembly GCF_002802985.1). Classification (GTDB taxonomy): domain Bacteria; phylum Actinomycetota; class Actinomycetes; order Mycobacteriales; family Geodermatophilaceae; genus Geodermatophilus; species Geodermatophilus chilensis. The sequence continues at coordinate 29,432 of NZ_NVPT01000002.1, read as the reverse complement.
CCGCGAGGGGATCGTCTGCCCCCCGGCGATGATCTCGACGTGGGTCATGGCCGGCTACCGGCGGTGGCGGGAGATCCACCGGCTGCGGGCCGAGGGGGCCGTCGAGGACTTCGCGTACTCGCGGCTGATGAACCTGCTCGACCGAGCGGGCTACACCTCGGTGGTCGCCACCAACGTGGAGCAGGACTACCACCGCGAGCTGCGCCCGGGCGACCACGTCACCGCCCATTTCACGATCGAATTCATCTCGCCGGTCAAGCGCACCGCACTGGGTGAGGGCTGCTTCCTCACCCTGCACAAGAAGTACGTGGACCAGGCCGGGGACCTCCTCGTGGAGGAGCGGTTCCGGCTTCTCCGCTTCAAGCCCAGGCCCACGCAGCCGGCAGCCGAGGAGGACGTCGCATGAGCGACCGGAGTCAGGACGCCCCGAGCACCGCCGTGCCGCGGCTGACCGTCACCCAGGACAACGAGTTCTGGTTCGCCGCCGCCCGCGAGGGGCGGCTGGAGATCCAGCGTTGCGGGGAGTGCCAGACCCTGCGCCACCCCCCCGCGCCGTCCTGCCCGCGGTGCCGCTCCTTCGTGTGGGACACCGTCGAGTCCAGCCGCCGGGCCAGCCTGCACAGCTACACGGTCATCCACCACCCCCCGGACCCCGCCTTCGAGTACCCGCTGGCCGTCGGGCTGGTCGACCTGGCGGAGGGCACGCGGCTGGTCGCCGACGTCGCCGGGATCCCGCACGAGGAGCTGGAGATCGGCATGGTGCTGGAGGTCGGCTTCGCCGAGCACGCGCACGGCGAGATCCTCCCGCAGCTGCACCGACCCTCCGGGGGTGCGGCATGAGCTTCCCCGACGTCCGGGTGGGCACCGCGCTGCCGGTCCTGGAGCTGCCGCTGGACCGGTCGACGATCGTGGCGACCGCGATCGCCTCGCAGGACTTCGAGGACGTGCACCACGACCCGGGCAAGGCCCAGGAACGCGGCACCCCCGACATCTTCATGAGCATCAACTCGACCAACGGCTTCGTCGACCGGTACGTCACCGACTGGTCCGGGCCGGCGGCCCGCATCACCCGTGTCGCGCTGCGCCTGGGTGTCCCGAACTTTCCCGGCGACGCCATGCGCCTCACGGGCGAGGTCACCGGCGTCGACGGCGACGCGGTGACGCTGAAGGTGCTCGGTGCCAACGAACGCGGCGTGCACGTGACCGCCGAGGTGACGCTGGTCCCGACAGGAGGGAAGGCACGATGACGGAGGACGGGTTCAGCGGCAAGGCCGCGATTGCCGGCATCGGTGCCACGGAGTTCTCCAAGAACTCCGGGCGCAGCGAGTGGCGGCTGGCCTGCGAGAGCGTGCTCGCCGCCCTCGACGACGCCCAGATCGGCGTCGAGGAGGTGGACGGGTTCGCGCTGTTCACCATGGAGACCAACCCGGAGATCGCCGTCGCCCGCGCGCTCGGCATCCCGGAGCTGACCTTCTTCAGCCGGATCCCACACGGCGGCGGCGGCGCGTGCGCCCCCGTGCAGCAGGCCGCCCTCGCGGTGGCCAGCGGCGTCGCCGACGTGGTCGTCGTCTATCGGGCCTTCAACGAGCGCTCGGGGCACCGCTTCGGGGCCGGGCCGCCGCCGTTTGCCTACACCGCGAACACCGACCAGGAGTACCGCAACTGGATCAACCCCTACGGGCTGCTCACCCCGGCCCAGCAGGAGGCGTTCCTGGCGCGGCTCTACATGCAGAAGTACGGCGCTACCAGTGCGGACTTCGGCCGAATCTCGGTGCTGTCCCGCAAGCACGCGGCCAACAACCCCAAGGCCTGGTTCTACGAGCGGCCGATCACCCTCGAGAACCACCAGAACTCGCGCATGATCGCCGACCCGCTGCGGTTGCTGGACTGCTGCCAGGAGAGCGACGGAGGCCAGGCGCTGGTCATCGTCAGCACCGAGCGGGCCCGGGACCTGCGGCACCCGCCGGCGGTCATCTCCGCCGCCGCCCAGGGTGTGGGCCCGCAGCAGATCTCGATGAGCAGCTACTACCGCGAGGACATCGACCGGATGCCCGAGGTCGAGCTGGTGGCCCGGCAGATGTGGCACCAGGCCGGCGTCGGCCCCGACCAGATCGACGCGGCGATCCTCTACGACGCTTTCACCCCCATGGTCCTGCTGCAGCTTGAGGAGTACGGCTTCTGCGGTCGCGGCGAGGCCAAGGATTTCATCGCCGACGGCAACCTCGAGCTCGACGGCCGCCTGCCGGTCAACACCCACGGGGGCCAGCTCGGCGAGGGCTACATCCACGGCGTCAACGGCATCGCCGAGGGCGTCCGGCTGGTCCGCGGCACCTCGGTCAACCAGCCGGCCAAGTCCGTCAACACCGTGTTGGTGACCGGAGGGTCGCCGGTGCCGCACAGCGCCCTCGTCCTCAGCGCCGACCACTGACGCCCCTCCCCACCCTCCAGGAGCTCTCATGACCGACCGCATCACCTACGCGCGCGCCACCCACGGTGAGGAAGAGATCCAGGCCGTGGTCGACGTCCTGCGCAGCGGGCACCAGGGCCTGCGCATCGGCAGGAACGTGCACGAGATGGAGACCCGGGTGCCCGCTCTGAGCGGCAAGGCCCTCGGCGTCATGTGCAACTCCGGGTCCTCCGGCCTCTACCTGGCCGTCGAGCTGCTCGACCTGCCCGAGGGCAGCGAGGTCATCACCTCGCCGTTGACCTTCTCCACCGACGTGGCGCCGATCGTGCGCGCCGGGCTGGTCCCCGTCTTCGTCGACGTCCGCCCGAACACGTTCAACATCGACGAGGCCGCCATCGAGGCGATGGTCACCGAGCGGACGCGGGCGGTCCTCGTCCCGAACCTGGCCGGGAACTGTCCGGACTGGGACATCATCCGCGGGGTCGCCGACCGGCACGGGCTCAAGGTCATCGAGGACTCCTGCGACGCACTCGGGCCCACGCTGCGGGGGACGCCGACCGGTGCGCGCGCCGACATCAGCGTCACGAGCTTCTCGATGGCGCACATCATCACCTGCGCCGGCACCGGCGGGATGGTCATGGTCGACGACGAGACGTCCCGCGACCGGGCGCTGCTGCTGCGTCGCTGGGGCCGCCGGTCGGAGCCGAACCTGTTCGGGACGACGGGCACCGGGCGAGTCTTCCGGGAGAACCTCGACGGCGTCGACTACGACAACGACTTCATCTTCGACGTCCTGCCGTGGAACTTCGAGCCCTCCGAGCTGGGCGCGGCCTACGGGGTCGTGCAGCTGAACAAGCTGGAGGCCAACTACAAGCGCCGCAAGGAGCTGTTCGCTGCCTACACCGCGGCCTACGGCACCTACCCGGAATTCTTCACCACCCCCGTGGAGACGCCGGAGCTGGACACCGCCTGGCTCTGCTACCCGGTAATGATCAACGCAGAGGCCCCCTTCACCCGCAGCGAGCTGCAGGAGTTCATCGAGGGCGAGGGCATCGACACCCGCACCGTCTGGAGCGGCAACGTCACCCGGCACCCCATGATGGCCGGCGTCGAGTACCGCCAGCCGGAGGCCGGCCTTCCCGAGGCCGACGCCGTCTTTGCCCGCGGCATGACCCTTGGCATGAGCCATGGCCTGGGCGACGCCGAGGTCGAGCGGATCACCCACAGCATCCACCGGTTCACCACGCGGTACCGGTGAGCCGGCGGTTCACCGGCCGCCGGGCGGTGGTGACCGGTGCCAGCCGCGGCATCGGCGCCGGCGTCGCCGAGCGGCTGGCCGCCGAGGGGGCCGACGTGGTCATCACCGCGCGCACGCTCGAGCGGCACGACCACCTGGCCGGCAGCCTGCGGGGCACCGCCGAGCGGCTCTCCCGTTACGGGACGCGGATCGAGGTGGTCGTCGCCGACCTGGCCGACGCCGACTCGCGCGCCACGATCGTGCCCCGCGCGGTCGACCTGCTCGGCGGCCCCGTCGACGTCCTGGTGAACAACGCGGCGGCCGCGATCTACCAGCCGCTGGCCGACTTCCCGCTGCGTCGCCGCCGGCTGACCTTCGAGGTGAACGTCCAGGCCCCGGTCGACCTGATGCAGGCGGTGCTGCCCTCGATGTGCGAAGCCGGCCGGGGCTGGATCGTCAACGTCTCCAGCGCCAGCGCCCGACTGTCGGCCGATCCGCCGTTCCACCTCCGTCCACCGGGCTCCACGATCGGGGTCTACGCGGCGTCGAAGGCGGCCCTGAACCGGCTCAGCAATCTGATGGCCGCCGAGCTCTCGGACAGCGGGATCCGGGTCAACACCGTCGAGCCGCGGTCCGCCGTCCTCAGCGAGGGGGCCGCCGCACTGGTGGGGGAGACGCTCGGCGCCGACCAGGTGGAGTCGCTGGAGGAGATGGTCGAGGCGGTCACCGCGCTGTGCGACTGCGCGGAGGACGTCACCGGGCGCACCGGCGTCAGCCTGGACCTGATCCGGGAGTGGAACCTGACCGTGCGCGGACTGGACGCGCAGGCATGGCAACGCGAGGAGATCTCCGCATGAAGCCCGTGATCGTCGACGCCGCCCGCACGCCGTTCGGGCGGCGGCAGGGCTGGCTGTCCGGCCTGCACGCCGCACAGATGCTGGGCCGGGCGCAGCGCGGAGTGCTCGACCGGCTGGGGCTGGACCCACAGCTGGTCGAGCAGGTCATCGGCGGCTGCGTGTCCCCCGTGGGCGAGCAGTTCGGCAACATCACGCGGACCGCCTGGACCCACGCGGGACTGTCGCCGGAGGCCGGCTGCACCACGATCGACGCGCAGTGCGGGAGCGCCGCGCAGTCCGTGCAGCTGCTGGCCGGCCAGATCGCCATCGGCGCGCTGGAGGTCGGCATGGCCTGCGGTGTGGAGCTGATGTCCCGCGTGCCGTTGATGGCCAAGGTCGGGCTGGGCTTCGACACCCCCCGGCCGGCCGACTGGTGGATCGACCTGCCCGACCAGTTCACTGCCGCGGACCGCATCGCGCGCAGACGCGGGTTCACCCGCGAGGACCTCGATGCCTTCGGGTTGCGGTCGCAGCAGCGGGCCCGCGCAGCTTGGGACGACGGCCGGTTCGCCCGTCAGGTGATCCCGGTCGAGGTGCCCGGGGCCGACGGCGGGGCCGCGCAGGTGGTCGGCCGGGACCAGGGGCTGCGCGAGACCAGCACGGAGGCACTGGCCCGGCTGAAGCCGACGGTCGAGGGCGGCCTGCACACGGCGGGCACCTCCTCCCAGGTCTCCGACGGGGCCAGCGCGGCGGTGCTCATGTCGGAGGACCGCGCCCGTGCCCTCGGCGTGCCCGCCCGGGCCCGGCTGCTGGCGCAGTGCGTCGTCGGCGGCGACCTGGAGTTCATGCTCGACGGTCCGGTGGAGGCCGGTCGTAGGCTGCTCGACCGCACCGGCATGAAGGTCGGCGACATCGACCTGTTCGAAGTCAACGAGGCGTTCGCCTCGATCCCCATGTCCTTCGCCCACGTCCACGGCGTGGACGAGGACCGGCTCAACGTCAACGGCGGGGCGATCGCCCTCGGCCATCCCGCCGGCGCGACCGGCATCCGGCTGATCGCCACCGCGATCGACGAGCTCGAACGCCGTGACCGCTCGGTCGCCATGGTGGCCATCTGCGCGTCGGCGGCGACCACCTGTCTGCTCATCGAGCGCGTCTGACCCGCCTCGACACCTCGACACCAAGGAAGTCTTCGTGCCTCTCCCGATCACCGACGACCAGCGCGCCCTCGCGGAGTCCGTCGCCGCGTTCGCGCGGCGGGCCGCGCCGATGGAGACGACCCGCGCGACGCTCGACGGCTGGGCCGCCGGAGGCCGCCCCGCCTTCTGGGACGCGCTGGTGCGCCAGGGCCTGCACGCCCTGCACCTTCCGGAGGAGCACGGCGGCGCCGACGCCGGGCTGGCCGAACTCGCCGTGGTGGTCGAGCAGCTCGGCCGAGGGCTCGTCCCGGGGCCGTACCTGCCCACGGTCCTCACCAGCGCCGTGGTCACCGGCGCGGGGGACGACGGCCCGCAGGCGGAGCTGCTCAAGGCGTTCGGCGACGGCGCCACCGGGTCGCTGGTCACCGGTGCCGGCCTGCGCGCCGGGAAGGACCCGGACGGCTGGACCGTCACCGGCACCTCCGCCCCCGTCCTCGGCCTGCCGGGTGCGGAGGTCGTCGTCGTCCGTGCCGAGGGCTCGGACGGCGAGCCGCTCTGGTTCCGCCTCGCCGAAGCCACGACGGCGACGGTCCGCACCGAGGCAGGCACGGACCTGACCCGGTCGGTCGGCCGGCTCGAGCTCTCCGAGCACCGGGTGGGCGCCGGCGACGTCCTCTCCGCTCCCGCCCCGGATCTCGTGGACGTCACGACCAACGCCCTGTTGGCGGCCGAGGCGGCAGGCCTCGCCGGCTGGTGCCTGGGGACGGCGGTCGAGCACGTGCGCACCCGGGTGCAGTTCGGCAAGCCGATCGGCAGCTTCCAGGCGGTGCAGCACAAGGCGGCGATGCTGCTGGTCCGTGCCGAGCTCGCCGGTGCCGCTGCCTGGGACGCCGCCCGGGCGGTGTCCCAGCCGCCGGAGCAGCAGCGGCTGGCGGCCGCCCAGGCGGCGCTGACGGCGTTGCCACTGGGCATCGACGCGGCCCTGGAATGCGTCACCCTGCTCGGCGGCATCGGCTTCACCTGGGAGCACGACGCCCACCTGTACTGGCGGCGGGCAATCAGCATCGCCTCGCTGAGCGGCACCGAGGAACGGTGGGCGAGGCAGCTGGGCGAGGCCGCCCTGGCCACCGACCGTGATTTCTCCTTCATCGACGAGGACGACCTACCCGAGCTGCGGACCCAGGTGGGGCAGGTGCTCGACGAGGTCCTGACGCTGCCCCCCGACCCGGTGTCCGAGACCGGCTGGGCCTCCGCGCGCGGCGGCCCGCGCAAGGCGCGGCTGGCCGAGGCAGGGCTGGTGGCACCGCACTACCCGGCCCCCTACGGACTGCACGCCGGGCCCGAGGAGCAGGCCGTGGTGGCGCAGGAGTACGCCCGCCGCGGCCTGACGCCGGCGACCACGATCATCGGCGAGTGGGTGCTGCCCACGATCCTCGCCCACGGGTCCGCGGAGCAGCAGGAGCGCTTCCTGGCGCCGAGCCTGCGCGGTGACATCGTGTGGTGCCAACTGTTCAGCGAGCCGGGTGCCGGCTCGGACCTGGCCGGGCTGACCACCCGCGCCACCCGCGTGGCCGGCGGCTGGTCGCTGAGCGGGCAGAAGGTCTGGACCTCCAGCGCCCACGAGGCCGACTGGGGCGTGTGTCTGGCCCGGACCGATCCCGACGCGCCCAAGCACAAGGGGCTGTCCTACTTCCTCGTCGACATGAGCTCGCCCGGTGTCGGCGTCCGGCCGCTGCGCCAGGCCACGGGGCTCTCGGAGTTCAACGAGGTCTTCCTCGACGACGTCTTCGTGCCCGACGCCTGCCTGCTCGCCGAGCCCGGCGACGGCTGGAAGCTGGCCACCACCACGCTGGCCAACGAGCGGCTGAGCATGGGCAACATGCTCGCCCACGGGGGCGCGCGCCTGGTCAGGCAGCTGATCGCCGAGGGCACCCACGCGACCAGCCGGGAGGAGGCGGTCCGGGTGCTGGGCCGCAACACCGCCCGGGAGATGTCGCTGGGGGCGCTCAACCTCCGCAGCGTCCTGTCCCGCCTGTCCGGTCAGCAGCCGGGCGCGGAGATCAGCGTGCAGAAGGTCTACAACGCCATCGCGCAGCGGGACGGCTCCCGGGCGCTGCTCACGCTGCTCGGTCCGGTGGGCGCGCTCACCGCCCCGTCGGTCGACCCGGCGGCCGACTACGCGCGCGACCACATCGCGCTGCCCTCGGTGCTCTTCGGCGGCGGCACGATCGAGATCCAGCTGAACGTCATCGCCCAGCGGATTCTCGGGCTGCCCCGATAGCCCGCGCCCACGACCCGCACTCCTACCCCCTCGCGAGGAGCGACCTCCCCATGCAGCTGGACCTGTCCCCGGAGTCGAAGGCGCTGCGCCGACAGCTGCGCGACTATTTCGCCGAGGTCATCACCGAGCAGGACCGCCGTGAGCTGGTCGACCAGACCGAGGGCGGTCCGACCTTCGACCGGATCTACCAGCAGATGGGGGCCGACGGCTGGCTCGGTCTCGGCTGGCCGGAGGAGTTCGGCGGCCGGGGCGAGGACCCGGAGGCCCTGTACGTGTTCTACGACGAGGTCATCCGGGCTAACGCCCCCTTGTCGCTGGTCACGCTCAACACGGTGGCCCCGTCGCTGATGAAGTACGGCACCCAGGAGCAGAAGGACTTCTTCCTGCCGCAGATCCTGTCCGGGAAGCTGATCTTCGCCATCGGCTACACCGAGCCGGGCGCCGGCACCGACCTCGCCTCCCTGCAGACGCGGGCCGACGTCGACGGCGACGAGCTGGTCATCAACGGGAACAAGATCTTCACCAGCGCGGGCGTCTACGCCGACTGGATCTGGCTGGCGGTCCGCTCCGATCCTGACGCCTCTCGGCACAAGGGCATCTCGGTCGTGCTCGTGCCCACCTCCGCGCCCGGCTTCTCGGTCACGGAGATCCACACGGTGGGTGGCATCAGCACGTCGGCCACGTACTACGAGGACGTCCGGGTGCCGATCTCCAACGTGGTCGGCGAGCTCAACGCCGGCTGGCCGCTGATCACCTCCCAGCTGAACCACGAGCGAGTCGCGCTGGCCGCCCGCGGCGGGATCGCGAACGAGCTGTTCTCCGGGGTCCTGGCCTGGACCAAGGCGGAGCGGACCGACACCGGCCGCCTCTACGACGTGCCGTGGGTGCGCAGCACGCTCGCCGAGGTGTACGCGCTGCTGTCCGCGGCCGACCTGATGAACCTCCGGCTGGTCGCCGACGTCGCCGCCAACACCCTCGGCGGCGGGGACTCCGCCGCGGCCAAGATCTTCGGCACCGAGGCGGTGGTCACCGCCTACGGGCAGATGCAGGAGGTGCTCGGCGCCCAGGGCCTGCTGCGGCCCGGCAGCCCCGGTGCCGTGCTGCAGGGACGGGTGGAGACCCTTGCCCGCAGAGCACAGAACAACACCTTCGGTGGGGGCACCAACGAGGTCATGCGGGAGATCGTGGCGGCCAAGAACCTTGGTATGACGCTGGCCGCCCGCCGCCGCGAGGAGCAGAAGTCACCGGCCAGGAGTGGGAGCAACTGACGATGCAGTTCGAGCTGGATGACGACCTGGTCGCGGTGCGCGACCTGACCGAGAAGATCTTCGGGGACCGGGCGGAGGTGGAGCGGGTCCGGGCGGTCGAGGCCGACGAGGGCGGCTACGACCGCGAGCTGTGGCGGGTCCTCGCCGACGCCGGTGTCCTGGGCATCCCACTGCCCGAGGAGGCCGGCGGTGCCGGGATGGGCATGCTTGGGCTGGTCACGCTGCTCGAGCAGCAGGGACGCCGGGTGGCCCCAGTGCCGGTGTGGGCGGCCCTGGCCACCGCAGCCCTGCCGATCGCGCACTTCGGTACGCGCGAGCAGGTCGAACGGTGGCTGCCCCGCCTCCTGGACGGCTCGGTAGTCCTGAGCGGTGCCTTCGATCCGCCCACCGGCCGTGCAGTCACCGTCACGGCCGAAGAGGACGGAGGGTCGCTGCGGCTGAGTGGTCACCTGGCAGCCGTCCCTGCGGCTGGGGTGGCGGCGGCCGTTCTCGTCCCAGCCGGGCTGCCGTCGGGGGAGACCGCCGTGGTGCTGGTCCCCACGGATCTCCCGGGAGTGACGGTCAGCCCCCTCGAGGTCACCAGCCGGGAAAACTACGCCGCCGTGGCTCTCGACGGCGTCGTCGTGTCCGACGACGGGGTGCTGCCCGGGGATGGTGCCGAGATAGCTCGCTGGACCCGCCGCCGCGCCCGCGTGGCGTTGGCGGCCGTGCAGCTCGGTGTGTGCTCCGAGGCGCTGCAGATGACCGCCCGGTACACCTCGGAGCGGGTGCAGTTCGGGCGGCCGCTGTCGACCAACCAGGCGGTGGCCGTCCGCGCTGCGGACGCCTACCTCGACACGGAGAGCATCCGGCTCAGCACCCAGCGCGCGGCCTGGCTGATGGACCAGGGTCGGGAGGAGGAGGCCGAGGCGGCTGCCCTCGTCGCCAAGTGGTGGGCCTCCCGCGGCGGGCTACGCGCGGTCCACGCCACCCAGCATCTGCACGGCGGGATCGGGGCCGATATCGACTACCCGATCCACCGCTACTTCCTGTGGGGCCGTCAGGTGGCCTTCACCTTGGGCAGCGCGGACGCCACCAGCGTGGAGCTCGGCGATGCGCTCGAGCACGGCGGTGACATCGGGGCGCCCGCCTGACACACGGCCAGAGCCGCCGTGCAACCGCGAGAGCCGCCGTGCAGGCCGGTTCCGGTGGCTGCACGGCGGCTCTCGTGTCGTTTCGGCCGGTACCACGGCGGCCGCGGTGCGATCCGGAGGGTGGCGTCAGTAGCCGCCGATGTTCTCGAACTACCGGCGCGGGTTGACCACGAGCATCGTCTCGATCTGCTCGTCGGTTATTCCTGCTGCCGCAGATACGGCAGCACCTCCTCGTGGATGTGGGTGTAGTGCCACGAGGGAACATCGGCGCGAGCTCCGGGGGGACCGCGTCGCAGTAGCAGGCGGCGTCGTGGAGAGGACCATGCTCCCGGCGTAGCCGCGCCGGCACATCTGGACCACGGTGCCGGCCTGGTCCCCGAACAAAGTCTCCAGGTAGATGCCGAACCGATCCATCCCCGACAGGACCCCCCGTCGGCAAGCTCGCTCAGGTGCTCGACGTCCGTGGTGTCACCGCTATGTTCCGGCACTACCCGCCGCCGGTTGACACCCTCGTCGCCGAGTACGGCCGCGACCGCCGAGCCCTGGCCGCTGCCGGGACGGGTGTGCACGGTGATCGGCGCACCGGTGCGCCGATCCTGTCGTAGGCGGGACTACCGGCGCCGGCCGCTCAGATCTCGACGCGGGTCCGGATCACCTTGCCGGTCGCGTTGCGGGGGAGCGGTTCGGAGGCGATCCGCCACGAGGTGGGCACCTTGTAGTAGGCCAGTCGGGCGCCGACGAAGGCGGCCAGCTCCGTCTCCGTCACCGCTTGCGCGGGGTCGGTGACCACCACGGCTGCCACTTCCTGCCCGAGCTCGTCGTGCGGTCGGCCCACCACGATGCACTCGCGCACACCCGGGTGTTCGGCGAGCGCTCCCTCGACCTCGGCCGGGTACACGTTCTCGCCGCCCCGGATGATCAGGTCCGAACGCCGGGCGCTCAGCCGCACACGGCCCTGCTCCAGCGTGCCGATGTCCCCCGTGTGCATCCACCGGTCGGGGTCGATCGAACGCGCCGTCGCCTCGGGGGCGTTCCAGTAGCCGAGCATGTTGTACGGGCTGCGCACGCAGATCTCACCCTCGGCGCCTTCCGGCAGTGCCCGGTTGCTCTCGTCCCGGATCTCCAGCTCAACCGTGGCGATCGGCCGACCGAGCGTGCCGGGTGCCTCGGCCAGGTCCGCGGCCGTGGCCACCGCGAGGGCGGTGCAGGACTCCGTGAGCCCGTAGCTGTCGACCAGGGCACGCTGGGCCACCGGCAGCGCCCGGCGCAGGCGGTCCTGAAACTCGGGCGACGAGGGCGCCGACGACAGCGAGAAGGCGGTCAGCGAGGAGAGGTCGTACCCGGACAGGTCGCCGTGCTGCAGCAGCCGGTAGGCCATCGTCGGCACGGCGCCCCAGTGGGTGACCCGCTCGTGCTCGATCAGCCGCAGCACGCGGTCCACGTCGAAAGCGCCCTGGTGGATGACTGCGGTGCTGCCGGTCGCCAGCCGTGGGACGGCCAAGTTGTGCAGGGATGCGATGTGGAACAACGGGAGGCACAGGAGGTATCGCCGGTCGCGCGGGTCGGTGGGGTCGCCGAAGGCGACGGCCAGCGCGTCGTTCAGCCGGTGGAACTCGATGACCGAGGTGAGGTTGCGGTGCGAGTGCACCGCGCCCTTGGGCCGGCCTGACGTGCCGCTGGTGTAGAGCACGACTGCGGGGGCGTCCTCGGCGACCTCCACGGGGGACAGCCGCTCGCCCGGGTGCCGGGCGACCAGCCGGGGGAGGTCGTCCTCGACGCCGAGGACCGTGATGCCGTGGTCCTCCGGCAGCAACGCGCGCCGCTTGGCGTCGGCGACGAGCACCTTCGGGCTGGTGTCCTCCAGGCCGTAGGCGATCTCGGCGGGGGTCCACCAGGAGTTGTAGCCGACGGCGATGGCGCCCAGGGACACCGTCGCCCAGAAACTGACGATCCACTCGGGGCCGTTGGCGGCGAGAACGCCGACCCGGTCGCCGGGGCGCACCCCGTGCTCCTCGCGCAGGACGCGGGCCAGCGACGCGACCTGCTCGGCGTGCTGCGCGAACGTGATCCGCCGGTCGGCGGTGACCAGGTAATCGCGCTCGCCGTGCTGGACGGAGGCGGCGAGCACCTCTCCGAGGGACCTCGCCCGATTCTTGAACACCGTCATCGGGGCGCCGAGGACCTCCTCGCGCGCCAGCTCGAAGGGCCCACCGGGGCCGGTCAGCCCGGTCATCACCGCGAGCGCGGCGGCCTGGGGGTCGGTGGAGGTCGTCATCATCGCTCCGGTGGCCTCGGGGACAGGGCTGGTGCGCCGCCATCCTCACCAGCGGCCGAGCCCGTGGATCAGTGTTCCCGATGAGCGGGACGGACTGTGATGCAGGGCACCGTGCCCTGCGGGCGGTCGACGTCGTCCGTCCGCCTCCCGATCAGCGGGATCGCCGCCGGTCCATGGCCGCGGGCCTCGTTAGCGTCGCCGTGCCGAGCCGGTTTGCCGTCCCGGCACCGCCGCCAACCGGTTGCCGAAGATCTCGTGGAGGTACCGCCCGTGACCCTCACCCCCCTCCCGCGATCGGAGACGCCCGACGTCTTCGCCCCCGCCCGGCTGGGCCCGGTGACGCTGCGGAACCGCACCATCAAGGCCGCCACCTACGAGGGTCTCAGCCGCGACAACCTGGTCACGGACAAGCTCATCGACTTCCATGTCGCGTACGCAGCCGGCGGCGTCGGTATGACGACGGTCGCCTACTGCGCGGTCGCCCCCGAGGGCCGGACCGACCGGCACCAGATCCTGTGGCGGCCCGAGGCGCTGCCCGGGCTGCGCAAGCTGACCGAAGCCGTGCACGCCGAGGGCGCGGCGGTCTCCGCCCAGATCGGGCACGCGGGTCCGGTCGCCTCGCCCAAGGCCAACGGGCTGCCCGCGCTGGCGCCCAGCCGGCACTTCCACAAGACGACGCTGAGCTTCACCAAGCCGGCGAGCCAGACCGACATCGCCCGCATCGTCGAGGCGCACGCGCACGCCGCCCGGATGGCCGTCGAGGCCGGGTTCGACGCCGTCGAGGTGCACCTGGGCCACAACTACCTGGCCAGCTCGTTCCTCAGCCCCCGGATCAACCACCGGGACGACGAGTACGGCGGCAAGCTGGCCAACCGGGCCCGGTTCGCGCTGGAGATCATGCGGGCGGTGCGCGCCGCGGTCGGCGACCGGATCGCCATCCTCGCCAAGTTGAACATGGACGACGGCGTGCCCGGTGGGTTCTGGCTGGACGAGGCCGTCACCGTCTCGCGCTGGCTGGAGGAGTCCGGTTCGCTCGACGCACTGGAGCTCACCGCCGGCAGTTCGCTGCTCAACCCCATGTACCTGTTCAAGGGCGACGCGCCGCTGCGCGAGTTCGCCGGTGTCATGCCCGAGCCGCTGAAGACCGGCATCAAGCTGGTGGGCAAGAAGTTCCTGCACGCCTATCCCTACACCGACGGTTACCTGCTCGAGGACGCCCGGCAGATCCGCTCGCAGATCTCGCTGCCGATGGTGCTGCTCGGCGGCATCACTGATCGGGCGATCATGGACACCGCGATGGCGGAGGGCTTCGAGTTCGTCGCCATGGGTCGCGCCCTGCTCCGCGAGCCGGACCTGATCAACCGCATCCAGGCCGAGCCCCGCACCCGGTCCCTGTGTGACCACAACAACAAGTGCATGACGACGATCTACCGGGGCAGCCGGTGCGTCCTGGTCGACGCCGGCCGGCCCAGCCCGTTCGCCGATGCTGCACCGGCGGTCACCACGGCGCCGGCCGAGACCGCCGAGGCGGTATCGGCGGTGGAGACCAGCGCGTGACCACGCCGCTGTCCGCGTCGCCCTACACGGAGACCGTCGCCGACCTCCTCCTGGCTCACACCGATGACGAACGCCCGGGCCTGCGCACGCGGGAGCAGGTGTGGAGCTGGGCCCAGGTCGTTCACGAGAGCGCGGTCCGCGCAGCGCTCGCCCGTGAGCTGCGCACCGAGGACCCGTTCCACGTCGGCATCCTGCTCGAGAACGTGCCCGAGTTCATCTTCTGGCTGGGCGGCGCCGCGCTCGCCGGCGCATCGGTCGTCGGCATCAACTCCACCCGCCGCGGCGAGTACCTCGAGGCCGAGGTGCGACACACCGACTGCAAGGTGATCGTCACCGACCGGGCCGGGCTGGCTCTGCTCGACGGCCTGGACGTCGGGGTTCCCCGCGAGCGGTTCCTGCTGGTCGACGACCCCGCCTATGCCGAGCGGCTGGCCGGCCTCGACGCCCAGCCGGTGCGCGACCCCGGGATCACCCCGCAGACCCAGATGCTGCTGCTGTTCACCTCCGGAACCACCGGCGCCTCCAAGGCGGCACGCTGCTCGCAGGGCCGGCTGGCGTGGCTCGGCCGGACCAACGCGGCGAAGTACGACATCGACCGCGACGACGTCAGCTACTGCTGTATGCCGCTCTTCCACGGCAACGCGCTCATGGCGCTGTGGGCGCCGTCGCTGGCCGTCGGCGCGTGCGTCGCACTCACCCCCAAGTTCTCCGCGTCGCGCTTCCTGCCCGACGTCCGCGACCACGGTGCCACGTACTTCACCTACGTCGGCAAGGCGATCAGCTACGTGCTTGCCACGCCCGAACAGCCCGACGACGCCGACAACCGGCTCACCCACGGCTTCGGCACCGAGGCGTCGCCCGAGGACCAGGCGGAGTTCAAGCGGCGCTTCGGCGCGAAGCTCTACGAGGGGTACGGCTCCAGCGAGGGCGCCGGCCTCGTCCGGCTCGACCCCGAGGGGCCGGTGGCCGCGCTCGGCCGCCCGGCGCACGACGGCGTGTGCATCGTCGACCCCGAGACCGGGGAGGGCTGCCCGCCGGCCCGCCAGGACCGGTACGGCCGGGTGCTGAACGCCGAGGAGGCGATCGGGGAGCTGGTCAACAAGGCCGGAGCAGCCACCTTCGAGGGCTACTGGAAGAACCCGGCCGCCGACGCCGAGCGGGTCCGCCACGGCTGGTACTGGACCGGCGATCTCGGCTACGTCGATGAGCAGGGCTACCTGTACTTCGCCGGCCGGTCCGGTGACTGGATCAGGGTCGACGGCGAGAACATCTCCGCGCTGCTCACCGAGCGGGTGCTGCGCCGGCACCCGCAGGTGCTGGCCGCCGGCGTCTTCGCCGTCCCCGACCCGCGCTCGGGCGACCAGGTGATGGCTGCGCTCGAGCTGCCCGAGGACACCGCGTTCGACGACCTGGACCTGCCGGCGTTCCTCGCCGAGCAGGCCGACCTCGGCACGAAGGGCGTTCCCCGCTTCGTGCGCGTCTCGACCGCGCTGCCCACGACCGGCTCGGGCAAGTTGCGCAAGAAGGAGATGCAGGCCGAGGGCTGGCGCACCGCCGACCCGGTGTACCGCTGGGCTGGCCGTGGCGAGCCGGTCTACGCCCTCATGACCGACGCGGACAAGACGGCGCTGCGCGCGGAGTTCGCCGCTGCCGGCCGGCTCCGTTTCCTGCCCTGAGCGGGCCCACTCTGAGAGAAGAGGCATCGATGGACCTGCGGGAGACCGCCGCCCAGCGTGAGCTGCGCGCCGAGCTGCGGGGGTACTTCACGACGCTGCTGCCCGAGGACGAGCGCCGCCGCGTCGGCGAGGCCGGCGTGGGCGGGCCGCGGTTCCGCGAGGTGGTCAAGCGGCTGGGCGAGGACGGTTGGCTCGGCATCGGCTGGCCGGTCGAGTATGGCGGCCAGGGTCGCTCGGTCGAGGAGCAGTACGTGTTCTTCGACGAGGTGCAACGCGCCGGGCTGCCGTTCCCGTTTGTCACGGTCAACACCGTCGGTCCGACCCTGATGGCGCACGGTACCGAGGAGCAGAAGCAGCGCTACCTGCCGGGCATCCTGGCCGGCGACATCGTGTTCGCCATCGGCTACACCGAGCCGGGAGCGGGCACCGATCTCGCCTCGCTGACAACGCGGGCCGTGCGCGACGGCGACGAGTTCGTCATCGATGGCAGCAAGATCTTCACCAGCGGCGCCAACACCGCCGACTATGTGTGGTTGGCGGCCCACACCGACCCCGACGCCCCCAAGCACAAGGGCATCTCGATCCTCATCGTCCCGACCGGCGACCCCGGCTTCTCCTGGAGCCCGATCCAGACCGTCGGCGGCCTGCAGGTCACGGCCACCTACTACAGCGGCATCCGCGTCCCGGCCGGGAACGTCATCGGCGAGGTCAACGGCGGCTGGAGTCTGCTCACCACCCAGCTCAACCACGAACGGATCGGCCTCGCCGCGCTCGGCGGCCGGATGATCGCGCTCTGGGAGCAGGTGCGGGACTGGGCCCGGGAAAACGGCACCAGCGAACTGCCGTGGGTGCAGCGGGATCTTGCCCGCACGCACGCGAAGCTTGAGGCGATGCGGCTGCTGAACTGGAAGATGACCAGCGCGGTCGCCAACGGCACGCTCACCGGCGCTGACGCCGGGGCGGTCAAGGCGTACGGCACGGAGACCCACATCGACGTCCAGCGCACGCTGACCGACGTCCTCGGCGCGGCTGGGCGGATCCGGCCCGAGTCGCCCGGCGCGGCGCTCGCCGGCCAGGTGGAGCAGCTGTCCCGGCAGGGGATCGTCAACACCTTCGGCGGCGGGGTCAACGAGATCCTCCGCGACATGGTCGCCACCCAGGGGCTCGGCCTGCCGCGGCCGAGGCGGACCGCGTGACCGCCGTGCAGGGGCGGGTCGACGCCCCGACCGCCTCCGCGCCCGACGCCGGCCCCGAGCTCCCCCTGCCGGTTCTCCGGCCGAAACCGCGGAAGGGTTCCTGATGGACTTCAGCCTCGACGAGGAACTCGCGGCCGTCCGCGACCTGGCGCGCGAGATCTTCACCGACCGGGCCACGCCCGGCCGGATCCGCGCCGTGGAGACCGGCGAGCTGCGGTTCGACGAAGCTTTGTGGCGGTCGCTCGGCGACGCCGGGCTGCTCGGCATCGCCGTCCCCGAGGACGACGGTGGCGCGGGCCTGGGACTCGGCGCCTTGTGCGTGCTGCTCGAAGAGCAGGGCCGCGTCGTCGCCCCGGTTCCGGTGTGGCCGCATGTGATTGCTGCCTTCGCCATCGCCGCCTCCGGCAGCCCGGACCAGCGGGCCGCCCTGCTGCCCGGCGCGGTCGACGGAACTGCCCGGCTCACCGTGGCGCTCGAGGAGTTCGGACCCGTCGAGCCGTCCGCGCCCGGGTGCGCGGGCAAGCCCGACGGTGACGCATGGCGGCTGACCGGCACCAAGGCCGTCGTCCCGTCGCCGTTCGGCGCAGCCGGCGTACTCGTGGCCGCGGCCACCGAGCAGGGCACCGGGCTGTTCGTCGTCGACCCAGCCGCCGATGGCGTCGCCTGGACCGCCGCGGAGACCACCACGCACGACCGGTCCGGGCACCTGGAGCTCGACGGCGTTCCCGCCTCCGTCCTCGGCACGCCGGGCAGCGGTGTGCTCGACACCGTGCTGCGGCAGGCCGCCGTCGCCCTGGCCGCGCTCCAGCTGGGTGTCACCGAGGGTGCCCTCACGTACGCCGCGCGGTACACGAGCGAGCGCGAGCAGTTCGGCCGGCCACTGGGGACCTTCCAGGCGGTGCAGCACCAGCTCGCCGACTGCTACATCCGGATCGCCACGCTGCGGGTGACGCTCTGGCAGGCGGTCGCGGATCTCGACGACGCCACCCCGGGCGCCGAGGCCGCGGCGCTGGTCGCCGCCTGGTGGGCGCGCGAGGGCGGGCTGGACGTGGTCCACCGGGTGCAGCACGTGCACGGTGGCATCGGCGTGGACGTCGACTACCCGGTCCACCGGCACTTCCTCTGGGGCAAGCAGCTCGCCGGGACCTTGGGCGGTCCGAGCGCCGTCCTTACCCGCCTCGGTGCCGTCCTCGCCCGGAGCGCCGGGTGAGCGCCGCGCGAGCTCGGACTGCGGGGGAGTGGGCCGGGCAGGAGCTCGGCGTCCGCACCGTCTCGTGGGACGAGCGCGACGCGATCCTCTACGCCCTCGCCGTCGGTGCTGGCGCCGATGAGCTGGACCTGGTGTTCGAGGAGCGGCTGCGGGTGCTGCCCACCTTCGCCCTCACCCTCGCCCAGTGGGCGCCGGATGCGCTCGGGTCGCAAGGCGCCTTCGACGTCCGTACGGCGGTGCACGGCTCCCAGCGGCTGCAGGTGCTGGCGCCGCTGCCGCGCGCTGGCACACTTGAGCTACGGGCGCGGGTCGGCGATGTGTGGGACAAGGGCTCGGCGGCGGTGTTCGACGTCGTCGTCGAGAGCGAGGCGTTCGTCGCCACCTGGGCGCTGTTCGCCCCCGGCTGCGGAGGCTTCGGAGGCGAGCGCGGTCCCGCGAGCACGGTGCGGCCCGACGGCGCTCCGGACATGGTCACCGAGATGGCCACCGCGGCCAACCAGGCCGCGCTCTATCGGCTGCTGGGCGATCGCCACCACATGCACGTTGACCCGGACGCGGCCCGCGCCGCGGGCCAGCCGCGGCCGTTCCTGCACGGGTTGTGCACGCTGGCGGCGAGCACGCTGGCACTGGCCCGTTCCCTGGGCGCGCACCCGGCCGCCTTGGTGGAACTCGACGGTCGTTTCAGTGCGCCGGTGTTCCCCGGGGACCGGCTGGACGTGGTGGCCTGGTCGGACGGCCGGGCGGCAGCGTTCGAGGTCAGCGACGGCGAGCGCCCGGTGGTCTCCGGCGGCCGGGTCCGCTTCCACTGATCTCCGGATTCCGCCCCGGCCGTCCGGCGGCCGGGGCGGAATCCGGAGAACCGGTCAGGAGCGCGTGACGAGGTACCGGGCCGGGAACTCCCCACCACCGTGCACGGCCAGATCCGATCCGGTCACGTAGCCGGCCAGATCACTCGCGAGGTACAAGCAGGTTCGCGCGATGTCCGCCGGCACGGCCATGCGCTGCATCGGGATCACCGCGGCCACCGTGGCGCCGCCGTCCTCGCCGTAGACCGATGCCGCGGACTCCGTCCGGATCAGGCCGGTGGTGATGTGGTTGACACGGACCTTCGGTGCCCACTCCAGGGCCAGCGCCCGGGTCAGTGCGAGCAGTCCGGCCTTCGCCGCGGTGTAGGCCGCCGTACCCGGCTGCGGATCGTGGGCGGAGACGCTGCCGATGTTGACGATCGCGCCGCCGGACTCCTGCTCCTGCATGACCGCGTTGGCGGCCTGTGCGACGTAGAAGGGCGCGAGCAGGTTGAGCGCCACGATCTTCTCGACGAACCGCGGGGAGACGGTCGCCGCATCGGCGTCGGGTGAGCCGCCGGCGTTGTTGACCAGCACGTCGAGGCGGCCGAACCGCTCCACCGTGGCCCCGACCAGTGAGCGGGCCTGTGCCGCGTCCCGGACGTCTGCGGGCACGAACGTCGCCGTCCGGCCCCCGGCCGACGCCAGGCTCGCCGGCTCGGTGCGCCCGCAGACGACCACCTCGGCCCCTGCGGCGAGGAAGGTCGAGGCGATCTCGAAGCCGATCCCCTTGGTGCCACCGGTGACCAGCACCGTTCGTTCCGAAAAGCCCAGCGCAGTGCTCATACCCGTCCTCGTCGTCGATGGCTCGCTGAGGGTAGGAACGCTCTCCAGAGGCCCAGGGCCGGCTCTCGGTCAGCGGGATACCCACCACGGTGGGACTTGCCTCGCCACCCAGGGCTTCGGTGGTCAGGCGCCGTACCGGCCGCACCCCCTGTACCGATCAGTGGGATGGGTCACGCCGCCGGCGGGGGAGCTTGGTTTCCTTGTCCCCGGACGCAAAGCCTGCTGCTCGCCCGCGGGCTCGTGAGGGCTCGTGTCGAGGCAGCGGGGACGACGTCCGAGCCCGGAGTTCCGCGGATCCCCGTCGTCGTCCGTACCCCCGACGTGTGAAGGAAGGAGGGCGCGATGGGCCCCATCCTGCTGAAGAAAGTGGGCGAGCTCGCAGCGGTGCTGCTGATCGTCAGCTTCGGCACCTTCATGCTCGTCTCGTTGCTTCCCAACGATCCGGCTGTCTCGATCCTCGGGCAGGGGCGCGAACCGGCGGAGTACGCAGCGGTCCGAGAAGAACTCGGGTTGAACGATGCGTTGCCGGTGCGGTACCTCGACTGGCTCGGCTCAGCGGTCGCCGGTGACCTCGGGAGGACCGTCGTGCCGCCGTACACCGATGTGCTGGACCGGATCGCCGCCGCTCTGCCCGTCAGCGTGGAACTCGCCGTCCTGGGCATGGCGATGGCGTTGCTCTTCTCCATCCCGCTGGCGATGTGGTCTGCGCACCGCGCCGGGGGGCGGGTCGACCGGGTGATCAGCGCTGGTTCCTTCGGTGTGCTCTCGGTGCCCAGCTTCCTGGCCGGCCTGCTGATCATCATGGTGTTCGCCAACCAACTCGGCTGGTTCCCACGAGGTCAGTGGGTGCGCATCAGCGAGAGCCTCGGGGACAACCTGTACCACGCCTTCCTCCCAGCCCTGGTGATCGCGCTGGCCGAGACGGCGCTGTTCACGCGCATCCTCCGCAACGACCTGATCACCACTTTGCAGGAGGACTTCATCCTCGCCGCGAAGGCGAAGGGCATGTCAGCGCGGCACATCCTGTTCAGCGACGCACTGCGTCCCTCGTCGTTCTCCATGATCACGTTGCTGGGCATCAGCCTCGGGCGGCTGATCGGCAGCACCGTGATCGTCGAGTACCTGTTCGCGCTCCCTGGAATGGGGTCGCTCGTCATCGGCGCCGCCAACACCGGCGACTTCACCATGGTGCAGGGAGCCGTGCTGGTGATCGCGGTGATCTACGTGCTCACCAACCTACTCATCGACCTCTCCTACGGCGTCCTCGACCCACGGATCAGGCGGGCCCATGTCTGAGATCACCCAGGTGTCCACGCCTCCTGCCTACGGTCAGGCAGTGGATGCTGCAGCGTCCTGGCCCTCCGTGCCCCGGCGGCACCGTTCCTGGTCCACGCCGGGTGCGGCGGCGGTCACGGTGCTCGGCCTGACCCTGGCAGGGCTGGGCATGGCGGCCCTGCGGGGCGCGAACGGCTGGTTGCAGCTGACGGCCGTCGTGGCCGGCCTCGCCCTCGCCCATGTCGGGGCAGGCCGCCTGCTCCGGCGCCGCTTCGGGTCGGGGTTCGACCTCACCTCCTGGTTGTGCACCATCTGGCTGGTGCTCCTGGTCCTGGCCGCCCTGCTCGCACCGGTACTCCCGCTCGGTGAGCACAAGGACATCGCGAGCACGCTGGATGCCCCGGTCTTCGCCCGACCGGACCTGCTCTCGGAGTACCCGCTGGGCACCAACAACTTCGGCCTCGATCTGCTGTCCCGGGTCCTCCACGGGGCTCGCGCCTCACTGGTGGTGGCGCTGGGCGCCGTCGCGGTCGGGCTGGTGATCGGCGCGGGGCTGGGTATCGTCGCAGGCTTTTTCCGCAAGGTCACCGACGCCGTGATCGGCATCTTCACCAACTCGCTCCTCGCGGTGCCTCCGCTCATCCTGCTGATCGCACTGGCCACGGTCCTAGAACCGAACCTGCGCAACCTGGCGTTCGCGCTGTCCCTGCTGGCACTACCCAGCATCATCCGCATGGCGCGGGCCAGCACGCTGACGTTCGCCCAACGGGAGTTCGTCCTGGCGGCTCGAGCGATGGGGGCCAGCCGGCTGCGCATCATGACCCGCGAGCTGCTGCCCAACGTGCTGCTGCCGTTGCTCTCCTACGCCATGGTGATGATCTCGGTGCTGATCGTCGCCGAAGCATCCCTGAGCTTCCTCGGACTGGGCATCCAGCCTCCGGAGCCGTCCTGGGGCAACATGATCGCCGAGGGCGAGGGCAACGCCTTCGAGCAGCACCCGCACATCGTCCTGGTACCAGGCGTCGTGCTCTTCCTGACCGTGTTCTCGTTGAACCTGCTGGGGGAGAAGGCGCGCAAGCGCTTCGATCCGCGCCAGGCGAAGCTCTAGGGAGAGTCGTGAACTCCACCTCCGCCCTGCTCCCGGACCGGCCGGCCGCCGAGCAGGAGTCCCCGGTGCTCATCGTCGACGATCTCCGGACGCAGATCCATACTCCGCGCGGCGACGTGCAGGCCGTCGACGGCATCTCCTTCACCCTCGGCCGGGGGAAGACACTTGGGATCGTCGGCGAGTCCGGCTCCGGTAAGTCCGTGCTCGGTCGCACGATCATGGGCCTGTACAGCACCGGCCCCACCATGACGGTCTCGGGGCGGGTGCTGATCGCGGGGAAGGACGTGCATACGCTGGGTGCCTCCGGGCTGCGGGAGCTCTGGGGCAGTGACGTGGGCATGGTGTTCCAGGACCCGATGACCGCGCTCAACCCCGTCAAGAAGGTCGGGGTGCATCTCACCGAGAGCCTCCGCAGGCACCGCACGATGAACCGGGCACAGGCCAAGGCGCACGCCGCAGAACTGCTGAACCTCGTCGGCATCCCGGAGCCGCGGCGCCGGCTGGACCAGTACCCCCACGAGCTCTCCGGCGGCATGCGACAGCGGGTGGTGATCGCCATGTCGCTGGCCAACGAGCCGGCGTTGCTGATCGCCGACGAGCCGACCACGGCACTCGACGTGACCGTCCAGAAGCAGATCCTCGACCTGCTGGACCGGCTGCAGGACGAGCTGGGGATGGCGATCGTGCTGATCAGCCACAACCTCGGCGTCGTCGCCGGCCGGGCCGACCGGGTAGCGGTGATGTACGCGGGCCGAGTGGTGGAGACTGCAGACGCGGCCGCGTTGTTCGGTCTGCCGCATCATCCCTACACCGAGGCGCTGCTCGAAGCCATCCCGCGGCTGGACCAGCCACCGCACGTCCGTTTGGCGGCGATCGACGGTGCGCCGCCCAACATGGTCGCTCCGCCGATCGGCTGCCGGTTCGCACCGCGGTGCCGCTACGCGCAGTCCGACTGCACGCTGGCCCCCCCGTCGCTGGACGGCGCCGTGACGCGCGGTATTGCCACCCCAGGGCACTCCTTCGCCTGCTACCACCCAGTCAACGCAGGGGGACAGTGATGGCCGGGAGTGGAGTCGCGCACCTTCGGTTGGGAGCCGAGCAGATTCTCACGGTCGAGGAGCTCGTGGTGCAGTTCCCCACCAAGGGTGGCCAGACCGTGCACGCGGTCTCCGGCATCAGCTTCGACCTGCTGGACGGGGAGACCCTGGGAATCCTGGGCGAGTCAGGTTGCGGCAAGTCCAGCGCCGGGCGCGCCGTAATGCAGCTGCCGCCCCCGACCGCCGGGTCGGTACGGCTGGGGAACGATGAGTTGACCGGGCTCAACGCGCAGACGGTCCGGGAGCGCCGGGCTCGGATGCAGATGATCTTCCAGGACCCGGTGTCCTCGCTGAACCCCCGCCGCAAGGTCAAGGACCTCGTGGCCGAGGGACCGAAAATCTGGGGCAGGGAGGTCACCCGCGAGCAGATCGAGTCCGTGCTCCACGCGGTTGGCCTGGACCCGGCGGTGGTCTGGGAGCGCCGTCCGCACGAACTCTCCGGCGGGCAGTGCCAGCGGGTCTGCATCGCCCGGGCGCTGATGCTGGACCCGGAGGTGCTGATCTGTGACGAGCCGGTGTCGAGTCTAGACGTCTCGGTGCAGGCGCAGATCCTCAACCTGCTCGAGGAGACCAAGCAGCGCTACGGCCTGAGCATGGTGTTCATTGCGCATGACCTCGCGGTCGTCAAGAACATCAGCGACCGCATCATGATCATGTATCTCGGCAAGGTCTGCGAGGTGCTGCCGGCCAGCAGCCTGGCCGAGCGCGCGCTACACCCCTACACGCAATTGCTCCTGGAGTCGGTGCCAGACATGACTCCGCCCCCGATCGAGGCTGGAACTGTCGCGCAGCGGGCCACTGGTGAGCTGCCCTCGCCGCTCAACCCGCCCAGCGGCTGTCGGTTCCGCACCCGCTGCCCGCTGGCTACCGAGGAGTGCGCGGCGGTCGAACCCCAGATGCGGGAGGTCGAGCAGGGACACTTCCTGGCCTGCCACAACTCCGGGCCTGGCGCCTCCGGGGTCGCCTGAGCCACCACCGGCCGGATTTTCCGGCCTCTACGCACAGCGGTGCCCCGGTCGTCCAGACCGGGGCACCGCTGTGTCCGGAGCCGCCTGGGTGACCCCTCGGTGAGGGCGATCGCCGCGGCTCCCTGGCATCGCTCCCGATGCCTTGCTGTGATTCCACTCAGCGAGATGGATGTCTTGGGGGGCTCATCACCTTGCTTCGCTGGCGCGACCCAGCCACCTACGGGCATCCGACCGGTGGCGCGTGACCGTGCTCTTGGAGGACGAACGTGAAAAGAACCACGCTGACCGCCCGTCTGGTCGCCACCTTCGGCGCCGGTGCGCTCATGCTGTCCGCCTGCGGTGGGAGCGGAAGCGCATCGTCCGGCTCCGCGAGCCGGGAGGCGCCCGAGCGGACCATCGGAACCATCGGTGACCAGCAGGACTGCGGCGACCCGGTCGAGGGAGGCACGTTGACTCTGGCCGATTTCGCGGAGGCACGCAGCCTCAACCCGGCTCAGACGATCGCCACCGGGTACTCCGGGGGCACGGCGCTGGCAGCCGTCTACGACGTTCTGGTGCGCTACGATCCGCAAACCCAGGAGTTCGAGCCCCACCTGGCCGAGGACGTCACGTCCAACGAGGACTTGACCCAGTGGACGGTCACGCTCCGCGACGGGGTCACCTTCAGCGACGGAACGCCGCTGAACGCCCAGGCTGTCGTCGACAGCGTGAACTGGTACCTGAGCAGCCGCGGCTTCGATGCCGCGGTCATCGCGCCCAACCTGGCCGGCGTCCGGGCGGAGGACGACACGACCGTCGTCTTCGACCTCAAGACACCGTGGGCGACGTTCCCCGCGATGCTGGGGCAGGCGATGGGCATGATCGTCGCGCCGGCAGCCATCCAGGCCCCCGAGTTTCAGCCGATCGGTGCCGGCCCGTTCACGCTGGACCACTACTCCCCGCAGGAAGAGCTCGTGCTCAACGCCCGGGACGACTACTGGGGTGGCGACCCGAGTCTCGACCAGCTGCGGTTCGTCTGGCTCAACAACGACGACGCCCGGTTCGAGACGCTGGAGTCCGACGGCGCGGACGTCACGGTGCTGCGCGACCCCGAGCGGGTCCAGGCTGCACGGGACGCGGGGTACCGGGGCTACCTGACAGTGCAGAACCTCGGCAACGTCGTCATGCTCAACAGCGCCGAGGGACGCCCGGCGGCCGACCCCCGGGTGCGGCAGGCGATCGCCCTCGCCGTCGATCCCGCCGTCCTCAACCAGCGGGTGTACGGGGGCGTGGACGTGGGGAGCAAGGCGGTGTTCTCGGAGCTCTCCCAGTGGCACGCGCCGGACGTCGAGGTGGTGCCGACCGACGTGGAGCGGGCACGCGCCCTGGTAGAGGAGGCCAAGGCCGACGGATTCGACGGGACCATCGGCTACATCGGCAACAGCTCGGCCAGCGGCCGTGACCAGGCGCTGGCGCTGCAGGCGATGCTGGAGAACGCGGGGTTCACCGTGGAGACCGAGCTGCTTCAGTCCACCGCGGACATCATCCAGCGCGTCTTCGTCTCCCGGGACTACGACCTGTCCCAGTCCGGCCTGTCGGTCTCCGAGGAAGATCCCTTCCAGCGGCTGTTCACCAGCTTCCACAGCCAGTCGGCGTCCAACGCCAGCGGGTACGCCAACCCGGAGCTGGACGCGCTGATCACCGAGCTGCAGGGGACCGAAGGCAAGGACCGGCAGGAGATCCTCGCCGCCATCGAGGAGCTCTCCCAGGAGGACTTTCCGACGCTGCCGCTGTCCCCGGTCACCCCCTTCGTCCCCTGGCAGGAGGACGTGCACGGTGTCCAGCCGATCAACGAGGGGATGCTGCTGTTCGGGGACGCCTGGATCGGCGAGTGCTCCTGACGTACTGGGAGTAGCGCGGCCCGTGCGGGCCGGCCGGTAGAGGCCGGGCCGCACCCGCCGCGCGTGGACGAGAACGGTCACGGGCCGGTCGCTGGCAACTGCCTGCGGCCGGCCAGTCCGTCGTTGTCAGGGACCCGTGTATCCCCGGCGGGCAGCCCAGAAGACCCGGGGCGCCGGTCCGAGCCCGCGTGTCGGTGCGGGCGGTCCCGGCCAGCGGGAGACCGGCAGGGGCAGCCGACGCAGCGACCTAGCCTGCGGCGAGGGTCCGCACCGGGCCGACACGACGTGCAGCAGAGGTGAGCCGAGTGGCTGAAGACCCGAGGGACGCGATCGCCACGGCAGGGCTGATCCGGAATGGTGAACTCTCGCCACGCGAGGTCGTGGAGGAGGCCATCGGCCGGATCGAGAAGTGCAACCCCGCGCTGAACGCAGTGGTGGCTACCCGGTTCGAGGAGGCGCTGCAGGAGGTGGACCGTGGCCTGCCCGACGGACCGCTGCAGGGCGTGCCCACGCTGATCAAGGACCTTGAGGCCGATGTCGCCGGGCTGCCACGAACGGGCGGGAGCCGGCTGTTCGCCGAGGCCCGTGCCGCCCGGGACAGCGAGGTGGTAGCGCGCTACCGGCGCGCAGGCATGGTCGTCCTCGGAACGACGAACAGCCCGGAGTTCGGCAAGAACGCCAGCACGGAGCCGGTGCTCCACGGCCCGACCCGCAACCCGTGGAGCCCCGATCACTCCACCGGCGGGTCGAGCGGAGGGGCGGCTGCCGCCGTGGCCGCCGGCATGGTGCCGGTCGCGCACGGCAGTGACGGCGGCGGCTCCATCCGGATCCCTGCCTCCATGTGTGGCCTGTTCGGCCTCAAGCCGAGCCGTGGCCGCGTGTCGACCTGGCCGTACTCCGGCGCGCTGGCCTCGCCAGTCACGGCCCACCACGCGTTGACGACGACGGTCCGGGACAGCGCTCTGCTGCTCGATGTCGCTGCCGGGCCCGTTCCAGGAGACGCCTTGGGGGCACCGACCCCCGACCGCTCGTTCCTCGAGCACGTGGGCCGGCCCCCCGGCCGGCTGCGGATCGGCTGGGCCACCGCCGTCCCGGGTGACATCCCGGTCCACCCGGACTGCGCGGCTGCCGTGGAACGTGCCGCCGACGTCTGCCGGGACCTGGGGCACGAGGTCACCGAGGTGGCCCTGGACTACGACCCGTCCCAGGTCATGGCCGCGTCGGGCACAATCATGGCGGCGAGCCTCGTCGCCACCGTCGACCGGCGGTTGGGCGAGTTGGGGCGGGAGCTGCGCGACGACGACCTCGAACCGTTCACCCGGATGCTGCTCGACCACGGCCGGACGATCACCGGGGTGCAGATGGTCGAGGCGCTCCGCGCTGCCCAGGAGGCCGGCTGGCGGCTGGGCCGGCACTTCACTGACCACGACCTGTTGCTCTTGCCGACGGTCGCCCAGCCGGTGCCGCCGCTGGGGACCCTCGACACGACTCGCCCCGAGTCGATCTACGAGCACGGCACCACCTACTCCCTGTGCACCAGCGTCTTCAACGTCACCGGACTGCCGGCGATGTCAGTGCCCTTCGGCACCGACCATGCCGGCCTCCCGGTGGGCGTCCAGTTCGCCGCCGACCTGGGGGCGGAGGGTCCGCTCCTGCGACTGGCCGCTCAGCTGGAGGAGGCCGCTCCCTGGCCTCGGCACGCTCCCGACTACGCCCAGGCGTGACGCTCGTCGCGGTCGCTGCCGTCGCGTTGCTGATCTTCACGCTGGCCGCGGCGGCACAGGCGGTGACCGGTTTCGGGCTCGCTCTGGTCGCCGTGCCCTTGATGGGGGTCTTCCTCGACCCCGTCGCCGCTGTGGTGGCGACCACCATGGTCGGCCTGGTGCTGACCGCTGCGGCCTCCTATCGGGAGCGCGAGCATGTGGAGCGCCCGGTCGCCGCCCGGCTCACCGGCGCCGCACTGGTGGGCATGCCTCTTGGACTGCTGCTGCTGTCCCGGCTGGACGAGCGGTCCCTAGAGATGGTGATCGCGGGCGGACTGCTGCTGCTCGTCGCGCTTCTCCTGGTCGAAGTGCACCTGCCTGCCGGCATCGCCACCGAGTACGGCGGGGGTGTGGTCAGCGGGATGCTCCTGACCTCGACGGGGATGAACGGCCCTCCGGTCGTCCTCGCCCTGCAGGCGCTGCGCCTGCCGCCCCGCCGCTTCCGGGGGACGCTGCAGGTGGTGTTCTGCGTCCAGGACCTGGTGGCCGTGGGTGCGTTCCTAGCGCTCGGGCACGTCGACCGGGAGATCGCCGCGGTGGTCGTCGCGGGCGCCCTGGGCGTTCCACTGGGGTGGTGGTCCGGTGATCGCCTGTTCAGCTGGTTGCCGCCGGAGCGCTTCCGAGCCGTGGTGCTGTCGACGTTGGTCCTGACCGCACTCGTGTCGCTGACCACGGCTGTGGCCTGACTGCGTCAGGAGCCGAACCGTCCCGCTGCACGTCTCCGGGGGCCAGGCCGTGACCGAAGACGAACGAGAAGGAGACGTGATCACGAC
Source organism: Geodermatophilus chilensis (assembly GCF_002802985.1). Taxonomy (GTDB): domain Bacteria; phylum Actinomycetota; class Actinomycetes; order Mycobacteriales; family Geodermatophilaceae; genus Geodermatophilus; species Geodermatophilus chilensis. The sequence goes on along the minus strand of NZ_NVPT01000002.1, from coordinate 722 downwards.
CTCGAGAACTCCGCGGGGGAGGCGCTCCCCGGAGATGGGCGCCCTCGACATCCTGCGGATCCGTCCGTTCCTGCTGCTCTGGCTCAACGCTGCCGTGGTGCTCGTCGGGGTGATGGCGCAGAACGTCGCCCGCACGTGGCTCGCCTACGACCTCACCGGCACCAACACTGCGCTGGGCGGCGTCCTGCTGGCCTTTGGGGTCGCGATGCTGGTGGCCACACCATGGGGTGGGGTGGCAGCCGACCGTCTTCCCAAGCGCCTGGTGATGCAGGTCGCCATCCTCCTCCTCGCGCTGTCCAGCGCCTGGATCGGCGTCGCCGAGGCCACGGGGACCCTGCGGTACTGGATGCTGCTGGCCGCCGGGATCGTGCAGGCGGTCGCCTTCGCGCTGTTCAGCCCTGCCCGCATGGCATTGCTGGCCGAGATCGTCCCGCGGGATGCGGTGCCGGGTGCGGTGTCCCTCCTACTGGTGAATTCGGAGATCACGCGGATCGCCGGTCCTGCGCTCGCGGGACTGGCCCTGGCGACCGTCACCTTCGGTGCTGAGGCCGTGTTCTTCACCGGGGCCGTGCTCTTCTCCGTGGGCATTTTCGTCAACCACGCGCTGCCTCCGGGCCGCAGCGCTAGGGCGTGTCTGGCGGATCTTGGTTGGCGGGGGTCCGCAGCCAGATCTTGATCGAGGCGACGTCGATGGTGCCCCGGAAGACGAACTCGCGCTTGTC
>NZ_NVPT01000199.1 GCF_002802985.1 Geodermatophilus chilensis | reverse complement strand
TGCCGAGGCGGCGCTCGTGGGCGGGGACGTGCACGCCGGCGGGGACGTCGTCCCACGCGTCGTGGCCCAGTCCCGCCCGCCCCACGACGACCCGGCCGTCGTCGGGCGGCAGCAGGCCGGCGAGCACGCGCAGCAGCGTGGACTTGCCGGCGCCGTTGGGCCCGAGGACGGCGAGCACCTCGCCGTCGGCCACCTCCAGGCCGAGCTCGACGGTCAGCGGGCCGCGGTCGACCCGGACGTCGGCGAGGAGGCTCACCGGACCGCTCGCGTGAGCCAGCGGTCGCGCAACAGCAACAGCGTGGCGACGGAGACGACGAGCAGCACGAGGGAGAGCACGATCGCCGCGTCGGGGTCCTGCTGGAGCGCGAGGTAGACCGCGAGCGGCATCGTCTGCGTCGTCCCCGGGAAGTTGCCGGCGAAGGTGATGGTGGCGCCGAACTCGCCGAGCGCGCGGGCCCAGCAGAGCACCGCGCCGGCGGCGATGCCCGGCGCGACCAGGGGCAGGGTGACCCGGCGGAACGTCGTCCACCGGTCGGCGCCGAGGGTGGCTGCGGCGTCCTCGAAGCGGGCGTCGGCGGCCCGCAGCGCGCCCTCGACGCTGATGACCAGGAACGGCATCGCCACGAAGGTCTCGGCGATGACGACCGCGGCGGTGGTGAACGGGATGGTCACGTCGAGGGTCTGGTCCAGCCAGCGCCCGACGATGCCCTGCCGGCCCAGCACGAGGAACAGCGCGACGCCGCCGACGACCGGGGGCAGCACGAGCGGCACGGTGACCAGGGCGCGCAGCACCGACCGGCCGCGCGCGCGGGAGCGGGCGAGCACCCAGGCCAGCGGGACGCCGAGGACGAGGGAGAGCCCGGTGGCGGCCGTCGCCGAGACCAGGCTCAGCCGCAGCGCGTGCCCGACCGCCGGGCTCGTCAGCTGGGATGCCAGCTCGCCCCAGGGCGCCCGGATGACCAGGCCGGCCAGCGGCAGGACGAGGAAGGCGACGGCGAGGACGGCCGGGACCAGCAGCGGGACCGGGACGCCGGGTTCCGCTCTGCGCCTCACCATGCCCACGGTCCGCTCCCGCGCGGCGGAGCGGCCAGGTCAGCAGAGCCGCTCACGGAACCCGGAAGCCGGCGTCGGCCAGCGCCTGCCGCCCCTCGTCGGACCGCACCAGCTCGACGAACGCGGCCGCCGCCTCCGGGTTCGGGGCGTCGGCGAGCGCCGCGATCGGGTAGTCGTTGGGCCGCTGCTCGGCCTCCGGCACGTCGATGCCCTCGACGGCGTCCCCGGCCGCGGTGACGTCGGTCGTGTAGACCAGCGCGGCGTCCACCTCGCCGAGCTCGACCTTGGTCAGCGCGGCCCGCACGTCCTCCTCGAGCGTGTCGGGCGCGGCGGTCACGCCGGCGGCGGCGAGCACGTCCTCGGCGGCGGCACCGCACGGCACCTGCGGCGCGCAGACGGCGATGGCCAGCTCCTCCCGCGCGAGGTCGGCCAGCCCGGTGACGCCGGCCGGGTTGCCCGCCGGGACGGCGATCTGCAGCACGTTGGCGGCGAAGACCTGCGGCTCGCCGGCGGCCAGACCGGCGTCGCTGACGACGGCCATCTGCGCCTCGTTCGCGCTGGCGAAGACGTCGGCGGGGGCGCCCTGGCTGATCTGCGTGGCGAGGGCGGAGCTGCCGGCGAAGCTCACCTGCACGTCCAGGCCCGGGTGGTCGGCCTCGAGCCGCTCGCCGAGGTCGGTGAAGACGTCGGTGAGCGAGGCGGCGGCGAAGACCGTGACCGTGCCGCCGAGCTCGGCGGAGCCCGACCCCGCCGCGACCGCGCCGTCGTCCGCCGACCCGCCGCAGCCGGCGAGGAGCAGCAGGAGCGCGGTTCCGAGCGGGGCACGCCTGGCCACGGGACCTCCCTACGGCGGGCCACCGCGGTCCGCGCCTGCGGGACGATAACCGCTCGGCAACCGCATGTGCGACTACCCGATCGGGCAGGAGTCCGCTCCTGCGGTCGATCAGGGGACGTCGACGCTGACCTGGGTGGCCTTGACCGTCGCGACGGCACGGACGCCGACGTCCAACCCGAGCTCGTCGGCCGCCTCGCGCGACATCAGGGAGACGAGCCGGAACGGTCCGGCCTGGATCTCCACCTGCGCCATCACGGTGTCGCGGACGACGCGGGTCACGATGCCGGTCAGCCGGTTCCGCGCCGAGGAGCCGCGGGTCGCCCCGGGCTCGGGGGCCTCGTGCAGCTGCGTGGCGAGCCGGGCGAGGTCGGCGCCGGCCACGTGCGCGGGACCCCCGCCGTCCCGGGAGGCCGGCAGCCGGCCGCTGTCGATCCAGCGGCGCACCGTGTCGTCGCTGACGCCGAGCAGGCTCGCGGCCTCGGCGATCCGGTAGGCCGGCACGGTCCGACCCTAGCCCGGGCGGACCGTCGTCCGGGACCGTGGACGGCGCTGCAGTCCGCACCCGCCACCCGCTGGTCGACGGTGGAGCGCGTCGAGCGGGGGTAGGGCTCTGGCCTGGGCCGAGGTGAGCAGCAGCCGGTGCCCGTCGCGAGAGCAGGAGGACGGGAGCGCATGCGCCGGTGGCGGGGTCCGTTGATCGTCTCGGTGGTGTACCTGGTGCTCTGGCTGGGCCTGGACGCCCTCGCCAGCGTCTTCCAGGCCCGCCAGGAGGTGTCGCTCTGGTATCCCCCGACCGGCCTGAGCTTCGCCCTGCTGCTCGTGTTCGGGCTGCGCTACGCCCCGCTCCTGCTGCTGACCGACCCGCTGCACGGACTGGTGGTGAGCAGCCCGGAGGTCAGCTGGGTCAGCGTCTGGCTCGGTGGTGTGGTCGGCACCGTCGTCTACACGACCGTGGCCTGGTTGCTGCTCCGGCGGCTCCGGATCGACCCCCGCCTCCCGGGCCAGCGGGACGTCGTCTGGCTGCTCGGGCTGGCCGCCGTCGCCGGGCCGTTCGTCGTCGCCGTCGTCCAGGTCCTGCAGTACACCGTCACCGGGCTGCTGAGCTGGGGCGAGCTGTTCCGGGGGGTGCTCGGCTTCTGGTCCGGCCGGGCCACGGGCGTCGGGGTGCTGACGCCCGCGCTGCTCGTCGCGAGCCGGCGGGTGCCCGCGCTGTGGCGTGACCGTCCGGCGCTCCCCGGCCCGCTCGGGGTCGGGCGCGGGCCGGAGCACCCGTCCTGGCCGAACCGGGTCCGGCCACGGTGGCTCGGCCGGCTCGCCGCCCGCGTGCTGGACCAGCGCCTGGAGCCGGTCGGGCAGGCCGCGCTGCTGCTCGCCACGCTGTACCTGGCCTACGGCGAGCCGGCGGTCGGCGGGTTGGACCTGGCCTACCTGGTGTACGTGCCGCTGATCTGGATCGCCGTCCGCGGCGGGCTGCCCTGGGTGGCGTTCGCCGTCCTCGTCGCCAACGCCGTCGCCGTGGCCCTCGTCGGTCGGGACGTCGTGGAGAGCCCGCTGCGACTGCAGCTCGGCCTGGTGACCCTCACCCTGGCCGGGCTGACCCTCGGCGCGCTGGTCACCGGGCGGCAGGCCAGCATTGCGGCCGCCGAGCACGCGGCGGCCCACGACTCGCTCACCGGGCTGGCCAACCGGGTGCTGCTGATGGACCGTCTGGAGGCCGCGGCGCACCGGGCCGAGCGCAGTCCCGACACCCGGTTCGCGGTGCTCTACTGCGACCTCGACGGCTTCAAGGGGGTCAACGACCAGCTCGGGCACGATGCCGGCGACGAGCTGCTCGTGGCGGTCGCGCGCCGGCTGGAGCGGGCGGTGCGCCCCGGCGACCTGGTCAGCCGCCTCGGCGGGGACGAGCTGGCCGTCCTGCTCGACGGCGTGACCGGCGTCGAGGAGGCGGCGGGCGTGGCCGAGCGGCTGCTCGCCGCGCTGGCCGAGCCGTGTGCCCTCGACGGCCGGGAGGTCGTCGTCACGGGCAGCATCGGGGTGGCGGTCGCCGACGCCGAGGGGCTGGCGGGACCGCGGCTGCGCGGAGAGCGGGCGGGCCTGACCGGCTCGGACGAGGACGGGCACGCCGAGGAGGTCCTCCGCGCGGCCGACCTGGCCCTGCAGCGGGCCAAGGCGACCGGGGGCAACCGGTACGAGGTGTTCAACGAACCGCTGCGCCGGCAGTCCCGGGACCGGCTGGGGGTGCGGACCGCGCTGCGCCGGGCGGTCGCAGCCGGAGCGGTGACCGTCGCCTACCAGCCGATCGTGCGGGTGGCCGACGGCCGGCTCTCGGCGGTGGAGACGCTCGCCCGGTGGCACGACGCCGAGCGCGGGGACGTGCCGGCGGCGGAGTTCATCGCCGTGGCCGAGGAGACCGGGCTGATCCACGACCTCGGCATGCAGGTGCTCGAGCAGGCCTGCACCCAGGCGATGCGGTGGCGGCGGGCCTTCGGGCCCACCTCGACCCCGCGTGTGGCGGTCAACGTCTCGACCCGTCAGCTGCTCCCCGCGGACTTCGCTCCCCGGGTGCTCGCGCTGCTCGACCGCGTCGGGCTGCCCGCGGACGCCCTCGAGCTCGAGATGACCGAGTCCTGCGCGATGGAGCCGGGGGCACGGGCGGCCCTGGAGCGCTTCACCGCCGCGGGCGTCACGCTCGCCGTGGACGACTTCGGCACCGGCTACTCCAGCTTCGCGGCGCTGCGCGAGCGGACGCCGCAGTCGTTCAAGCTCGACCGCTCCTTCGTCGCGCGACTGCCCGACGACCGCCCGACCGACGCGATCGTCTCCGCCGTGCTCGCGCTCGCCGGGAACCTCGGCGCCACCGTCACCGCCGAGGGCGTGGAGACCGAGGAGCAGCTCCAGCGCCTGCGGGAGCTGGGGTGCCCGCAGGTCCAGGGGTTCCTCCTGGGCCGCCCGGCGACCGCGGAGCAGATCGAGCGGGACTGGCTTGACCGTCCGAGGTGACCGGAGCCTGTGGACGACGACCGGCCGTCCACAGCTCCTCCCCGGCGCCGCCCGCCGGTCGGGGGAGCATCCCGGGCATGGCTGCGACGACCGCTCACGATGCCCGGCTCCGGGAACTGTTGCTGGAACGCGTCTGGTTCACGGAGAGCCCCTCCCTCGCCGCCACGGTCGCAGGGCTCGCCTCGACCGATCCCTCCGTCGACGACGGCCGGCACACGACCCGGCTGCTGCTCGACGCGCTGTCGCGCACGTGGGAGAGGGGATGGCAGCCGGCCGACGTCGTCCACTCGGTGCGCCGCCGGCTCCCCGCCCGGTCGGCACGGCTGGTGGAGGCGCTGGTCGCCGAGGACGCGCGGGTCGACGACGCCACCTCCCGCGCGCCCGACGTGTGGGTGGACCAGCTGCGCGAACTGGGCGCCCTGACGCCCGGGGACCCCGCGGTCGTGGCCGCCTGGCACCGCGCGGAGGGTCGGCCGGCCGAGGAGTCGTGGCGCGCGGTCCTGCTGCTCGCCGGCGTGCTGCGCTGCCTCCCCCCGATCGACCACCTGGTCCCGCCGCCGTCCCGGTGGGGTGCGGGAGCGCGGCGTCCGACGGTGGCGTCCGCGCCGGACGACGCGCGCGTGCTCCGGCGGATCCGCGCCCTGCTGGCCAAGGCCGAGTCGACCGAGTACCCGGACGAGGCCGAGGCGCTCACCGCCAAGGCGCAGGAGCTGATGACCCGGCACGCGGTGGACACGGTGCTCCTGGACGCCGGCGCCGGAGCGCCGCCCCGCGCCGACGCCGCCACCCGCCGGGTGCACGTCGACGACCCGTACGTACGGGCCAAGATGCAGCTCCTGGGTACGGTCGCCGACGCCAACGGCGTCCGGTTGGTCTGGTACCAGAGCCTCGGCATCGCGAACCTGATCGGCGTGGCCGCCGACCTCGACGCCGTCGAGCTGCTGTTCACCTCGCTGCTGCTGCAGGTCGGACAGGCGCTCGGGGCCGCCGAGCGGGCGGCGGGACGGCGGTCGGCCTCCCGCTCGTTCCGCCGGGCGTTCCTGCTGGGCTACGCCGGCCGTATCGGCGAGCGGCTGACGAGCGCCCGCGAGCGGGCGACCAGAGCCGCGGTGGCGGAGCAGGGCGTCGACCTGCTGCCTGTGCTGCGCTCGCGCCAGGAGGCGGTCGACGACGCGTTCACCGAGCTGTTCCCGCGCGTGCGCAGCACCCGGAGCCGTTCCTCGATGGACGCCGGGGGCTGGTGGGCCGGCCGCGCGGCCGCCGAGTCCGCCGACGTCGGGTCGCGGCGCTCGTCCCTGCGCTGAGGCCACGACGTGCCCGTGGCAACGTCTCCCTGGGGACGTCTTCGCGGGAACGTCTCCGCGGGAACGCCTCTGCAGCCGCGCCTCATCGCCGGCGCCCGGCCACCTGGTATTCGCGTGGTCTGCTCTCGCGAGGGGTACGGCCGTCACGTCTCCGCGGGAACGCCTCGCACCCGCGCTCCGGACGGCGGGGGCCGCCCGTATGGCGCGTCCCCGCGGGAACGCCGTGCCGCGGCGTTCCACGTGGAACCCCCAGCCCTCCGGTTCCCGCCGCAGCCTGCCCCGTCCGCACTCTCCCCCACTCAGCACCCCCGTCGACCGCCGCCCTTCGCGGACGGTCTCGCGGAGACGTCCCGAGGGAACGGCCAGGCCGGTCGAACTGCCACGACCCGCGGTCAGATCAACCCGAGCCCCTCCAACTGATCACCGGCATCCGTCGCTGGCCAGCGGTTTCTGTCAGTGGCTGCTCCTATCCTCCGAACACCTGATCGAGGAGGAGGCGCCGTGCCCGAGCCGAGCAGCACACCCCACCCCTCCGGCAGCCCACTGCCGGAACTGGCCGCGGCGATCACCGCCGGCGCCGTCCGACTGGCCGCCGCGACGGCAGCGTGGCTGCGCTCGTCGCCGAGTTCGACGAGCGAGGCGGCTGGCACGGCTGGGGCATCCGGTCGTGCGCTCAGTGGCTGTCGTGGCAGTGCGGCCTGGCGCCGGGCGCGGCGAGGGAGCACGTCCGCGTGGCCCGGGCCCTGCGGTCCCTGCCGCTCATCGACGCCGCCTTCGCCGAGGGGCGGCTCTCGTACTCCAAGGTGCGGGCACTCACTCGGATCGCCGAGCCCGACACCGAGCAGTCGCTGCTCGACCTGGCCGTCGAGACGACGGCCGCCCAGCTCGAGCGCTTCGTCCGCTCCTGGCGCCGTGCCGACCGCGCGAACGACGGCGACGGCGTGTCCGACCGGACCGAGGCACGGCAGTCCTTCGAGTACTCGTGGGACGACGACGGGATGCTCGTCATGCGGCTGCGCATGCGACCCGAGCCCGGCATGGACCTGATCACCGCCGTCGAGTCCGTCGCCGAGCGCGAGGCCCGACGCGAACGCGCGCAGAACGCCCGCGCCCGTGCGGCGAACCGGGCTCCGGGCACCGACTGGAGGGAGCGGGAGGAGCTCGACCGCCGGTGCGCGGACGACGACGCGCTGGCCGGGCTGGCCCACGAGCGCGCCACCGCCCGCCGGCTGGACGCCCTCGCCTCCCTGGCCCGCGCCGGCGTCGACCACGACCGGCGGGCCGGGGACCCGCCCCGCCGCGAGGTGGTGCTGCACGTCGACGCCGAGGTCCTCGCCGACGACGCCGCTGCCGGCCGGGCGCACCTCGAGGGCGGCCCCCCCGTGACTCCGGCCCTGGCGCGGCGGGTGCTCTGCGACGCCACCGTCGTCGCCATGCTGGAGCGCGGCCGCGAACCCCTCGCCCTCGGCCGGAGGCGGCGGCGCGCCAGCAAGGCCCAGCGGCGGGCACTGCTCCGCCGGGACGGTGGCTGTGCCCGGCCGGGCTGTCCCGAGACGCGGATCGAGCGGCTGCACGCCCACCACCTGCGCCACTGGCACTTCGGCGGACGCACCGACCTGGACAACCTCGTCCTGCTCTGCGATGCCGACCACGGCCTGGTCCACGACCTCGACCTGGTGGTGGCCTACGTCGACGGGCGACTGGTCGTCACGGCACCCGACGGCCGCCACGTCTGGGGCACCGCCGACGCCGCCTTCCGCGGGGGCCTGGCCGGGCTGGACGACGGTCCGACCGCCCGCGACGCCGACGCGCGCGGCACCGACACCTCCGCCGTCGGCACGCCTCAGCCGACCACCGCCGATCCGTTCACGGGCGTGCACCCGATCGACACCGAGACCGGCCGGCGTCCCGTGCCACCGCGCGACGGCAGCCCCGGAACGGGACCGCACCCGGCCCCGCGGAGGCCGCATGCGGCGACAGGGCGGCGGGGACGGCGGTCCGGGAGCCGGCCGAGGGGCGTCTCGACACGCCCGGTCCCCACATCCCATACTGGTCGACGCACGGGGCCTCCGCGGGGCTGGGTGTCATACCATCATACCCATTGCCTCGGCGCCGCTACCGTACGTCACATGTGCTGCCG
>NZ_NVPT01000198.1 GCF_002802985.1 Geodermatophilus chilensis | reverse complement strand
CGGTCTGCGCGTCGCGGTCGAGCCCGGCGTCTTCGTGCCGCGGCAGCGGACCGCGCTGCTGGTCGAGCAGGCGGTGGCGCTGCTGCGCGCCGCTCCCGGGGGGCAGGGGAGTCGTGCACCAGCACAGGCGCGGAACCGGCCGAGGAGGGAGTGCAGCCATGCCGCCCACCGACCCACGACCTGACGGTGACCGGCCCGGGGACGAACCGAGAGCCCGTGGACGCCGCGGGAGGGCCGTCGTCGCCGGCACCTTCCTCGCCGGACTGGCGATCGTGCTGGCGGTCCTGCTGCTCGTCCCGCGCTGCAGCCAGGCGGTGCAGGACAACGGGTCGGCCGTCGTCGGCCCGCCTGCGGTCGAGCAGGTCGACCCGCCGCCCGACCGGCCGTAGCGCCCCCGACACCAGAGAGCCCCGGTGGACCCGTCAGGACGGGTCCACCGGGGCTCTCTCGACGGTGGTGCGGTCAGACCCCGAAGCCCGCGCGGTCGATCTTGCGGTGGTAGCGGGTGCCGAGCTTCCCGCCGAGCAGCGCCCCGATCAGGGAGGCCAGCAGGGCGGCGACGCCGGCGACGATGCCGGCGGTGGTGGCGGTGTTCCCGCTGATCGGGATGCTCGGCAGGTTCAGCTGGGACAGCACGTTGTACTGCGCGCCCAGGACCGCGCCGAGGACGGCGAGCACGACGACGACCAGCAGGCCGATCAGCCACACGGCCAGCCCCTGGCGGGCGCCGTCGAAGCGGGCCATCCGACCGGCCACGTAGCCCCCGGCGAGGTAGGCGAGGAAGAGCACGACCAGCAGGGCGATGCCGCCGGTGAGGCCGATGGTCCCGGCCTGCGCGGTCGCCTGCTGGGCGGCCTGGTCGGCGTTCGAGACCTGGGTCAGGCCGAAGGCGACGCCGGCCGCTGAGAGGATGGCCAGCAGCAGGACGGCGAGGCCGTTGGCCGACAGCCAGCCGAAGAACGCCGCTCCCCACTTGATGCCGCCGTAGCGGGCGTGCTGGGCGTCGACGGCGTCCCGGGCGGTGCCGCGGGTGGCGTGCGCGCCGTCGGCGGTCGCCGTCGCGTCGAGGTCGGTTCGGGTGCGGTCGGGCGGGGTCATCACGTCTCCAGGTGGGGTACGGGGTGCAGGAGAGGCGTGCCCGCCGGGCCACCCTGCAAACGGAACGCGACGGGATCGTGTCATGTCGCACCGTCCCGGCCCGCGACGCGCGTCGGCCGGAAGATTTGTGGCACAGGGACCGGCTCAGCGCGCCGGTCGGACGATGAGAGCGGGTGACGAGAATCGAACTCGCACTGTCAGCTTGGGAAGCTGGACCAGTCGGGTGTGGACATGCAGTTCAGGGGCAGTACTAACGGTGACTGAGGTGGCCTCGTGACCTGTACGTGACCTAGCGGCTCCCCGTGACCTCGGCTGCGGCACGCTCACGGGCTGGCCGGGCAGCCTGCTCGACCGCCGCTGGCGTCGGGCCGAGGATGCCCTCGAGGGCCCGCGCGATCTCTTCATCCCGGTGGTCGGCTGCATGTTGGTAGATGAGCGCGGCGGCCGGTGTGGTGTGCCCCATCCGGCGCATCAGCTCCTTGGTGGTGGCGCCGGTGGCCGCGGCCAGTGTGGCGCCGGTGTGCCGGAGTTCGTGCGGCCGGACGGGCGGCAGGCCGACCGCTTCGACCGCTCGGCGGAAGGTCTGGCCGAAGTTGGCAGAGTGCAGGAAGGTGCCGGCGGCGGTGCCGAAGACCAGTGCCTCCGGGGAGTCGGACACGAAGCGCTTTAGGTGATCGGCGAGGGCGCTGACCACGCTGGCCGGCAGGGACACTGTGCGGCGCCCCGCGTCGGTCTTGGGGTCGCCGACCAGCCAGCGGCCATCGACGTACCGGACCGAGCGCTGCACACTCACCTTGCCGCCGTCGCGGACGTCCGACCGGCGGAGGGCGGTGGCCTCGCCGAAGCGGAGCCCACCGAAGGCCAGTACGAGGACCAGCGCTCGGTAGCGCTCCGTGCGTCGGTCCCGACCGAGATGATCGGCCAAGGCCTGCGCCTCCGCCGCGGTCAGCGCCCGGGAGGGTCGGGTGGCTTTCGGCGTGCTGGCGCCACGGAGCCGGCATGGGTTGGCCGCGATGACCTCGTCCGCAACGGCTACACCGAGGATGCTGCGGAGGAGCCGGTAGGCCTGGGCCAGCGCTGTGGGACCGGTGCGCTTCGCCGCCGCAGTGTGCCAGGTGCGGACCCCGGCAGGGGTGACGTCCCCGACCGGCACGTCCTCCCACTGTGGCGCCAGGTGGAGCCGCCAGAGGCCGGCGTAGAGGCTCCTGGTGCTCTCCCGTAGGTCGTCGCGGGCCAGGTAGTCGTCTGCGAAGGAGCCGACGGTGCGCTGACCGGCCTCGGGTGCTCGCCAGGTCTTCCGGACGAGGTCAGCCTGTGCGGTGGCCAGCCATGCCCAGGCGTCGGCCTTCGCCGTCCCGAAGACCTTCGATCGGCGGCGTCCGTCCGGCCCGACGTAGCGTGCGCGGTACCGACCGCTCGGCAGGCGGTCGACGGTCCCGAATGCGGCTCTCTTCGCCATCAGGTGACCCTGGCATGACCTGAGGAAGCTGCCAATGTCGTCTGTGGACAGCGCGGACTGCGCTCCCCAGCGACCCGAGCCTTCCTACTGCCGTGGAACACGCCCGCTGTCGATGAAGCCTTCCAGGGCCGAGCGCTCGAGGCGCACGTGCTTGCCGAGCTTCACGTAGGGGATCCGCCGTTCGCTGATGAGGCGGCGGACGAAGCGCTGTCCGGTGCCCAGGTAGTCGGCAGCCTGGTTGATGGTGAGCAGCTGACCGGAGTTAGCCAGGAGCGCAGGCTCGCGCGCCGACGTCTGTGGCGTCGCACTCCTCTGTGGGTTGTACCGGACCATGTTCAGCGGCCGCCTGTCGGGAGGGAGGCCCGACGACCTTGCGGAGCCCTCGGGTAGAGCCGGAACGTGCCGCTGAGGCGTGCACTGGCTCGGCGGGTGGCGCCTTCCGCATCCCGGTGCTGGTGCTGGTTGTGTCGCGGGTTCACGGCCGGGTCTCCGGATCCGAGGCGGCCTGGCCGTGCTGGGCGTCGATGAAGCTGCGCAGGTCGTCGGCGCGGTAGAGGACGCGGCGGCCGAGGCGGAAGCTGCGTGGCCCGGTGCCCTGGTGCCGCCAGTAGCGGAGGGTGGCGACGGGGGCGCGCAGAAGTTCGGCTGCTTCGGTGATGGTGAGCAGTTCGGGTTCGCGGTTGGCGGAGGGGCTGGTCATGGCTGGCTCCGTCTGGTCGGCTGGGTGGGGCTCCGTGGATCGGGCTGTCACTTGGAGAAGGCGCTTTTTTGGGGCGTTTACTGACAGCCCACCGCCAAAAGGTGCAGAAAGTCTCTGGTGAATATCCGGTGCTCGACCGCTTGACCTTGCAGAGCGCCGGGCGGGGAGGCGCCGGTCACCGGCCGAGGCTGGGGCCGGCGGCGGACCGGTTGGCCGACGGCCGCAGGTATCCGAGGGAGCGCTCGAGGCCCTCGGTCGGCCGCCGGACAGTGGCTGGGCGCTCCACGGCATCGGTGTTGCGGCGGCTGAGCCAGGCGTCGCGGTGCGCGGACAGCCGGCCGGGCGGCAGGGTGAGGATCGCCGGGTCGGCCTGCGCGCGGACGATGCTGGCCTCGGCGGCGGCCAGATCGACGCGAGTGGCGGCGATGTCGCGGTCGAGGCGGGTCAGCCCGCCGGCCGGGTCGGGGATGTGAGCGAGCCTGCCGAAGCGGCGGAGCAGGTCGTCCTGGCGGTTGCGAGCCTCGGCCAGCGCGCGCTGCGCCTGCCGGTGGGCGAGCTCGGCCGCGTCGGCGGCCGCGCACGCTGCGGCGTGCTCGGGATGGCGGTCCTGGGCGGCGCGCCGAGCGTGGGCGTCGAGTGCCGCGCGCAGCGCCGGGCGGTCGTCGGACCGGCCGGCGAGCTGGGCGATCTGGCGGGTGTCAGTTGGCAGATCCGGCAGGTGGGTTCGCCACCGGTGCGCCCAGTCGGTGAGCTGCTCGCCGGCGCGGGCGACGGCAGCGCGGCGCAGGCCCAGCGGCCCGGAACCGCGCAGCACCAGCGTTGCGGCGGTGCGTGCGGCCTCGCGGTCGCCGTCCCAGGCGTCGAGCAAGCCTTGGCGGATGCGGTCGGCCTCGGCGGCAACCAGCGACCCGCTCGCCTCGGCCCGGGTCGTGGCCTGCCGGGCGGCGGCTCCGGTGTGCCAGCAGGTGTCGGACAGGGCGGCCACCCGGTCGGCGGTGTCCGGGTGCAGCGCGGCGAGCTCGGCCAGCTTGTCCCGTAGTGACGTGTGGATGGCCAGTCGGGTCAGGCAGTGCTGCTCGGCCGTCCACAACTGCTGCAGCTCAGAGAGGACCTCGGCGAATTCGCGGGGTGGTGCGTAGCGGGCGACCTCGGCGGCGGCGAGCTCGGTGGCGTGGCTGGGGCCGAGGTCGGCGCGGTCGCGGCCGAACACGGCGATCCACTGCTCGCGGGCCTCGGCCAGGTCGGCGGCGACCAGGTGGGCGGTGTTGGCGGTGCGGCCGCGGGTCATGCCCACGTAGGCCGATGCGGCGCTGGTGTGCTCGCCGATCATGACGTGCGCGGCGGGAACGGTGTCGCCCTGGACGCCGTGCGCGGTGGTGGCATAGGCCAGCTCGACATGGGAGGTGACGTAAGTAGGGGACAGCACCCGCTCCTTGTACGCGGACGGTGTCACCCCGGCTGGGGTGACGTTCCCGGAGCTGGGGGTGACGGTGAGCCGGCCGTCGTCGTGAGCAGCGGTGACGGTCCAGATGTCGCGGTTGGCCACGCGAAGGGAGCGGTCGTTGCGGCGGGTGGCGATCCGGTCGCCGATCCCGATCCGCTGGCCGACCCGGGTGGTCACCGCCCGGGTGTCGTCGACCCGGCCGTCGGCGACCAGCCGGTCGCGGACGGCGGCGTTGAGCTGGTCAGCCTGCTCCTGGGTGTCCACGACCAACGCCACCTGTTCGCGGTCCCGGTGATGTGCGGCGGCAGTGGCGGCGAGCGCCTCCTGTAAGGCCGTTGGATCCGCGTGGAGGCGGACCTGGCCGCGGGCGGCCAGCGCGTTGAACACCGAGCCGGGCTCTTCCCCGCCGCGCATGGCCAGGGTCAGCTCGACGTACCCGTCGTCGGGAACGGTGGCGCCTGTCGCGTCGGTGCGGGTGAACCGGTGCACCTCATCCAAGCTCATGTGGGCGGCCGGGTCGACCTGGCGAACGGCGAGATCGAGTACGCCGCCGCGGCCGACCGCGGCCAGCTGCCGGCGGTCACCGATCAGCGCCACCCGCGCCAGGGATTCGTCGGCGACGGTGAGCAGGGCGCGGGCGGTGTCCTGGTCGAGCATGCCGGCCTCGTCGACCACCATCAGGTCCCCCGGCCGCAGCCGTGCGCCCTCTTCCGGCCCGGCATATCCGGCGCCTATGAGTGGGTCGCCGTCCTCGGGTGCCAGCCGGGTCCAGGTGCCGTGGTCGTCCCAGCGCCAGCCGTGCTGATACGCCAGCCAGGCCGCCGACCCGGTCCGGGTGCCGACCTCGGCGGCGGCCACCTTGGCCGCCTTCTGCGTCGGGGTGACCACCACCAGCCGCCGGCCTTGGGCCTCGAGCAGCTCACGGGCCGCCGCGAGGAGGGTGGTCTTGCCGGCGCCGGCCGCGCCCTCGACGAGGACCAGACCCCGGAGACCGGCGAGTGCGGTGGCCGCTGCTGCTTGGCCGGCGTCTAGCCGCGCCAGCACGAGCGGTGTCACTCCAGCCTCGGCCGCGAAGGCAACGGGAGCGCTGCGAGCGGCGAGCCGAGCGGTCAGGTCGGCCTCCACGTCGAGCACCGGCCGGGAGGTCCACGCCCGGATGTGCTCCGGCAGGCCCTCGCGCTCGAGTAGCGGCACGCAGGCGGCCATGGCGCGGGCGGTGAGGTCCTCGGCCAGCTCGATGCGCACCCCCGGGTCGGCGACGATGCCGGCGGCGGCGATGAGCTGCTCGACCTCGCCGCGGACGTCGGCGGCGTTCCACGCCGACCGGCCGGCTGCCAGCCGGGACAACACGGTGTCGACGGCAGCGTCGCGGTCCAGCGCGCCGACCGGCGCGGCCACCAGGTCGACCGGCTTGTCCCGGTCGCGGTAGCCGAGCGCGGCCAACTCGGCCACCCACCGTGCGGTGAGGTCCTCGCCGGGCTGCGGGGTGACCTTGTCCGGGCGGCCGTCGGCCCAGGCGCGGGCGTCCCACGCCCGGCGCAGCGCCGGCCCCGGCGTCTGGCCGGGGTTCGCGGCGGTCCACTCTTGCTCGTAGCGGTCCCGGTTGCGCCCGATCTGCACGGCCCGCGCGCTGAATGGGCCCACGTAGTCGGCGAGCTCCTGTACTTCTCCAGTTCGGTCGAGGGTGTAGCTGTGAGCGGCGAGCACGGCGCGGAAGGTCGGGTCGCAGGCGACCGCGGCGTGGCCGATGCCGTTGATGGCGCCGATGAAGTCGCGGACGCCGACGGTGTGCAGTCCCCGCCAGCTGTCGGCGGCGAGGACGCGGGTGTGGATCTGCAGGTGCAGGTGGCGATGCGGATCGCCGGCGCGGGAGGTGTGGTGGCGCACGGTCGCGGCCTCCAGCCGTTCGACGGGTACCTGCACCTGTCCCCCGCGGGGGCCGACGCGGGTGGTGGCGTGGCCGGCGAGCCAGCCGATGATTTGCTCGGCGGCGCGGTCCTGCGCGGCGTCGTACGCCCTGGCGATGTCGGGGTGCAGGGCGGCGGCCAGCGACCAGGACTTCGGGCCGTTGACGATCACCTCGACGAAGCGCACTGCCCGGTCGTCGGTGCGCAGCCGGCCCCGCGGTTCTGCGGTGTCGGGGTCGAGGCCGGCCACCCATGCCTCGTAGGCGTCGCCGGTCAGCGGCGCCAGCTCCGCCACCGGCCCGCCGGCGGCGGCGGTGTAGCGGCGGACGATGCCGGTGCCTTCGGCCAAGTAGTAGTCATCGGCTCGGTGCCGGCTGGCCTCGACGTAGTGGCGGGCTGCGGCCGGCGCGCCGGTGAAGAACTTGAATCCGCCGTGCATTCTCAATACCTGCCAGCAATTCCCAACGGGTCACCCCTAGAAATGGCGAAGGACCCCGCGAAGCGGGGCCCGAACTACCTTTGAAGGTAGCATTCGTGCCGTTCTCTAGTAAATCCTCGAGTGATGACTGAAAGTGCCGATGGTTCATGGCTATTTCGATTGGTGAGGTCGAGATGTTTGATACGACTGGCTACTACCGGCTTTGACGGTCTTGGCGCAGGGCCGGACGAGGTGGGCAGTACGCACTTCGTGTCCGCCGAGGTCCGCATGGCCCCCTCAAGCCCCTAGCAGCGGCAAGGTTGGGCATGGAGTCAGCGACAAGGCCCTCTCAGCGGTGGCGCGAGGTGTCTCAGAAGGCGGCATCAGGGACGCCCGTGTCGTGGGAGCCGGCCTGGCCCGGGGAAGGTGGTGACAGGATCAGGGGATGGAGGACCTGCTGCGGGATCTGACCCGGATCGCCTTGGCTGATCGGCCGGTGGGCGATGTCCTCGCCGAGATCGTGCAGGTCGCCGAGCGCGGGATCCCGGCCGCGGACTCGGTGTCGATCACGCTGCTGCAGGGTGAGGGTCCCTTCACCGCCGCCTACTCCGGCGAGTTGGCCCTGCATGCGGAGGAGCTGCAGTACGAGCGCGGCTACGGCCCTTGCTTGGACGCCGGCCGGGGTGGGGTGGTGCTCCGCGTCGATGACATGCGCACCGAGCAGCGCTGGCCCGACTACGCCGCCCAGGTCCTCCAATACGGCGTGCGCAGTTCGCTGTCGATTCCGCTGCCCTTCCAGAGTGCGGTCATCGGCGCGCTGGACATCTACTCGACCACGCCCAATGCGTTCGCCACCGCGAAGGCGCTGGATGCGGCGCTGACCGTTGCCGAGACCATTGCAGTCACCGTCGCGAACACCTACGCGCACGCCCGCCTTGACAACGAGGCGGTGACCCTGCGCCGCGCGATGGAGTCCAGAGCGGTCATCGAGCAGGCCAAAGGCGTGCTCATGGCCCAGCGCGGAGTGGACGCCGACCAGGCGTTCGAGATCCTGCGGGAGGCCTCCCAGCGCTACAACCGGAAACTGCGGGACATCGCCGCGGGCATCGTGGACTCCGTACAGGCCCGCAACAGGTAGGCACACCGACAACCAGCCGCGCGAGCGCGGCAACGTCGAGGTCGTCCTCCCCGCACCGTCTACCCTGCCTGCGGCGCGTTGGACCGAAGGACAGGGTGAGCTCAGTGATCGACCCCCTGAGCTCGCTGTTGCGAGCCGCTCATCTGCTCTCCCCGGTCGATCTGGCCAGCACCGTGGCGGCGCAGGC
>NZ_NVPT01000197.1 GCF_002802985.1 Geodermatophilus chilensis | reverse complement strand
GCGGATGCAGTACCGCCCCGGGCTCCTGGTCGGCTTCCTCGCCAGCACCGGGCTCGAGTTCGGGCCCTTCCTGTAACCCCCGCCCTTGAGAATCTTTAGACAGGTGGCGGACAAGTACGGCACCTGCCATTGCGGCATCGCTGAAGGAGGACGGGGCGGACGGAGTAGTGCTCGCACCAGCTTAGCCGGATTGTTGCCGTAACGTGTCCGTGCTGGCACGCTGTGTTGAAAGAGCAGGAGTCCCGACAGTCGTTGTTACTATGATGCCGGCTTTAGCGGCAGCACAGTTGACGCCTCGGGTTATCGGGGTCGAATTTCCATTCGGGCATCCGTTTGGACGCCCGCAGGATCGCAGTACGCAAACCCGTGTCCTCGCGTCGGCCTTGACAGTCCTCGCCGGCGCGGCGAGCTTCGGGACGCGTGTCGACTTAGATATCGCGTGGCCGCAGCCCAAGGCTGAAGCGATGGCGTGGCAGCCGGTCGAGCCGAGCCCGATGGTCCAGGAGTTACTCCGGAATCCGGAGCTTCTAAGGAGTAGGGGGGCAAGGTAGTTCTTTAGCCCGGGGCTTTCACCGCGCGGTCGCGTGAACCCGTGTTATTCAACTGAAAAGTGCTGCTGACCAGCGAAGATAGGACTTGCTGAGGGTCCATCTGTCACTGCTCAAGGAGCACCTTCCAGGTGAAGAAGCGTAGCCGGTCCTATCCCCGCGTCCACGTCGACACGAGCGCGTCGGGGGCGGTCGGTCAGGCCGGCGGAGTACTGCTCACCGAGACCGTCGCCGCAGTTGGGTTGGACGCGGCGCTGTCGGCGGCGCTGGCGCCGTGGCGCAAGTCGCTGGCCATCCATGATCCGGGCAAGGTCGTGCTCGACCTGGCGCTGACGTTGGCGTTGGGTGGGGACTGCCTGGCCGACATCGCGCTGCTGCGCGCCGAGCCCGGCCTGTACGGGCTGGTCGCTTCCGACCCCACGGTCTCCCGCACGATCGACGCGCTGGCCAGCGACGCCCCGGCCGCGCTGGCCGCGATTGACGCCGCCCGCGCCGCGGTCCGTGCGCGGGCCTGGGCGCTGGCCGGCGACCGCGCCCCCGGCCACCCGAGGAGCGCTGCTGCGCCGCTGGTGATCGACGTGGACGCCACGTTGGTCACCGCGCACTCGGAGAAGGAGCAGGCCGCACCGACGTTCAAGCGCGGCTTCGGGTTCCATCCGCTGTGGGCGTTCTGCGACCACGGCGGCGACGGCACCGGGGAGCCCCTGTCGGTCCTGCTCCGCAAGGGGAACGCCGGCTCGAACACCGTCACCGACCACAAGACCGTCCTCCGCGCCGCACTGGTCCAGCTGCCCGGCGGGCGTAGCCGGGGCAAGAACGTGCTGGTCCGCATCGACGGGGCCGGCGGCACCCACGAGCTGATCGAATGGCTGACCCGCCGCCGGCTGGCCTACTCTGTCGGCTTCTCCCTGCCCGGCGACCTCGCCTCGATTCAGAAGAAGCTCGCGGAAGTACCCGAGCAGGCGTGGACGCCCGCCTACGACGCCGACGGCCAGATCCGCCCCGGCGCCTGGGTGGCCGAGCTGACCGGGCTGTTCGACCTCTCGCGCTGGCCTGCGGGGATGCGGCTGATCGTTCGCAAGGAACGCCCCCACCCCGGCGCCCAGCTACGGGTCACCGACGTCGACGGACACCGGATCACCGCCTTCGTCACCAACAGCAAGAGAGGACAGCTGGCCGACCTCGAGCTGCGGCACCGCCGCCGCGCCCGCGCCGAAGACCGCATCCGCTGCGCAAAGGACACCGGCCTGACCAACCTGCCGCTACACGACTTCGCCCAGAACCAGATCTGGTGCGCCATCGTCGCCCTCGCCTGCGAACTCACCGCCTGGATGCAGGCCCTCGCCCTGACCGGGCACGACGCTCGCAGGTGGGAGCCCAAGCGGCTACGGCTGCGGCTGTTCACCGTTCCGGCGACGCTGGCCCGCACCGGCCGCCGCCGGCTGCTGCACCTGGCCGACCACCACCCCTGGGCCGCCACCGTCACCGACGGCATCACCCAGCTGCGTGGCCTGACCGCCGGCCCGGCGCTGGCCCCCGGCTGACCTGCGACTCCGACCGTCCCGACGCCCCGCCACCTCTCCGGCCCGTGGAACCGGCGCCCCACCCGAGACGACCATCGGGCGGCCTGTCGTACCCAGATGCCAGGATCACCGCCGCACGACCGGTACGGCCCGGTCTCGAGGATCAACGTCAGGACGATGAAAGATCCGGGTTAGTGCCTGGGATGGATGGCCCCGATGTCTCACACTCGGGGTCCTCCGTCTACCCTGTCTTACGGCTCTGGCTCGATTTCCGTGATGCTGATCCGGCTGTTGTTGCGCGTGTCTCCCACGATCCGGGCCGCCCACCGTTGATCATCCGACCGGTGTGACACCGACATCCTGCGCACGCTGCTGCCCCACCTGTGCCCGCTGGTGATCGAGCACGCCGAACGGGTTGACGGGATCGTGACCCTCGATGCGTGGGCACGCTGCCGTGGGGCCCGCTGCGCCCACTGCGGGCAGGACTCGACCCGGGTGCATAGCCGCTACGGACGGCGCGTGGCCGACACGGCGATCGCCGGTACGCCGGTCGTGCTCCGCCTGAGGGTGCGGCGGTTCTTCTGCGACCGGAGCGAGTGCGCCGCCAAGACGTTCGTCGAGCAGGTCGCGGGCCTGACCCAACGCCACGCCCGCCGCAGTACCGGGCTGCGTCGGGTGCTGGAAGCGATCGCGTTGGCGCTGGCCGGCCGCGCCGGCGCCCGGCTGGCCGCCCGCCTCGGCATCGGCGTCGGTCGCGGCACGCTGCTGCGCCTGCTGCGCGCCCTGCCCGATCCGGTAGCGGGCACCGTGGCCGCCCTCGGCGTGGACGAGTTCGCGCTGCGCCGCGGGCAGCACTACGCAACGCTGCTGATCGACATGGCGACCCACCATCCCGTGGACGTCTTCGACGGGCGCGAGGTCGAGGACTTCGCCGAGTGGCTGCGCGCCCACCCCGGCGTCGAGCTGATCTGCCGGGACCGCTGCGGGGCCTACGCCGCCGGCGCCCGCGACGGGGCACCGGCGGCGGTCCAGGTCGCCGACCGCTGGCACCTGTGGCACAACCTGTGCGAGCACGTGGAAGAGCTGGTCGGCGCGCACCACGCCTGCCTGCCCGAACCGCCCGTCACCACCGCCGAGGAGCCGGCAGACCGCACCGCCGCCGCGGAGCCCGACGACCGCGCCGCCGCTGCGCAGACGGCGGTGGACGCCGCCGCGTTCACCGAGACCACCCGGCTGGCCCGCCGGACCCGCGAACGGCACCGGCAGGTGCAGGCGTTGCGCGGCGAAGGCCTGGGCCTGCGCGCGATCACCGAGCGGCTCGGGCTGGACCGCAAGACCGTGCGGCGCTTCGCCCGCGCCACCGGCCCCGAGCAGTTGGTCGCCGCCGGCGCCCGGGCCAGCCTGCTCGACGCGTACAAGCCCTACCTGCACCAGCGCCTCGCCGCCGGCGTCACCAACGCCGCCGAGCTGCACGCTGAGATCGCCGTGCAGGGCTACCCGGGCAGCTACCAGACACTCGCGCGCTACCTGCACCCCCTGTGCGCGGCCAGCACGCACCAGATCGCGGCGCTACCCCAGCGGCCACCACCGGTCACCGTGCGGCAAGTGGTCGGCTGGCTCACCGGTCACCCCAACGACCTCGATCCCGATGACGCCGTACGGATCAAGGCGATCCGGAGCCGCTGCCCGGAACTGGACGCCGCCGCGAAACACATCGCCGGCTTGCCCAGCTGATGACCACCCGGGGCGGGGACCGGCTCGGCGAGTGGATGAACGCCGTCGACGCCGACGACCTGCCGCAGCTGCACTCGTTCACCGCCGGGCTGCGCCGCGACCTCGACGCGGTCACCGCCGGACTCACCCTCGACTACAACTCCGGCCCGGTCGAGGGCAACGTCAACCGCATCAAGATGATCAAGCGTCAGATGTACGGGCGGGCGAACCTCGACCTGCTCCGCAAACGCGTACTGGTCGCCTGACCGTCTGAACACAACGCCCACCCGATGAGATCAACGCCGTACTCCATCCGCCGGACCAGTGCAGCTACCGGACCGTCACCGCCATGGCGCACCGACCGTGCGCGCCGACTCGCCGCCTGCCCGGTCCCACCCCGGTCGCCCCGGTGCGCCGCACAGCAGCAGCCACGACTTCCATCACCGAGCCTCCCGGCGCATCGAGGTCCACGACCCCGTCAACCCGTTCGGCGTGCTCGATCACCAGCGGGCACAGGTGCGGCAGCAGCGTGCGCAGGATGTCGGTGTCACACCGGTCGGATGATCAACGGTGGACGGCCCGGATCGTGGGAGACACGCGCAACAACAGCCGGATCAGCATCACGGAAATTGAGCGAGAGCCCTTGCTCGTGGCAACGAGGTGGTCCCTTCTTCTCACTGGCAAGCGACAAGCTGATGCCCGCGGTGGTCGGTCGTCGACGCCGTCGCCGCGCCACATGACTCCCCCTCACGTGGCGCGAGCACGCCGGGACCGGCCAGTACGGAGGCGTTCGAGCCATGATGTCGGTGGCCGCATGGACCAGGCGGGACCAGAACTGTCAACGTCGAGCGCCGCGGACTCGCCGACCGGGGAAGTCGGTCGGAGCTTCCCTGATGACCTCGTTCGCCAAGCGCACCAGGCGATCGACGGCTGGATGAGTCGGGGGATCGGACCAGACCAGGAACACTGGGACCGGCGGAGCATCGGTCAGAGGAACGAACTCCACGCCCGGGTACCGGTAGAGCTCCGTAGTGGAGCTCGGCGTGATTCCTACTCCTCGACCGGCGGCGACGGCGGCAAGCCAGTCCTCGGTGCTCCCGACCTCGATGGTGCGCGCGGGACGGTGATCCGAGGGCCACAACCCCGCACCGGTGGTTCCGGTCACCGAGTTGACCAGCACGGGGTTGTCGGCCAGGTCGATCAGCGAGAGTTGCGGCTGGTGCGCCAGCGGGTGCTCCACCGAGATAGCTGCGAGGCGCGCTTCGTCGTGGAGGTGGCTGCTGCGGAACCCGGAGCGACTGACGGGACCACGAATGACGGCGATGTCAACCCGACCGTCCCACAGGCCGGCGCTGCGGTCTTCGATCTGGACCAGCTGCAGTTCGACGTCGGGATGGAGCTCGCCCCAGCGGCGGAGTAGTCGGGGCGTGTGCGCGCCCAGCGCCGACCAGGCGTGCCCCAGCCGCAGCGGTCGTGGGGACAGCGCCGCTGGATCCAGAACGGCGTCGACGGCGGCCACCGCCGCAACCACCCGTTCTCGATAGGCCGCGCCGGCACGCGTCAACGCCAGGTGATGTGTCGACCGGTCCACCAAGCAGGTATTCAAGTGGGCCTCGAGTTGGGCGAGCAGCCGCGACACGGCCGGCTGGCTCATGTGCATCTTCGCCGCGGCCGCGGTAATCGTGCCCGCATCAACCACGTGCAGGAAGGCGCGCAGATGCCGCAGGTCGGCGGTCATGCGCCCATGGTATGACCGCGTGAACAATCGGCATTTCCGCCCTCGGCCGGGCCGTCAATAGCCTCGCAGCCATGTCGACGGCTTCCCCCGCCGGGAAGTCATTCCCTGGGCTGGCCGGCGGCGCGCCGCTCGGGGTTGGGCTCGCCCTGGGCTCGCAGATCGTCCTGCAGATCAGCGCCGCGGCGGCGACCGGCCTGTTCCCTCGCGTGGGCGCCATCGGTGCTGTGGGGATCCGCTTGGGCTTGGCCGCGGTGATGCTGCTGGCCTTCTTCCGGCCGTCGCTGCGAACGATGCGCCGGTCGAACTGGTCGGTGGTGCTGCAGTACGGCGCCGCGTTGGCCGGGATGAATGTTCTGTTCTACGAGGCGATCCTCCGACTACCGCTAGGCGCAGCGGTCACGCTGACGCTGCTCGGGCCCTTGACCTTGTCCGTCGTTGCCTCGCGAGTGTGGTCCAGCGTGCTTTGGGGGCTTCTGGCGCTGACCGGCGTCGCCCTCCTCGGCCGCGACGGCTTCACCAAGCTCGATCTCCTCGGCGTGGGCTGCGCTGTGGGTGCCGGGGCGCTGTGGGCCTGCTACATCGTGAGCGCCCAGCGGTCGGCAGCAACCCTGCCACGACTCGATGGCCTGGCGCTGGCGATGGCTGTGGCCGCTGTTGGTCTCGCACCGTTCGCCGTCGCCAGCGCTGGCACGCGGTTGTTCTCGCCGCCCGTGATCGCTCTGGCTGCCGCTGTCGCGGCCCTGTCCTCCATCCCGTACGCCCTGGAGGCCCTGAGCCTCCGACGCCTGAGCAGCAGCACGTTCGCCGTCCTGATGAGCTCGGCGCCGGCCATAGCGGCGCTCGTCGGCGCAGTTCTCCTCGGCCAAAGAATCGACGCCTCCGGCGCCCTGGCCATCGGCTGCGTGGTGGTCGCCAGCGCCGGCGCGGTCGCGACCCCCTCGGACAGAGACCGGCATCGGCCCCGCCCCCAGCCGCGACGTCGTCCTTCGCTGCCGAAGCCGAGCAGTGATGCGCCGGAGGACGGCCGCGTCGTTCTCTGACCCAAATCCGCGAGTAGCGAGTTGCAGCCCCCAACGTCGCGGTAGGGACCGCCCTTGCGGGCGGCCCCCCGCACAGATCCCAGCGTGCGGAACTACCGCACTGGGCTCCTACCTCGGGTGTGTGGCGGCGAAGCGCACGTTCGGGAACGGATGCACGATGCGGGTGCGGGGTAGCCATCGGGTCACGATGCGGTTCATCCGCACCCAGTTCGGCCTGGTGCGCTGGCTGCGGCGCCGCAGCGCCTTGTACAGCAGCGCGCGGCCTGGGTGCGAAATTCGTTGACCGCTTCGTAGTTGCCCGGCACGGCGTTAGTAGCCCTGGTGCCCACGCACCACGCTGGCCAGCCACCGCGCCTGCTCGGGGATGGGCAGATGCCGACGCCGCTTGAGCTCGACGTTGAGCGCTTTCAGCTTCGCCCGCCGGCAGCCCGGTCTCCACCTCCACCACCTGGCGCTCCCACTCCCGTGCCGCCTTCAGCACGTCGGCCGGCAGCCGGTCGGCCAGCCCGAACGGCTCCACCGCCGGCGCCGGCGCGCCCCCGATGACCGCGAACTCCGGGGAGGCCAGCACGTAGCCGGCGAGCACCACCTGCTCGGTGCCGTCGTCCGCGCGCAGCCGCACCGAGGTGCCGGCCAGCGCGATCACCTGGTGCTCCCCTCCGTCGAAGTGCACCCGGTCCCCCGGCCGCAGCACCGCGGCCCGAGCCGGCCTCACCGCGCGGCCGCCGCGGGACTCACCAGCGTCTCCGGATGCAGCGGCACCGACAGGTCCGCGGCCAGCGTGCGACCACAGCAGGTGGAACAGCACCGGCAGCACCGCGATCGGGTCGCCCGCCGCCTCGGCGCCGGCCATCAACGGCGCCGGCGTCGCGAACACCCGCCGCAGCCTCTCGACGGTCTCCGGCAGGTGATGCCGGGGATGCCGGTAGCCGGCCAGCCAGCGCACGTTCTCGGTCTCGATCGCGTCCGGAGCGCCGAGCAGCCGGTACTCCCAGCCGACCAGCGCGCAGCGCTCGACGTCGCGTCGAACTTCGCCACGTCCCGCGGCTTGCGTCGCTCCAGCGGCCGGCTGTCGATGACCACCGCCGAGCCGTCCGCCCGCCGGGCGAAGAAGTCCGGCGCGTGCGACATGCGCTCGCCCGCCTCATCGGTCCAGTGCAGCCAGAACGGCTGGGACGCGATGCCCACCACCGCTGGGTCGAAGTCCAGCAACATCAAATTGTCACGCTCGAGCCAGGACTCAAACCCCACGTGGCCGCCCGTTGACGAAGACCACCAGAGCCCGCTCAGGTGACGCTGCCCCTTGCGCGATATGAACCGGCGCACCGGCGTTCCGTGCTCGAACGGCACCGCCCACGCCTCGGCCAACGGCACCCGCAGCTCGGCGCCGTCCTCCGTCAGGTAGCCGACCTGAAAGCCGTCCGCGCGCAGCGGGTCGGCGGCCTCCGCCGCCCGAGGCGACCGTGTCACGCATCACAGTGTTGGGCAGCGGCCGGCCCGATCCCGGTAGCGACTCGCAACCTAATTCCGGACGTCGCAAGATCACTCGCAAGGTAAGTCCGGACTTCGCAAGGTTCGGCCGGACAGGACAGCCGCCAGGACTTCCGGCTCTGCTGCAACCTCCAAGATCATGAGCCGTCACACGTCTTGCATTCGGCATCGCAAGGCCGCATATCGACGGAAAGTTGACACTTCGGGCGTCAGCCCGGAGTTCCGAAGATCACAGGCACATGCAGGCTTGATCGATAGCGTTGTCGCTGGTCAGCGGGTCGGGTGTCGTCGCAGCGCCTAAATCCTGTAGGCACACGGCTGGTGCTTTTCAGCT
>NZ_NVPT01000196.1 GCF_002802985.1 Geodermatophilus chilensis | reverse complement strand
AGCTGAAAAGCACCAGCCGTGTGCCTACAGGATTTAGGCGCTGCGACGACACCCGACCCGCTGACCAGCGACAACGCTATCGATCAAGCCTGCATGTGCGTGTGATCTTCGGAACTCCGGTCCGTCGGGTGTTCGCGCGGGCGGGCCATCGGTGGCTGGCGGCCACGGTCGCGGGCGCCTACGCCGCCCTGGCCGGCTGGAGCAGCAACATGGTGGCGGTGCCGGAAGAGCACGACATGGCGCCGCCCGGCACCCCGGCCTTCGTCGACCTCGGCTGGTTCCACGGGCCGCTCGCGCCGTGGCCGGCGCTGGAGTTCTGGCTGCCAGGACCGAAGATTTTCGGCGCGCTGAGCCTGGGCGCTATCGCCGTGGTCGTCACGGTTGCTGCCCTGATGGGCCTTGCCTGGGCGGCGGCGGTGCATGCGCTCGGTGTCCGCCGCGCCGAGCGCGCCCGCGGGCGGGCCGGCGCCGGCCGCCTGGCCGGCATGGCCTTCACCGGGACCGTGGGGCTGAACGTCTGCTGCTGCTGCGCCCCTGCGATCTTTCCCGTGCTGGCCCTCCTCTTCGGACCGGTCGCAGGCAGTTCCATCGCGACGTGGTTTCTCGGAAGTTCCTCCCCCTTCTACGACCTGGGACTGGTCGCGATGATCGCCATGACGATCCTCTCGCTGGCGTCCTTGCAGCGGCGGCTCGGGCTCTCCCCGTCGCCGGTTAAGCCTGTGGCGGCCCAGAGTCTGCTTGTCGAGGCGGCCAGCTGAGCCGCAGGTCCTCGTGGTCCGGAACCGCTGTGTCCTGGAATGCCCTGAGCGGTGCAGGCTCGCAGGGGGCGTCGCCGGCGGACCGCAATGAGCCGGCGGACCGCGCAGAGTAGGTCGCAGACATGTTTCGGCTGCTGTGCTCGACCGTACGGCGGAGATCGTCCGGGTGGTGAACGTGCGGGCGACGTTCAGGTGCGAGGCACGTCCTGGGGCGAGCCCCGCCCCGGCCTGTCAGCGTGCTGTCGTGGCGCCCTTGGCGTAGGGGTGCGGTGGAGGGGGGAGTAGGAGGCGGAGCATCCCGGCGCGGACCACCAGGCACGGGCCGGCGGCGGCGAACACCCACCCGGCGCGCATCGCGGCCCAGGTTACCACCACGGTGAGCGTGCCGAGGGCTGCGGTCGCCGCCCAGACGATCCGGTCGCCACCCGGCGTCGGCGCAGGACCGCCGCCAAGTCGCTCCAATCGCCGTTGAATGACGGGATGATGCGGCCGTCGGCGCAGGCGGGTGATCGCCGAGGCTACCGGGCGTGGGTCACCCATCTCGGCGGCTGTCGATCGTCGGGCAGTAGCTCCAGTTGCTCGCGGAGCGCAATCTCGAAACGGCGGGCGGGCGGAAAGCCGAGCAGCCCCCGACGCAGTGCCGTGGCGGTCAGGGTCAGCGTGGGATGCCGGCCGGCTGCGTGTGCCTTCTCGTGAGCGATGACCGCGTCCAGTTCCCCCGGCTGACGCCAGGGCTACCCGTCGGGACACGACGACGACCTCACCGGCAACAAGGCCGGAGGCTTCTCGACCGGCACCACCTGGACGCCGTTTCGGGAGTGGTCGCTGGCGGCGGTCCAGGCCAGCGCCGCGATCGCCGGGTCTCGACGGCCGAGAATCCTGCACGGGCCACCATGCCGACGGCGAGGCCCGCCGTAGCCAGCACCAGCACCCTGGCTGCCTGGTCGCCGCTGAGGAGGCTCTGCGCCAGACAGGCCGCCGCCGCCAGCGGCAGGAGCATCAGGCTCACCAAGGTGACCAGCGAAAACGAGCGCGAGCACTGCCGGCCCGGCGACGTGACCTCGGCGACGCAGAACCAGCAAGGGGACGGTCGCCGAGATCACCATGGCGGCTGGGATCATCCACCCCGTCATGAGTCCCGAGGCGGTTGGTGCTGGCGTCGACGGAGGCCGGCGCGCAGCCTGGCGGGCAGCCGATCGACGAAGGCCACCACCGCGGCGTGGGGATCGTCGAGGCTGTCCAGGACTCGCTGCAGCGCCATCACGGCCAGCTGCTGCTCGGCTCCTGCAGCGCGGTAGCGGTGCGCTCGCCCATCCCCGTCGCGCCGGATGACGCCCCGGTTCTGCAGGCGGGCGAGCAGGGTCAGGACGGTGGTGTGGGCTCGAGGCTGGTCCAACAAGGGGATCAGCTCGCTGCCAGCTGGGGTCGGCCCGTCTGCACAGGACGGTCAGCACGGTGGCCTCCGCGGCGGGCAGGCGATGCCCGGCGACGACCGCGCGGCGGTCCGGCCGGGTGGCCCCCGTCGGTCACGACTGCTCGGACGGATGGTGTCTGCCGTTCATCGTGGCCCGAGGATGCGCGGGCGCACAGCAATCCACCTCGTCGGCGCCAACTGACGGCTCAGTTTCCTGCGGCTCGCAGCAGTCGTCCTGCACCTCGGCGTCGGGCGGTGCGAACCTCCTGTCCCGACGACGCTGGAGTGCCAGGGCCGCGACGGAGAGGATCAGGAGCGCGCCGGCGACAGCCGCAACCAGTCCCTGATTCGTGCCGAGGAAGGTTGTCAGCCGGCTGGACAGCCCTTCGGTCAGGCTGCCGAGGGCGGACGGGCCGCGGCGATCCGCCGTCAGCGACGGAAGCCAGTAGCCGATGAGGTAGACCCCCGACAGCACCAGCATCGCGGGGCCGAGCCGGGTGGCGATGGGCAGGACCTTCCTCATCGCCCGGGCCACGGTCTCCTTGGCCAGCGCGACCGTGATGGACAGGGCGATGAGCACCGACGCCGCCCCGAGGCCATAGCCGGCGAAGACGCCCAGCAGCTGGAGGGGATTGGCCGTCGCCGTCGCCTGGGCGATGACCGCCAGCAGGACGGCCAGCGTGCAGGACAGCGAGGCGATCGCGTAGGCGGCGCCGAACCAGATCATGCGCCGATACCCGCGGCCGCTGCCCGGCCGGACGTTCTTCCCGATCCGCAGGTACACCTGCCGGCCGGTCAGCATCGCCAGCCCGAGGACGACGAGCACCCCACCGATGACGACCGCCGCCCACGGCACGGCGCCGACCAGCGATCGCAGCCCGAAGGCGACCAGGAGACCAGCCAAGCTGAACGTGCCGGCGAACCCCAGGCTGAGCGCCACGCCGACGGACAGCCCCTGACCGAGGCGTCGCGAGACTGGGAGCGCGCGATGCTGGGAGCCGTCGTCGTCGCCGAAGTAGTAGGCGATGAACGCCGGCAGCATCGCGAAGCCGCACGGATTGACGGTGGCCAGCATGCCGCCGCCGAACGCCAGCAACCAGAGGGTCACGTCAACCCAGCCTTCGCCAACGCTTCACGCAGGATGGGCTCCGACGTCGGAACGCCGTCCCGATAAACGATCGTGCCGTCGGCGTCGACCACCACGGTGGTGTCGAGGGCCTGGATGCCCAGCGCGGCGGTGAGCGCACCGTCCTTGTCGTGCACGAACCCGTACCGGGCGTCGACCTGGTCGGCGAACTGGCGCAGCGCCTCGACGTTGTCGTTGGGATCGGGGCTGACCGCCAGGATGGCGACGTCGTCGCCGTACTCCTGCCCGATACGGGCGAGGGCAGCCGCTTCCGGATAGCAGGTCGCACACCAACCGGCCATGAAGAAGAGGACGGCGGGCTTGTCCGCCGGCAGGCTGAAGTCCTCACCGTTCGTCGTGGACGCCGTGAACTCCGGGGCGGGGTCGCCGACGTTCCGGCCCCCCTGCGCCAAGAGCTCGATGCGATCCGGGCTCGCGGGGGCGCCCTCGGCGGCGCTACCCGCGCCACCGCGCAGCGAGATCCAGGTCGTGGCGGCCAGGAGCGCCGCGGCGGCCGCAGCGATGAGCACCCATCGGTGTCTCGACGGCCGCCGCCGAGCGGCCGGACCGGTGCGGCCACGAGAACCGTGGCCCGGCCGTGACGATGTCTTCGGGGCCATCAGTTCCGTCCTCCAGCTCGGCTGTCGGTGGAGTCCTGCAGATGGGGGGCGGGTCGGGCGCGCCGAGCCTCGGCCGGTTGCGGCACGTCGGGCGGACAGCAGGTCGCCGACCCGGTTGGCCGGGACCGTCGTGCCCTGGTGAGAACGAGCGCGCCGACGAGGAGCGCGCCAGCGGCCAGCAGGAGCACGGGGTTGCGCAACACGCCGCCGAGCCCGCCGAGCAGGCCGGCCGAGACCAGGGCCGGCCCGGCGCAGCAAAGGATCGCGGCGCCGACGGCACCCAGTCCCAGCAGTGAGCCGGCGGAGCTGGACCCGTCCTTGTCGTCGTTGTCCTGGGTCATCGGTGCCTCTCTCCAATGGGCTGCGTGCGGCTGAGGGGTGTGCGGTCCCGGGCGAGGGTGTTGCGGCCGTAAACGATGCTCGGCTGCGTCTTCCTGCGTGGTCGAGGTGATCGCCGGGGGCGGACGTCGCGACGGAGCAGGAAGCCTGCTGCCGCCGTCACGCCTGGTCCTTGGCGCGCGCCACGGCTTGGCGCAACGTCGTCTCATCACTGGGAACGGCGTCGCGGAAAACCTCGCGACCGTGTCGGTCCAGCACGACCGTGGTGTCCAGAGCCTGGACGTCGAACCGGTCGACCAGCCGACCGTCATCGACGGCCAGCGGGAACGACAGGCCACCCACCGCCGCGGAGAAGGCCTGCAGGTAACTGTCCTGCGTGCCGGGCACCATCTCGACGCCGACCACGTCCACGGCGTTGCCCCAGGTCGGCGCCAACCGGTTCAGCGCCGCGGCCTCTTCCATGCAGGCGCCGCACCCCTCGCTGGTCATGAAGAACAACACGGTCGGCTTCGACGCCAGCGCCAGCGTGTCGACGTCGGCCGTGGAGATTGCCGACGGCTTCCCGGACGGTGCGGACGGGCTCGTGTCACGGTTGCCCGTGGCGACCGGCTGCCCGGCGCTCCGCTCGGGTTGCGGCTTGCTGATCACAGAGGGTGCGACCACGCCTCCGACGATCAGCGTCGCGGCGGCCACCAAGAGGATCGGCTTCGTACGCCGGTGACGACGGGCGGGACGTTCCGCGCCGGGCTGCTGGAGCATTACATCACCGTATCCGGATCGGAGTAGCTTCTACAAGGTAGTCGAAGAACGTGGTGCCGGGAGAACTGCTCGTGGTCGGCGCGTCGGCGGCTGGGGTGACTTGCCCGAAGGACTCTTCTCCGGACTCCCGCGGCAGGGTCATCGTCCGGGGCCGGGGAACGGTCCGCTGCGCACGTGACGCGGCGCGGCCGTCTCACTCCCGCACTGCCCCCGCCGCGCCCTCCGCCGTGTCCGACTGGAGGCGCCGACCACTCGTCGGGCGAGCGCAAGCGGGTGGGGGTCAGTCCATCATCGGTACGGAACGCCGCGCCGGGAGCAAGGTGAAGCGGGACGCTCGCCCTGCCCGTCGGCGCGGCGTCACGTGCCCAGCGCAGCAGACGCCGGGTCGGGTTCCGCCGAATGGCACTGCTGACCCTCGGCGACTGGCGGGTGCCGTCCTCTTCAGGCAGCCGTCGGGCTCGGCAGGCCAACGCGCGCCAATCGTGCCCAAAAGCCGACACGCCTCCGCGCGGGCGCCTCTTCTCGGTGGGTCATCAACGTACCGCGCGGCTTGTCGGCGGTAGGCCTCGTCGAGCGAGGGTGTCCCCGTGTGGTGGTCAGCAGCAGCGGTTGTCGCCGGTGAGCATCCGCTCAGCCAGCCGGCGGCCGAGTGCGTATGCCTCGGCGACAGGCAGGACCTGAGCGTCGGGGTGATCGTCGAGCCAGCCGCGGGCGTCGTCGGCGGAGGTGAAGAAGTGCACGCGGTTGCAGAAGGCGCCGCGGATGGAGGACGTCTCTGCGGGGGTGACGATGGAGACCACCGCGTCGGGCGGCTCGACTGCGACGACCCGATCCGGCTCCACCTCCACGCGCACCTGGTCCCCACTTGCGGGAGAGAGTGAGGACACCTGCGCGGGCCGGCCGATGATCGCGGGGAACACGCGGGGAACATCAGCGTGTCGAGCGCACACCAGGTGAACAGCGGGTGGCCGTCGACGGTGAAGCGATGGGGAGTCTCCCGGAGAGTGATCCCCCAGCCGACGACGCGGCCGTCCTCGTCGTACTCCGTGTCCGGCATGGCCGCCAGGGTCGCTCGGACCTCCGGCTGTGAGCGGCCGGTTGCGTCGGCCAGCTGCTCGACGCTGACCGGGTTGCCTCCCGCCAGCAGGCGCATCACCACCGGCTGCAGCCAGGTGATGTCCGTGTCGTTCCGACGCAGGGTGCCGGTGAGGTCCTCGGTGAGCTGATCGAGGTCCGTCATTCGGGTCCGTCCTTCGGTGGAGAACCAGGAAGATGCGGACGACACCCTACGCGTGACACATCCCCCTTGCCGGATACGTCTTGTGGTGCGAGCCGGGCGGGGCGCGCTCGGACGTAGCCTCTGTCGCCACCGCTTCCGGGATTGGAGTTTCTCGTGGCGAGGGTGGGGTAGGCGCTGATGGCATCCGTCCATCCGGATCATTCCTGCCCGGATGGAGCTCGCAACGCCCGGGGGCGGGCCTGGACCAAGGGAGCGCGATGACCGAGCACTTCGACGCGATCGTGATCGGGATGGGGCCCGGCGGTGAGGTCGCCGCCAGCCAGCTGCTGAGGGCCGGCAAGCGCGTAGCCGTCGTCGAACGGGAACTGATCGGCGGGGAGTGCGGCTACTGGGCCTGCATACCCTCGAAGACGCTGCTGCGCCCGCCAGAGGCCAAGGGCGAGGTCGACCGCGCCGCCGGTGTCGACGGAGCAGAGTTGGACTGGCCGGCGACGCGCGACTACCGCGACTACATGATCCGCCACCTGGATGACAGCAATCAGGTCAAGGGATACGAGAAGGCGGGCGCGACGGTGCTCAAGGGCGTCGCCCGCGTCACCGGCCCTGGTCGGGTCGACGTCGACGACCAGACCTACTCGGCCGAGCACATCGTCGTGGCGACCGGATCCGACGCCTCCATTCCGCCGATCCCGGGACTGGATCAGGTGCCGGTGTGGACCAACCGAGAAGCGACCACCCTCACCGAAATCCCGCAGCGCGCGGTCATGATCGGCGGCAGCGCGGTCGGTGTGGAACTCGGGCTGTTCCTGCGGCGCTTCGGCGCACGCGTCACCATCCTCGAGATCGCCGACCGCCTGCTGGCCCGCGAGGAGCCTCGACCGGGCGAACTCACCGAGCAGTACCTGCGAGACGAGGGCATCGACGTCCGCACCAACACCAACGCCGTCCGGGTCCACAGGGACGGCAACGACACCGTCGTGGAGCTGGACGGCGGCGGGGAGGTGCGCTGCGACGTCATCATCGTCGGCACCGGCCGCACCCCCCGAGCCGGTGACCTCGGGCTGGAAACAGTCGGCATCGAGCTCGGCGAGCGAGGCCAGGTCGTGGTCGATGACCACTGTCGGGCCGGGGATGGCGTGTGGGCGCTGGGCGATGTCACCGGGGTGATGCCGTTCACGCATGTCGCGATGTACATGGGTCGGGTCATCGCGGACAACATCGCCGGTAAGGAGCGCGTCGCGCGCTACGACGGGATTCCGCGTGTGGTCTTCGCCGACCCCGAGGTCGCGGCGGTCGGACTGACCACCCAGCAGGCCGAGCAGCGGGGCCTTTCCCCCGTCACGGCCGAGGTCGACCTGAGCCACGCGATCGCCCGCCCCTGGACCTACGAGAACAACCCGCGCGGCCACCTCGGCGTCCTGGCCGATCGTGACCGACGCATCCTGCTGGGCGCCTGGGCTGTGGGACCGCAGGCCAGTGAGTGGATCCACACAGCCGCACTGGCGGTCCGCGAGCAGATCCCGGTCGAGCGGCTGCTCGACCAGGTCGCGCAGTTCCCCACCTACAACGAGGGGTGGCTCAACGGGATCCAGCGGCTCAAGTTCTGATCCAGCAACTCCACACCGTGGCAACGGGCCAGGTTGGCGACCCGAAGGACGACGGCCGCTGCCTGGCCCGGCTGAGCAGCCGGAACGAATCGAGATCAAGCGATGAAGCAACTCGGACTGCTGGGCGCGGTGCTGGCCTGCTGCGGGGTGAAGCTGCTTGTCCTCGCGGCCCTTGTCGCGCCGACCGGATTCCTCACCGACAACCTGGTGGTGGGAGTGATCGGTCTGGCCGTCGCCGCGGCTTTCATCGGCTTCGCCGTGCGCAGCCGGCACCGTTGTGACGGCGTCTGCCATGTGCCGCGTACGGAGTCGAAGACGTCTGACCTCAAACGGGGGGCGCACTAGGGCGTGTCTCATAGATCGTGGTCGGCGGGGTGGCGGAGCCAGATCTTGATCGAGGCGACGTCGATCGTGCCGCGGAAGACGAACTCGCGTTTGTCGGTGCGCATTGCGACCGCCCGGAAGTCCTTGAGCTTGTTGATCGCGCGCTCGACGGTGTTTCGCTGCTTGTAGGACTCCACGTCGAAGGCCGGTGGCCG
>NZ_NVPT01000195.1 GCF_002802985.1 Geodermatophilus chilensis | reverse complement strand
TCGGTCAGATCCGAGGGATAGGCCGGGGAAGAGCCCATGAACCAGCCTGACTCACCGCTCGACCCCTGTCACCCCCGCTTTCTAAACACGTTCTGAGACACACGCCCCGCGGACAGGTGGCTCCCGGTAGCCGACGGGACGGCGTGGATCCACCTCCCACCGCACGCCAGGCCCGCGGTCCCCGGGTCCCGGTAGGTTCCGCACATGGCGGTCATCGAAGACGACCCCGGGTGGGGCGCCGACTCGACGCACGACCTGGCCGACGTGATGAGCCGCACGGCACGGCGGCTCCAGGAGGAGCACGGCGACGTCGAGGGCACGCTGCAGGCCATCACCGCCACGGCGGTCAAGGTCGTGCCCCATGCGGAGGAGTGCAGCATCAGCTACGTGATCGGCCGTTCGAGGATCGAGCCTCGCGCGTCGACCAGCGACCTGCCCCCTGAGGTGGACGCCCTGCAGGAACGCATCGGGCAGGGGCCGTGCCTCGACGCCGTCTGGGAGCAGGAGATCGTCCGGTCGACGACGTGGCGGCTGACGATCGCTGGCCGGAGTTCGCGCGGCAGGCATCCGAACTGGGCGTCGGCAGCATGCTGGGCTTCCAGCTGTTCGTCGAGGGGGACCAGCTCGGGGGGTTGAACCTGTACGCGGGTGGGCCGGGCGCCTTCGACGACGAGAGCCAGGACATCGGGCAGATGTTGGCCGCCCACGCCGCGGTGGCAGTGGCCGGCGCGGAACGCGAGGAGAACCTGCGCTCCGCGGTGAGCAGCCGGGATGTCATCGGGCAGGCGAAGGGCATCCTGATGGAGCGGCACGAGCTCACCGCCGACCAGGCCTTCGCGGTGCTCGCCCGCGTCTCCCAGGAGCTGAATCGCAAGCTGGCCGATGTCGCCCGCGAGCTGACCGACACCAGAGCAGTGCCCGGCGCCAACCGTCGCCGGGACTGACACCGTCGTTCGGCCGCCGCGGCCAGGAGGGGCTCTGGTGCCATCTCACGGACCGGCTACTCGCGGACGACCCACACCTCGGCGAGCCCGTCCGGCGTGCTCTGCATCTGCACGGGCTCGAACCGCTCGTAGACGCCGAACCAGCGGGGCCCGTCGTAGACGAGGATCGAGGATGCCAGCAGCTCGGGTGGTACCTCGTCGACCTCGCCGTGCCGTGGGCCGCCCCAGCGGAAGATCAGCGGCATGCCGGGACCGTAGTGGAGCCGGCGCCCCAGTAGCCGGGACGGGAGTGCCCAGGGTCGTCGGCCCTCGTGCCCGTCGGAGCCGCCGCGGCGCTGCCGCGGGCCGCGCCACTGACGACCTGCCCACCCGTGCGCGTGTACTCAGCGATCGCTGTCGGCGTCCTCGCCCAGCTGCCGGGCGGTGAGCCGGCCGGCGACGAGGTCGGCGGCCAGGGCGGCGGCGAGGGCGTCGACGGTGCGGTCGGAGCCGTAGGCCTGGCTGCGTAGCACGGCCAGCGCGTCGGCGGTCTCGAGCTGCAACGCGAGGCTGACCATGCTGGTGGCCATCCAGACGCGGGCCCGTTGCCGCGCAGGTTCGCTGTTGGTCCAGGGTCCCCGTCGCGGGCCCACTCGCCGCCAGTGCGTCCCCGAACCCCTGCTGGAGGCTCACGACCTCCCTCCCGAGCCGTCCGGCGCGACGCGGCACGCTGGCGCCCGGCGCGGCCGGGGGGTGCCGCCCTCACGTCCAGGGGCGAGCCGGGTGAGGTCTCGCGATGGCCGGCCCCCGCACCAGTTCGGCCGGCCGACGGGGGCGGTACGACAACGGATACCCGGCCACCCCGGACCAGACGCGCTCCACCCTCAGCGCCCCCACGGGCGACGGCCAGGGAGGTGCTGACCAGGTCCGCACGGGGCGCGGTCCCGGTTTGCACCTCCCGGGGTCAGCGCAGTAGTCGCTCCGCATCGGCCCACGACTCCACGACCGCGGCCACCCCGACCTCGTGCAGGACCTCTGCGCGGGCCCGCCGATCGGCCTCCGGGACGAACTGCAGGATCCCGATCGTCGGGTACCCGGCCGCCACCGCCGACCGGGCACCGTTCACCGAGTCCTCGACGGCGACCGCGTCGGCCGGACCCACCCCGAGCGCGCAGCCGGCGTGCACGTACACGGCCGGGTCCGGCTTGCTGGTGGGTTCGGTCAGCGAGTCCTCGGCGCTGAACCTGCGGTCGGCGTCGAACAGCTGGGCGAGGCCGGTCACCTCGAGACAGGCGGCCAGCCGGGAGGAGGCGCTCGAGGTGACCGTCGCGAGCGCGAACCGGCCGGACAGGCGCTCCAGCGGCCCGCGCACCGCGGGGTCGGGGCGCAGGACGGTGCGCAGGTGGGCGGTGACGACGTCCTTCTCCTCGGCCACCCAGTCCTCGAGGTCGGCCCGGGTCAGCTCGCGCCGGTAGCCGGTGGCGAGCTCCGCGGCGGCGGCCCGGAAGTTCTTCCCGTTGGTCATCCGCTGCAGCTCGTCCGGGGCGAAGGCCCGCTCCGCCCCCAGGCCGGCGAGGAACCGGTTGGTGACGTCGACCGACACCGCGTACGCCGGCTCCTCGGAGGGGAACAGCGTGCCGTCGGCGTCGCAGAGCACGGTGGTGACCGCGGCCGGGTCGAACGGCCGGGACCGCCCGGCCGTCATGCGTCCTCGCCGGCGGCGAGGAACTCCTCGATGACCTCGCGTGGCCCCTGCCGGTCGAGCGCGGACAGGGTCCACTGCACGCACTCGGCGAAGCGCGGGTCCTGGCCGATGTGGTCGAAGACCGACTCCTCCGACAGCAGCGGCGTGGCGTCGCTGCCGGCCTCCTGCGCGATCGGCACGAGGTCGGGGCGCGGGCCCTGGATCGGGACCTCGTCCCCGGCGTAGTCGTGGCCGCGAAGGAAGCGCAGCCAGCCGGCCACCGCCACGCACAGCAGCTGGTGCGGGCGGTCCGCCTCCATCGCCGCCCGCACCGACGGCAGCAGGTAGTTGGGGATCTTCGTCGAGCCGCGCCGGGACAGCCGAGACAACTGGTCGGCCATCCGGGGGTTGGCCAGCCGTTCGAGCAGCGTGACCTGGTACTCGCCGAGGTCGACGCCGGGCACCTCCGGCAGGTGCGGTGCGATCTCCTCGGCCATGAGCCGGGTCAGGAAGGCGCGGAACACCGGGTCGGCCAGGACGTCGGCCGTCGTCCGGTAGCCGGCGAGGTAGCCCAGATAGGCGATGGCACTGTGCCCGGCGTTGAGCAGCCGGGTCTTCATCATCTCGTGAGGTGACACGTCGTCGACGAAACGGACGCCGACCTCCTCCAGCGGCGGCCGGCCGTTGCAGAAGGAGTCCTCGACCACCCACTGGCGGAACGGCTCGGTGATCACCGGCCACCGGTCGTCGACGCCGGTCGCGTCGGCGACGGCGTCCCGGTCCTCGGGGGTGGTGTTCGGCGTGATCCGGTCGACCATGCTGCTGGGGAAGGCGACGTGCTCCTCGATCCACTCGGCGAGGTCGTCGTCGCGCAGCCGGGCGAAGGACACCACCGCGGTGCGGGCCGCCGTCCCGTTGGACTGCATGTTGTCGCAGGAGAGGACCGTGAACGGGACGACGCCCGCCTGCCGCCGCCGGTGCAGGGCCTCGACGACGTAGCCGAACACCGTCTCCGGCGTGCCGGGGTCCTCCAGGTCGCGGGCGATGTGCGGATCGTCGGCGTCGAACTCACCGGTGTGCGCGTCGACGCGGTAGCCGGTGCCGGTGATGGTCAGCGTGACCACGCGGGTGCGCTCGTCGGCCAGGGCCGCGAGCACCGCCTCCGGGTCGTCCGGGGCGTACAGGTACGCGGTCAGGGCGCCGACGACAGTGGCGCGGTCACCGTCGGCCGCGCGCTCGACCACGGTGTAGAGCCGGTCCTGGTCGGCGAGGACCTCACCGATCGCGCGGCTGTGCAGGCCGACGCCGACCACGCCCCAGTCTGTCGATCCCCGACGGGCCAGTTCGTCGAGGTAGACGGCCTGGTGGGCACGGTGGAAGCCGCCCACGCCGATGTGCACGATGCCGGGACGGAGCGCGGCGCGGTCGTAGGTCGGGATGGAGACCTCCGGCGGGAGGTCGGGGAGGGTCCGGTCGGACAGGGGGACGGCGGGAGCCGCAGCCCGGGGCGGGGCAGACGTCATCAGGATCTCTCGGAGAGGAGGGGCGGCCCGGGGTGGCTGTTCACCCGTGACCGCTCCGGCCCCATGCCCAGCCGCAGGCTCTGCCAATCCGCGGCGGCGTCGATGTGGTGCATCTCCCGGTCGGCGGGTAGGGGGCCGGGGCCTCGAGCAGCCGGGGACGTCCCACCTCCCCAGGAGGCACCGTGCCCGCCCTGCCCTTCCTCCGTCCCGCCGGCCCCACCCCGCAGCGGGTCCGGACCGACGTGCCGGCCCTGGGCGTCGACGTCCACGCCCGGACGTGGCGCTCGGACAGGAGCAGGGACCGGGTCCCCGTCGTCCTGCTGCACGGTCTGGGCCTGTCCAGCCGGTACCTCGTCCCGCTGGGACGCCGGCTGGCCGCCCTCGGCCACGACGTCGTCGCACCCGACCTGCCGGGCTTCGGCCGATCGCCCCGCGACCCACGGCTGCGCCGGCCCGGGGGTCCCGACGTCGCCGAGCAGACCGGGCACCTGCTGGCCTGGCTGGACGCCTGTGGCATCGCCCGGGCGAGCTTCTTCGGCAACTCCATCGGCTCGCAGGTCGCCGTCGAGCTCGCCGCCCGCCATCCGGAGCGGGTGGAGCGGCTGGTCCTGTCCGGGCCCACCCCGGACCCGCAGTACCGGCGCCGTGGGAGCAGTACCCGCAGGTGCTGCGCACCATGGTCTTCGGCGGTCGCGCTGGCGCGGCAGCACTGCCCGGACGTGCTGGTCGAGGAACTCGTGGCGGGGGAGGACCTGCGGGTGGTCGTCATCGACTCCCAGGTGGTCGCCGCCGCCGTGCGCTGGCCGGCCACGGTGGTCGGCGACGGCGTCTCCGACGTCACGACGCTGATCCGCCGGACCAGCCGGCGCCGGGAGCGGGCCACCGGCGGGGAGTCGCGGATCCCGCTGGACGACACGACGGCCGCCGTCGTCGCCGAGGCGGGGTGGGCGATGGACGACGTCCCGCCGGCCGGCGAGCGGATCCGCGTCCGGCGGACGGCGAACCTGCACACCGGCGGCACCATCGAGGACGTCACCGGCCGGCTGCACCCCGACATGGCGCAGGCCGCCGTCCGGGCCAGCCGCGCCATCGGCATCCCGGTGACCGGCCTGGACTTCCTCGTCCCCGACCTCGACGGGCCCGAGCACGTCTTCGTCGAGGCCAACGAGCGGCCGGGGCTGGCCAACCACGAACCCCAGCCGACCGCCGCCCGCTTCGTCGACCTGCTGTTCCCGGAGACTCGCCGCCGGTGACCCCGCCGTCGTCACCGGCACTCCGGGGTGAGCCCGGCGTCCACGAGGTGAACGGGAAGCCGGCCGACGTCGGCGCGCCGTACAGCGGACCCGCCGGCCGCGACGTGGGCAAGGACGTCCGTGGGGGCTCGCGGCGGTCCTGCTCGGGCAGCCGGATGCCGCGGGCCGGGTTGACGTCCGGCAGCGGGCGTTCTCCGATCGCCAGGTCGAAGCACTGCCCCAGGACGATCAGGACCTTCTTGATGTCGAGCACCCGGCGGGCGGTGTCCATGCCGAGCAGGCCCGCCACGCTGGTGGACTGCTCGGAGTCGTCGCGGCTGTAGAAGGGCAGGGAGGACCGGGCCGGCAGGCCGGGGATCCGGGGGTTGCGCCGGTACACGCGCTGCTGGCGGCCCCGGGGCTCGATCCACGTGCTGGGCGGCTCGAGGGACATGGGGTGTGCTCCGTGCGGTCGGTCGGAAGGACCGGCCGCACGGAGCGCAGCGGAATCGGCTGCGCAGTCGCCCCGCCACTGCCTCCCGATCCGCCCCCCAGACGAGGGCCACCGGGGCCCTGATCGCCGCCGCCGCGGCGCCGGAACAGAGGAAGGCCCTGGTCAGTCGCCTGACCAGGGCCTCTCCCGGTGGGGTGAGTGACGGGGCTCGAACCCGCGACACCCAGGATCACAACCTGGTGCTCTACCAGCTGAGCTACACCCACCACGTCTCCCGGACGGCCGCTCGTCAGCGGGTCGTCCGGGGAACCGGCACCACGATACCGGAGACCCTCAGGCGTCCGACGCGGCCGGGGGTTCCTGGCCGGGCGCGCCGGCGTCCTCGGTGGCGAACAGGTCCGCGAAGGACGCCGTGACCTTCGCGGCGGCCGCCTGCGCCTGGGACGCCGAGGGGCCCGGGCGGTCGACGAACAGCGTCTGCCGGTAGTAGGCGAGTTCGCGCACCGACTCGATGATGTCGGCCAGCGCCCGGTGGGCCAGCCCCTTCTGCGGCTGGGCGAAGTACACCCGGGGGAACCAGCGGCGGGCCAGCTCCTTGATCGAGGAGACGTCGATCATCCGGTAGTGCAGGTGGTCGTCGAGCTCCGGCATGTCCCGGGCGAGGAAGCCGCGGTCGGTGCCGATCGAGTTGCCGCACAGCGGCGCCGTCCGCCGCTCGGGCACGAACCGCTTCACGTAGGCCAGCAGCCGCTGCTCGGCCTCGGCGACGGTGAGCGTCGAGGCCCGCACCGCCTCGGTGAGACCGGACTTGGCGTGCATCTCGGTGACCACGTCGACCATGCCCTCCAGGGCGTCGTCGTCGGCGGAGATGACCAGGTCAAGCCCGGGGTCGAGGACGTTGAGGTCGGAGTCGGTGACCAGCACCGCGACCTCGATGAGCCTGTCCCGGGTCAGGTCCAGCCCGGTCATCTCGCAGTCGATCCAGACCAGGTGTCCCGCACTGT
Organism: Geodermatophilus chilensis; assembly: GCF_002802985.1. Classification (GTDB taxonomy): domain Bacteria; phylum Actinomycetota; class Actinomycetes; order Mycobacteriales; family Geodermatophilaceae; genus Geodermatophilus; species Geodermatophilus chilensis. Next base: position 1,606 of record NZ_NVPT01000195.1, on the reverse strand, counting down.
CCGCCACGGGTTCCGACCCTACGTGGCACCCGCCCTGGTCGCCCGCGCGGCGACCCATACCGCAGCCGCCACTCCGGGGCCACTCGGAAGCCGGGATCGGGGCCCGCGCGCCGTTAGGCTCCGCCGCTACGGCCCCGAGTCCAGGAGTTCCACACCGTGCCCCACGCCGCCCCCGTCGTCGACCGAGCGGCCCCGTCGGCTCCTGGCTCCGCGGGGACGGCCCTGCGCCACCCGGTCGCGACGCTGCGGTGGCTGTGGCCGGCCTACGTCACGCCGGGCCGCCCCGGCCGCCCGACCACCCAGCAGGAGCTGCGCTGGATCTACACGGCCTGGCTGGGCGCCTTGCTGCTGAAGATGCTCGGCTCGTCGTGGGACGTCTCCTGGCACTTCAAGTGGCTGCGCGACGACCTCGCCCCGCCGCACCTGCTCAACTCCGCCGGCACCGTCGTGGTCGTCGCGCTCGTGCTCTTCTCCAGCCACACCGGCTACGGCGTCGACCGCCGGGCCCTGCGCCTGATGCAGGTGGGCACCGCGCTGTTCCTCGTCGCCGTGCCGGTCGACATCGTCAACCACCGGCTCAACGGGCTGGACATCACCAGCTGGAGCCCCAGCCACGCACTGCTCTACGTCGGGACGGCGGTCATGCTGGCCGGGGCGCTGCGCGGCTGGTGGCTGTACGCCGCGCCGGGCCGGGTGCGGGACGCCGTCGCGCTGGGCCTGTGGCTGTTCTTCGCGGAGAACGTGCTGTTCCCCAACCAGCACCAGGAGTACGGCGTCCTGTCGCTGCGCGCCTACGAAGCCGGGCGGACGACGGCCGAGCCGCAGCTGCTGGACTTCGCCGTCGCCCAGGCGCAGACCCCGACGTCGTTCATGCTGCCGGTGCCGCCCTGGGTGCAGCCGGCGTGGCTGGTGTGCGCCGGCCTGCTCACCCTCGTCGTCGCCCGGCGGGTCACCGGCCTGCGCTGGGCCGCCACGACGGTCGCGGCCACCTACCTGGCCTACCGCGCGGTGGTGTGGCTGGGCCTGGTGGCGATCGGCTTCCCGCCCTCGGTGCTGCCGCTGGCGCTGCTCGCCGGCGCGGTCGCCGTCGACCTCGCCGCCACCCGCCGGCTGCCCGGCTGGCTGGCCGGCCCGCTGGTCGCCGCGGTCACCTACGGCGCGGGTGCGGTCCTGGACGCCGTCGGGGTCCTCCCGCCGTGGGACTGGCGGGAGGAGGTGGTCCTGGCCACGGCGCTCGCGGCCACGCTGCTGTGGACGCTGCTCGACGCTGTGGTCCGGAGCCGGTCGCTGGCCGCCTGGTGCGCGCCGCTCGAGGAGCACGGGGAGATCCCCGTCGTCGCCGCGATCGGCGGCGCGCCGACCCGCTGAGCGTCCCGGACCGACCCGTCACATGACGTAGCGTCGGACGCAGCCCCTCCTGGTGACCGGGCCTCGCCCCGGCGCTCCGCGGCCCCGCGCCGTCCCACCTGTCTCTTATACACATACGACGCTGCCGACGACTCCTTAAGTGAAGATCTATGTGCACGCCGCAACATTAAAAAATACACAAAAGTACTGATATCATAAAAAAATGAAACTTCATAATAAAAAACAATAAGTACAACCA
>NZ_NVPT01000194.1 GCF_002802985.1 Geodermatophilus chilensis | reverse complement strand
AAGGGTTCGTCGGCAGCAGCCGATGTGTATCAGGGCCAGGAGGTGGAGGTCCCGGTGCGGCTGGCCTCCCCGGAGGACGTCCTCCCCGCCTACGCCCTGCCCGGTGACGCCGGCGCCGACCTGGCGATCGCCGAGGACCTCGAGCTCGCGCCGCTGCAGCGCGCGCTGGTGGGCACCGGCGTCGCGGTGGCCATCCCGGAGGGCTACGCCGGCTTCGTGCACCCGCGCTCGGGCCTGGCCCACCGGGTCGGACTCTCCCTGGTGAACGCCCCGGGCACCATCGACGCCGGCTACCGCGGGGAGGTCAAGGTCAACCTGGTCAACCTCGACCCCACGATGCCGCTGACGCTGCGCCGGGGCGACCGCGTCGCCCAGCTGGTGGTGCAGCCGGTCGTGCGCGCCCGCTTCGTGCCAGTCGAGCAGCTGCCGGAGAGCGCGCGGGGAGCCGGGGGCCACGGGTCGACCGGCGGGCACGCGAGCGTCCAGGAGAAGGGGGCCGACTGACATGCCGTTCGGACGGCGACGCAACCGGATCGACCGCAGCCTGCGCGAGCGCGGGGTGCCGCCGGAGCCGCAGCACAAGGTCCGCGAGGTCGACGAGACCACGGGGCCGTGGGACTCCGCCGACGCCCCGGACGACGGTGTCGCCCGCATCGACCTGGGCTCGCTGCTGCTGCCCGCGGTCCCGGGCACGGAGCTGCGGGTCGACGTCAACGCCCAGCAGAAGGTCATCGGCGCGACCCTCCGCTACGGCGACTCGTTGCTGCAGGTGGCGGTGTTCGCCGCGCCCCGCGCGGCCGGCATCTGGGACGACGTCCGCGGGGACCTCGCCCGCAGCGCCTCGGGGCAGGGCGGCCGGCTCGAGGAGGTCGACGGGCCGTTCGGGCCGGAGCTGGCCGGCTTCGTGCGCGCCACCCCGCCGGCGCAGCCCGGTCAGCCCGCGCCCGCGCCGGTGCGCCGGCCCGCGCGGTTCCTCGGCGTCGACGGTCCCCGCTGGTTCCTGCGCGGCATGATCAGCGGCCCCGCGGCGGAGCGCCCGGAGGCCGCCGCGGCGCTGGAGCAGGTGTTCCGGCAGATCGTCGTCGTCCGCGGCACCGCGCCGATGCCGGTGCGCGAGCAGCTGCCGCTGACCCTCCCACCGCAGGCCGCCGCCCAGCTGGCCGCGCAGCAGCAGCAGGCCGTCCGGCAGCCGGGGACCCCGCCGCCGGCCGCGCCCGGCGCGTGACCCCCGTCCGCACCGCCTACGGGCCGCACCCCGACCAGTTCGTCGAGCTGACGCTGCCGGCGGGCACCGGCCCCGCGCCGGCGGTCCCCGTTCCCGTCGTGGTGGTGCTGCACGGCGGTTTCTGGCGGGCGGCGTACGGCGTCGAGCTGGCCCGCCCGCTCGCTGCGGACCTGGCCGCGGCCGGCCTCGCCGCCGTCGCGGTCGAGTACCGCCGGGTCGGGTCCGGCGGCGGCTGGCCGGCCACCCTCGCCGACGTCGCCGCGGCGCTGGACGCGCTGCCGGACCTGCCGGGCGCGGACCGGCTCGACCTCTCCGACGTCGCGGTCGTCGGGCACTCCGCCGGCGGGCACCTGGCCGCCTGGGCGGCCGGACGGTCCCGGCTGCCCGAGGGGGCGCCGGGTGCACGGCCGCGGGTCCGGGTGGCCGCCGCCGTCCTGCAGGCCGGGGTGCTCGACCTGGCGCGTGCCGCCGGGCAGCGGCTGGGCGGCGGCGCGGTGCAGGACCTGTTCGGCGCCGAGCCGGCGCACGCACCGGAGCGCTACGCGGCGGCCGACCCGGTGCGCTTGGTCCCGACCGGCGTCGACCTGCTGTGCGTGCACGGCACCGACGACGAGGTCGTCCCGGCCGAGCAGAGCAGCCGTTACGCGGCCGCCGCCGCGGCGCAGGGCACGACCGTCGACGTGCGGCTGGTGCCGGGCGACCACATGGTGCTCATCGACCCGGCGGGAGAGCCGTGGGCGCTGGTCCGCGAGTGGCTGCGGGCGCGCGTCGGGGGCGGCCGCGGCGGTTCTACGCTGGGTCCGTGACCGAGACACGCCAGGGCAGTTGGCTCGCGCGGACGCTGCAGCGGCTGACCGCCGACGACCAGACCATCGACGCGGAGCAGCTGCGCGCGGGCTCGGCGAACGCCGGCTGCGAGGCGGTCAGCGCCTGTCGCAAGGGTGCCGTCGTCACCGTGACCGGGCGGCTGAAGTCGGTCGTCTACACCCCGCGGGAGACGGTGCCCACCCTCGAGGCGGAGCTGTTCGACGGCTCCGGGTCGGTCACCCTCGTCTGGCTCGGCCGCCGGCGCATCCCCGGCATCGAGCCCGGCCGCTCGCTGACCGCTCGTGGCCGCTTCGCCTCCTTCGACGGGCGGCAGGTCATCTACAACCCCCGGTACGAGCTGAGCGCCGGGTGACGGCTGCGCCCGAGGGGGACGGGCTCCCCGGGGCGGCGCCCCGGGGGGACGCCGGGGCCGGGCCGCCCGGCCTGGCCTTCGACCGGCACCTGGTCCTCGAGCAGCTCGGTGGCTGGCGCGGCATGCTCGACGCCACGCTGCCCACGGTCGCGTTCATCGTGGCCAACTCCGTGGCCGGCCTGCGCGCCGGCATCGGGGCCGCGCTCGTCGCCGCCGTCCTGCTGTTCGGGCTGCGGCTGGTGCGCCGGGAGAGCGTGCAGCAGGCCTTCAGCGGGCTCTTCGGCGTCGCGATCGCCGTGGCCATCGCCGCCGCCTCCGGACAGGCCCGCGACTTCTTCGTCCCCGGCCTGATCCGCAACGCCGCCCTGGGCGTGGTGCTCATCGGGTCGATCGCCGTGCGCTGGCCGCTGGTCGGCGTGGTCGCCGAGTTCCTCGCCCCCAGCCACCTGGGCTCGATGGCCACGCACTCACTGGGCCGGCACTCGGTGCCGGGCCTGCGCCGCCGCATCGACCGGGTCAACGCCACGCTGCACCACCGGCCACCGCCGGACCCCGCGACCGGTGTCCGCCCGGCCGACCCCGCGCCCGAGCGGCACTGGCGCGACGACCCCCGGATGGTGCGCGCCTACTCCTGGCTGACGCTGATGTGGGGCGTCGTCTTCCTGGTGCGCGTCGCCGTCCAGTGGGTGCTCTACCGCGCCGACGAGGTCGAGCTGCTGGGTACCGCCTCGCTGCTGCTGGGCCTGCCGGTCACCGCCGTCGAGGTCGTGGTGACCCTGTGGGTGGTGTCCCGGCTGCACCGGCACCGGGCCGACGCCGTCGAGCCGCCGAAGGCCGGCGGCCGGCGTCCCGCCGCCTAGCGGCCCGGGACGGGGTCCTCCTTCAGAGGGTCTGTGCGGGGGAGAGCACCTGCTGCAGCTGCTCCTCGACGTCGGCGTGGGTGATGAACAGCAGCTCGTCGCCGACCTCGAGCGGCTCGTCCGGGGTCGGGGTGATCACCCGGTCGCCGCGCAGGACGGCGGTCAGCACCGTCTCCCGCGGCAGCGGCACCTCGCGCAGCGGCTTGCCGGCCCACGGCGTGTCGTCGGCGAGGGTGATCTCGACCAGGGTGGCCGCGCCCTTGCGGAAGCTCATCAGCCGGACGACGTCGCCGACGGTCACCGCCTCCTCGACCAGCGCGGCGAGCACCCGCGGGGTCGAGACGGCGACGTCGACGCCCCACGCCTCGGTGTAGAGCCACTCGTTGCGCGGGTCCTTGACGCGGGCGACGACGCGGTTGACCGCGAACTCGGTCTTGGCCAGCAGCGAGACCACCAGGTTGGCCTTGTCGTCGCCGGTGGCGGCCACGACCACGTCGCAGGTGGCCAGCTGGGCCTCCTCGAGGGAGGAGACCTCGCACGCGTCGGCCTGCACCCACTCGGCGCCGGGCACCGCGCGGGTGCGGACCTTGCGGCCGTCCTTCTCGATGAGCATCACGGTGTGCCCGTTGGAGAGCAGCTCCCCGGCGATCGAGCGCCCCACGGCACCCGCGCCCACGATGGCGACGCGCATCAGTGTCCCCCTCCCGTGGGGCCCTGCTCGACCGTCTCGTGCACCCGCTGCGTGATCTCGTCGGTCGAGGCGACCACGAGCTGGTCGCCGTCCTGCAGCACGGTGGCCGCGGTGGGCAGCTCGGCCTCGCCGTAGCGGACCAGCCAGGCGGCCCGCGCCCCGGAGGCGGCCTCCAGCTCGGACAGCCGCCGGCCGACCCACGGCTCGGTGACGGTGACCCGCATGAGCAGCACCTGCCCGGTGGGCTCGCGCCACAGCTCGCTGACCTTGACCGACAGCAGCTCGCGCAGCAGCCGGTTCACCGTCCAGGGGACGGTCGCGACGCTGGGGATGCCCATCCGCTCGTAGACCTCGGCGCGCTTGGAGTCGTAGATGCGGGCCACGACGTGCTGGACGCCGAAGGTCTCCCGCGCCACCCGCGCGCTGATGATGTTGGAGTTGTCGCCGCTGCTCACCGCGGCGAAGGCGCCGGCGGAGTCGATGCCGGCGTCGAGCAGCGTCTGGCGGTCGAAGCCCAGACCGGTGACCTGGCGGCCGGCGAAGTCCGGGCCCAGCCGGCGGAAGGCCTCCGGGTCCTGGTCGATCACGGCGACGCTGTGGCCGACCTCCTCGAGCCGGCGGGCGATCGCCGACCCGACGCGGCCGCAGCCCATCACGACCACGTGCACGGGTTTCTCCAAGCTCACGAGGTGCGGTGCGCCGGGGGCGGAGCCCGGCGTGTGTCCCGGGCGCGAAGCTACACCTGGGCGCCGCCGGGTCCGCTGTCCGCAGCGCCGCAACTCACCCTCCGGGCGGGGGCGCGGGAGGTCCCGGCGTCCGTACCATCGCCGCCGTGCCAACGCTGTCCGACCTCGGACAACTCCCGAAGCGCCTGGTCCTGGGCCGCCCCGTGCGCAGTGACCGGCTCGGGGAGTCCCTGCTGCCCAAGCGGCTGGCGCTGCCCATCTTCGCCAGCGACCCGCTCTCCTCGGTGGCCTACGCCACGCAGGAGATCCTCATCGTCCTGACGCTGGCCGGGACGGCGTTCCTCTTCCTCGCGCCGTGGCTGGCGATCGCCGTCGTCCTGCTGCTGGCGACCGTCGTCCTCTCCTACCGCCAGGTGGTGCGCGCCTACCCCTCGGGGGGTGGCGACTACGAGGTCGCGATGAAGAACCACGGGCAGTTCGCCGGGCTCACGGTGGCCAGCGCGCTGCTCGTCGACTACGTGCTCACCGTGGCCGTGTCGGTCGCGGCGGGCACCGACAACATCATCTCGGCGTTCCCGGCGCTCGACGAGCACCGCGTGGCGATCGCCGTGGGCCTGGTGGCGCTGCTGGCCGCGGCGAACCTGCGCGGGCTGCGCGAGTCCGGCCGGACGTTCGCCGTCCCGACCTACCTGTTCATCTCCGGCATCCTGGTGATGGTCGTCACCGGGCTGATCCGCCACTTCTTCGGCGCGGGCCTCGACGCCGAGAGCGCCGGCTACTCGATCACCCCCGAGCCCGGCTACGACCAGGTCGCCGGTCTGGCGCTGGTCTTCTTCGTGCTGCGCGCCTTCGCCTCCGGGTGCACCGCGCTGACCGGCGTGGAGGCGATCGCCAACGGCGTCCCGGCGTTCAAGCCGCCGAAGAGCCGCAACGCCGCGACGACGCTGGCGCTCATGGGCGGCATCGCCGCGACGATGTTCTCCGGCGTGACCGCGCTGGCCCTCGCCGCCGACGTGAAGTACGCCGAGCACCCCTGTGACCTCGTGGGCTTCACCGCCTGCGAGACCGAGCCGCAGCGCACGGTCATCGCCCAGATCGCCGCGGCGGTGTTCGGCGGCCCGACCTCGCTGGGCTTCTTCTACATCCAGGCGGCGACCGCACTCGTCCTCATCCTGGCCGCCAACACCGCGTTCAACGGCTTCCCGCTGCTGGGCTCGGTGCTCGCGCAGGACCGCTTCCTGCCCCGGCAGCTGCACACCCGCGGCGACAAGCTGGTCTACAGCAACGGCATCCTGCTGCTCGCCGGGTTCGCCGCGCTGCTGATCGCCGCCTTCGGGGCCGACGTCAACCGGCTGATCCAGATGTACATCGTCGGCGTCTTCACCAGCTTCTCGATCGGCCAGTGGGGCATGGTCCGGCACTGGAACCGCGAGCTGCGCGCGGAGGCCGGCCCGCGCGCCCGCGCCCGGATCCGGCGGTCCCAGGCGATCAACGCCGTCGGCGGCTCGCTCACCACCGTCGTCCTCGTGATCATCGTCGTCACGAAGTTCACCCACGGCGCGTGGCTGGTCCTGCTGGTGATGCCGGTGCTCTTCATGCTGATGAAGGCGATCAACCGGCACTACTCGCACGTGGCCGAGCAGCTGGTGCCCGACACCGACTCACGGATGCTGCCCAGCAAGGTGCACGCCGTCGTGCTGGTCGCCAGGGTCCACAAGCCGACGCTGCGGGCGCTGGCCTTCGCCCGCGCCACCCGGCCGGACCACCTCACCGCGCTGACGGTGAACGTCGACGACGCGGACACCCGGGCGCTGCAGCAGCAGTGGGAGCGCTACGACATCCCCGTCCCGCTGACGGTGGTCGAGTCGCCGTACCGCGAGATCACCCGGCCGGTCGTGGACTTCGTCAAGTCCATCCGCCGGGACAGCCCGCGTGAGCTGGTCGTCGTCTTCGTGCCGCAGTACGTCGTGGGCCACTGGTGGGAGAACCTGTTGCACAACCAGAGCGCGCTGCGGCTGCGCGCCCGGCTGCAGTTCCAGCCCGGCGTGATGATCACCTCGGTGCCCTGGCAGCTGGAGAGCTCGGTCGGCCGGGAGGACACCGGACTACGCGCGACCGGTCCGGCGCCCGGTGACCTGCGCCGCGGTCTGGCCGACGAGCCGGAGCAGACCCCCTATGGATGAGAAAGGACCCCCTCCTCCCCACCCCTCGCAGGCTCGGGGCGGTGCCCGGGAGGGGGCCGGCCGCCCGCGTCCGGCTGCTCCCGCGCGCCCGGACCGGGGGGGCGGCTGGACCGGCCGGGAGTTCGAGGTCGCCGTCGGCCCGGTGGCCCACGGCGGCCACTGCGTCGCCCGGCACGAGGGGCGGGTCGTCTTCGTGCGGCACGCGCTGCCCGGCGAGCGGGTCGTCGTCCGGGTCACCGAGGACCGCCAGCCCGGCTTCTGCCGCGCCGACGCGGTCGAGGTGCTCGAGGCCGCCCCCGACCGGGTGCCGCGGCCCTGCCCCTACAGCGGCCCCGGGCGCTGCGGTGGGTGCGACTGGCAGCACGTCGCGCACGAGGGCCAGCTGCGCCTCAAGGCCGCGGTGGTCCGTGAGCAGCTGACCCGGCTGGGCGGGCTGTCCGCGGACGACGCCGTGGTGCGCGACCTGGTCGTGGAGGAGCTGCCCGGCGGTCCGCTGCGCTGGCGCACCCGTGCGCGCTTCGCCGTCGACCGGTCCGGGGCGCCGGGGCTGCGCCGGCACCGCTCGCACGACCTGGTGCTGCTCGACGACTGCCCGATCACCGTGGAGCCGGCCGCGCACGCCGTCCTCGACCGCCGCTGGCCGGGCGCCGGCGCGGTGGACGTCGCCGTCGACTCCGCCGGCACGGTGACCACCACCCGGCTCGACCGCCGCGGCCGGCCGCAGTCGACGCGGGTGCTGCACGCCGGCGAGGAGGTGCCGGCCGAGCCGGCCGGGCGCGCCGCGCGCTGGGCCGCCGGGCGGGACTGGGAGGTCGAGGGCACCGGCTTCTGGCAGGTGCACCCTGCCGCGGCCGACGCGCTGACCGCGGCGGTGTCCGCGTTCGCCGGCGTCCGGCCGGGGGAGACCGTGCTCGACCTCTACGCCGGGGCCGGGCTGTTCGGCGGCGCGCTGGCCCCCGCGGCCGGCGACGGGGGCCGGGTGGTGTGCGTGGAGGCCGACGAGGCCGCGTGCGCCGCCGCCGAGGCCAACCTCGCCGCGCTGCCGCAGGCCGAGGTCTGGCAGGGCGAGGTGGACGCCGAGGGGCTGACCGAGCTGCTCGCCGAGCTGGGCGGGGCCCCCGACGTCGTCGTCCTCGACCCGCCCCGGGCCGGTGCCGGGGCCGCGGTCAGCCGGGTGCTCGCCGGCGCCGGTCCGCGCGCGGTGGTCTACGTGGCCTGCGACCCGGCGTCACTGGGGCGCGACGTGGCCGCCTTCGTCGAGGGCGGCTACCGGTTGACCGCGCTGCGCGGCTTCGACGCCTTCCCGATGACCGCGCACGTGGAGTGCGTGGCGCTGCTCGAGCGCGCCTGACGGCTCACTTCCGGCCGCGCTTGCCGCGGTCGTGGCGGTCCTCGTCGTCCTCGCTGTCCGCCGGGGTGGTCGTGGCGGTCGGGCCGGCGTCGGTCGGCGTCGGCGTCGCTGACGGGGTCGACGGCACCACCTGCGGGACGGCGGGCACGGCGGCCTGCACGGTCGGGGCCGGGACGGCCGGCTCCGGGACGGTCGGCGCCGGCGCGGCCGGCTCTGGGGCCGTCCCGTATAGACATCGGACGCTGTCGCCGCCCCCTGCGTCGTACGTGTCCG
>NZ_NVPT01000193.1 GCF_002802985.1 Geodermatophilus chilensis | reverse complement strand
AACGGAAACTCGAGTAACGGAGGCGCCGGCAGCGTCAACTTGTTATAAGGGACAGGTCCGGGAGCCGGCAACCGTCGGCTGACGCCGCCGGTTCGACCCGGCCGCCGTGCCGTCCCCCACCATTCGAGGAGTGCCGCCATGTCCCTCACCGCCCCCCGTACCGACGTCGTCCGGCGCGCCGAAGGAGCCCGCGTCTTCGACTCGGCCGTGCTGCCGCCCGCCGGGCACTTCGTCGACGGTGCCTTCCGCGACGCCCCGGACGCCGACCGGCTCGACGTCGTCGACCCCACCTCCGAGGAGGTGATCACTCGGGTCGCGCAAGGTACCGCGGCCGACGTCGACGTCGCCGTTGCCGCCGCGCAACGCGCCCGGGCTCCGTGGGCTCGCCTGACGCCCAAGGAGCGGTCGGAGCTCCTGCACGCCGTGGCCGACCGCATCGCGCAGCACCGCGACGTCCTGGTCATGCTCGAGTCGGCCAACACGGGCAAGCCGGTCTCGGTGGCCCGCGACGACGTCGACGGCACCATCGACACCTTCCGCTTCATGGCCGGCGCGCTGCGCGCGACCACGTCGCTGGCCGCCGGGGACTACGCCAAGGACCACCTGTCGGTGATCCTGCGCGAGCCACTCGGCGTGGTGGGCGTCGTCACCCCGTGGAACTACCCGCTGCTGATGGCGGCCTGGAAGCTCGCGCCGATCCTCGCGGCTGGCAACACCGTCGTGATCAAGCCGTCCGAGCAGACGCCGCTGACCACGCTGAAGTTCGCCGAACTGGTCGCCGACCTGCTGCCCGCCGGCGTGCTGAACGTCGTGACCGGCCTCGGCCCCGTGGTCGGGGAGGCCCTGGCGGCCCATCCCGACATCGACATGATCGCGCTCACCGGATCGGTCGGCAGCGGCCGCGCGGTGGCGCGCGCCGCCGCGGAGAGCCTCAAGCGGGTTCACCTGGAGCTGGGCGGCAAGGCGCCGGTGGTGGTCTTCGAGGACGCCGACCTCGACCTGGCCGCGACGTCGCTGCGGGCAGCCAGCTTCTACAACAGTGGGCAGGAGTGCGGCGCCGCCTGCCGCGTGCTCGTGCACGAATCGGTCGCCGACGCGTTCGTCGAACGGCTGGTGGCGCAGGTGCGTGAGCTGGTCGTCGGCGAACCGGCCGCGGGCGAGGACGTCGAGGTGGGTCCGCTGGTGTCCCGGGCGCACTACGACCGCGTGCTCGGCCACCTCGAGCAGGCGGTCGTCGAGGGGGCGCGCGTGGCCGTGGGCGGCGGCGCGGCCGAGGGAACGGGCTTCTTCGTCGAGCCGACCGTGCTGGTCGACGTGCCCGCCACCGCGGCGTGCACCGTGGAGGAGATCTTCGGCCCCGTGGTGACCGTGGAGACCTTCGCCGACGAGGACGAGGCCGTCGAGCGGGCCAACGGCGTCCGGCTCGGCCTGTCCGCCTCGGTCTGGACGAACGACGCCCGCCGTAGTCACGCCGTGGCCGCACGCCTGGACGCCGGCACGGTCTGGGTGAACTCCCACCTGGTGCTGGCCAACGAGGTGCCATGGGGCGGGTTCAAGGGCTCGGGGTACGGCCGCGACCTGTCGATATACGCGCTCGACGACTACTCCCGCACCAAGCACGTGATGCACAACCACGGCCGCTGACCGGCGCATGGCCGCTGACCGTCACTGCACGACTATCGTCTGCACGTGAACCTCACCGAGCCCCTGCAGCCGACGCTCCTGACCGACCAGGTGTACGACGTGCTGCGCGAGGCGATCATCAACGGCGAGCTGCCGGCCGGGTCGCGGTTGCGGATCCGGGACGTCGCCGCGCAGGTCGGCACCAGCGTGATGCCGGTGCGCGAGGCGATCCGCCGGCTCGAGGAGGGCGGCTTCGCCCAGCGCGAACCGCACAAGGGCGCCGTGGTGAAGGGGCTCACGCTTGAAGAGCTGGTGCACGTCTACGCCGTCCGCAGGATCCTGGAGCGTGAGGCGGCCCGGCTGGGCAGCGAGCGGATCACGCCACAGGAATGCGACCGCATGGAGGCCGAGTACGAGCTCATCAAGTCCGCTCTCGCCGAGGAGCGGGCCGAGGACCACCTGCGGCACGACGAGGCGCTGCTCACCATCCTCTACGAGGCGAGTGGCAACCCCGTCCTGGTGAGCAGCATCCGCAACCTGTGGCTGCAGTGCCGCGCGTACAAGATGGTGGGCATCAAGGCCACCCTCGAGTCCGAGAAGTCCAACGAGTGGCTCTGGCGCTACCAGCGCGACCTCGTCCAGGCCGCCCGGTCGCACGACCCGGACGCTGCGGCCGCCGCGTCCGACGCCTCGCTCGACGTCGCCGCCGAGGACATCCGGCAGCGCCTGGCCGCCAAGATTAGCGGCTCCACGTCGACGTCCGTCCCGTAGACCATGCCCTTGCGGCGGCGGGTCAACGGCTGGTTCGGTGTGATCTGTGATCAGACTTGAGGCGGCACAGGTGCTCGTCGCCGGGGTGGCCGACGCGCAGGTCACCGCGACCCGAGAGATGCTGAGTCTCTGGGGTGGCGTCGACCCGGCCACCGGCACCGTGATCGACTCCCGGCATCCGCTGTGCGGCCGGTCGATCACCAACACCGTCCTGGTGCTGCCCCGCGGCAAGGGGTCGAGCACGGGCAGCTACGTGCTGCTGGACGCGCTCGCCGCCGGCACCGGGCCGGCCGGCATCGTCCTCAACCGGGTCGACGAGATCATCGCCCTCGGCGCGGTCGTCCGCGAGGAGTTCACCGGCACGACGATCCCGGTGGTCGTCCTGGACGACGTCCAGTTCGAGCAGGCGCTCACCGCGCGCCGGGCCGAGATCCGCCGGGACGGGACCGTGCTCCTCCACGGAGCCGAGCCAGCCGCCACCGGGGCCGCCGCCACGGTTGGGCGGCCGGATCCCGCCGGCCGGCCCCACGACGTCGCCCTGACCGACCGGGACCGCGCGATGCTCGCCGGCGACCACGGCCCCGCAGCCCAGGTGGCCATGCACGTGCTCCTGCGGATGGCGTCGATCCAGCAGGCGACCCAGCTCATCGACGTCAGTCGTGTGCACGTCGGGGGGAGCTTCTACACGGGGCAGGGCAGCCTGCACGCCGTCGAGCGGATGGTCGAGCTGGGGGCGACCGTGCGCGTGCCGACGACTGTAAACGCCATCTCCATCGACCGCTCCCGCGGTGCCGACCGGGCACTCGACCCCGAGTTCGCGCGGAACGCCGACCGGCTCGCGACGGCCCTGCAGGAGATGGGCGCACAGCCCACCTTCTCGTGCACGCCGTACGTCTTCCCCGACGGCCCTGCCTTCGGTGAGGACATCCTCTGGGCCGAGTCGAACGCGATCGCATACGCCAACAGCGTGATCGGCGCCCGGACCAACCGTCACGGCGACTTCCTGGACGTGTGCGCCGCCATCACCGGGCGGGTGCCGCGCTCGGGCCTGCACCTGCCGGCAAACCGGACCGGCGAGCTCCTCGTGCGGATCCCCGAGGTCGAGGATCCCGACGAGTCCTTCTTCACGACCCTCGGTTACCTCGTGGGCAAGCACGCCGGCACCCAGATCCCCGTGGTCCAGGGCATCTCCTGGACCCCGTCGACGGAGGACCTGAAGGCGTTCTGCTCGACGGTAGCGACGTCGGGTCCCGTGGGCCTGTTCCACATGGTCGGGGTGACTCCGGAGGCGCCGACGGTCGAGGCCGCGCTCGGCGGCCGCCCGCCAGGGCGGGTGCTGGACGTGACGCGGGAGGCGCTCCGCGAGGTTTGGCACGGCCTGTCGAGCGGGCGAGGGGGCGCGCTGCAGCTGGTGCTCCTCGGGAGCCCGCACGCCACGCTCGGGGACCTGGCCCGGCTCGCCGACCTGACGCGGGGACGTCGGAGGCATCCGGGGGTCGACGTCCTCGTGACCACCAGCCGCTTCGCGCATGAGCAGGCCCGCGCCGCGGGGTTCCTGAGGGTGCTCGAGGACTTCGGCGTGCGGATCCTCGCCGACACCTGCCTGTGCATGCGCACCGAGCGGTCCCTGCCCCCTGGGACCGAGGAGGTGATGACCGACTCCGGCAAGTTTGCCCACTACGGGCCGGGGCTGATCCGGCGAGGCGTCTGGTTCGGCTCGACCAGGGACTGCGTGGAGTCAGCCGTCACCGGCCGGGCGGTGCTCCGGGAGCCGGAGTGGCTCCGCTGAGACCGGAGCTGCACCGGTCAGCGGAAGACGACGGTGCTGGAGCCGTTGAGCAGCACCCGCCGCTCGCTGTGCCACCGGACGGCGCGCGACAGCGCGAGCGCCTCGGCGTCCTGGCCGACGGTGGCCAGGGCGCGGGGGTCGTAGGTGTGGTCGATGCGGATGACCTCCTGCTCGATGATCGGCCCCTCGTCCAGGTCGGGGGTGACGTAGTGGGCGGTCGCGCCGACGAGCTTGACGCCGCGGTCGAAGGCCTGGTGGTAGGGCTTGGCACCCTTGAAGCCCGGCAGGAACGAGTGGTGGATGTTGATCGCCCGCCCGTGCAGCGCGGCGCACGTCTCGTCGGAGAGCACCTGCATGTACCGGGCCAGGACGACCAGGTCGGCCCGGTGCTCGTCGGCCAGCTCGAGCAGCCGCGCCTCGGCCTCCCGCTTGGTCGCCGGCGTCACGGGCACGTGGTGGAAGGGCAGCCCGGCCGCCTCGGCCATCGGGCGCAGGTCCTCGTGGTTGGACACCACCGCGACGAGCTCGGCGCCGAGGCTGCCGGCGCGCCAGCGGAAGATCAGGTCGTTGAGGCAGTGACCGAGCTTCGACACCATGACGAGCACGCGCTGCGGCTGCTCGCCGGTGACCTGAAAGCTCGTGCCGAAATCCTCGGCCACCGCACGGAAGTCCGCCGAGAGGCGTTCGGTGTCGGTGTCCTGGGCGCAGACGAAGGCGGTGCGCAGGAACAGCTGGCCGCGGAGGGCGTCGTCGAACTGCTGGTGCTCGACGATGTCGCAGCCGTGCTCGAACAGGAACGCGGTGACCGCGTGCACGATGCCCGGCCGCTCCTGGCAGCTGAGCGTGAGGGTGAACGGGTGGGACACGGGTGCCTCCTCAGCACTCGACGATGTTGAGCGCCAGCCCGCCACGGGCGGTCTCCTTGTACTTGTCCTTCATGTCCGCGCCGGTCTCACGCATCGTCTTGATCGCCTTGTCCAGCGGGACGTGGTGCCGGCCGTCCCCGCGGACGGCCATGCGGGCCGCGGTGATGGCCTTGACCGAGCCGACGGCGTTGCGCTCGATGCAGGGGATCTGCACCAGCCCGCCGACCGGGTCGCAGGTGAGGCCGAGGTTGTGCTCGATGCCGATCTCGGCGGCGTTCTCCACCTGCTCCGGGTTCCCCCCGATCACCTCGGCAAGACCGGCGGCCGCCATGGAGCAGGCCGAGCCGACCTCGCCCTGGCAGCCGACCTCCGCACCGGAGATGGAGGCGTTCTCCTTGAACAGCAGCCCGATGGCGGCGGCGGTCAGCAGGAACCGCACCACGCCGCCTGGCTGGTGCTCGCGGCGATCGCGTTCAACCTCACCCGCGCCGCCGGCGCGCTGGCCTCGGCGTTCCACGCCAAGGCCACCACCGCCACCATCCGCACCCAGCTGGTCAACGTGCCGACGCGAATCGCCCGCTCCGCCCGCCGACTGCGGCTACACCTGCCCCGGGACTGGCCATGGGAGACCGCCTGGACCCAGCTGTTCGACGCCACCTGCGGGCCACCCGCAGCGGCCTGAATGACCACCGCCCCACCGGGCCCGACCGGAGACCGAGAGTGGAAGAGCCGGACAGACCGGCGGCTCCGTCACGCCTGCAACAGCCCACCAAGATCAGGAAGTGGCCGGCAGGCCCCGACCAAGATCGACGGTGGATCGAGGTTAAGTGGAGAGCCCTAAGCTTGTCGTTTAACCCCTCGGCCAGTGGGATGGCAGGGCTGTGATTCTGGGGCTGGCATGGGGGCGGCCACCGCGTGATCCTTCGGAGTGACGAGCTTCGAAGATCGGCGGTGGCCGTCGTGGACAGTTTCCACCCGGGCGACGGGGTTGAGAAGAGCCTGGCTGTGGAGGCGTCCGATCGGCTGCGGGGGTTCCGCGGCGAGCTGTACGGCTGCCTGGGCCGGCGGGCCGATGAGCTGTTCGAGCTGACCGACGCCCTGCTGTGTGCCGACGGGCCGGTGCACACCCTGGTCGGGTTGTGCCTGGCCCCGGAGCACCGCCGCGGGCACGGCGCGCTCTACGACGCGGTCAACGTCGGCCGGGTGGACGCCGAGCGGCTGGGCCGGGCGCTGGCGCAGCTGCCGCTGACGCGGATGTTCGGCGGGCGGATCGTGCTGGCCGTGGACGCCACCGCCTGGCTGCGCCCGGACGCCGAGACCTGCCCCGAGCGGGGGTTCTGCCACGTCTACGGCCGCACCCGCGAGTCCGACCAGTTCCTGCCGGGCTGGCCGTATCAGCTGGTGGCCGCGCTGGAGAGCGGACCGACCAGCTGGACCGCGCTGCTGGACGCCCGCCGGCTGCACCCGGCCGAGGACGCCACCGCGGTCACCGCCGAGCAGCTGCGCGCGGTGGTGGATCGGCTGCGCGCGGCGGGGCACTGGTCGCCCGGGGATCCGCCGATGCTGGTGGTGCTCGATGCCGGCTACGACGTGTGCCGGCTGGCCTACCTGCTCGCCGACCTGCCGCTGCAGCTGATCGGGCGGATCCGCGCCGACCGGGTCCTGCTCACCGCCCTCGCTCCGCTCCGCCCCGACCGGCCGCGGCCGACCGGCCGGCCCCGCCGGCACGGCGCGGCGATGACACTGGCCGACCCGGCCAGCTGGCCGCAGCCGAGCACCCGGTCGGCCCGCCAGACAGATCGCTACGGGCGCGCGGAGGCCCTCTCCTGGGATCGAATGCATCCGCGGCTGACCCACCGCGGTGCCTGGGCCGCCCACCCCGGCCGGCTGCCGATCGTGGAGGGCACCCTCCTCCGCTTGCAGGTCGAGCACCTGCCCGGGGCTCGGGCGGCCAAACCGATCTGGTTGTGGACCTCAGCCCTCGATGCCGACGCTGACGCGGTCGTCCGCTGCTGGCAGGCTTACCTACGCCGCTTCGACCTGGAGCACACCATCCGCTTCGCCAAGCAGGTCCTGGGCTGGACCCGACCGAAGCTGCGCGCACCGGCCGCGGCCGACCGGTGGACCTGGCTGATCATCGCCGCGCACACCCAGCTGCGGCTGGCCCGCCCGCTGGCACACGATCTGCGCCGGCCCTGGGAACGACCGCTGCCGACCGAGCGGCTGACCCCGGCGAGGGTCCGCCGCGGATTTCGCTACCTGCACGCGAAGACCCCCTCGCCGGCCCGTGCACCGAAACCCACCCATCCCGGGCCCGGACGCCCACCCGGGGTCACCAACCGGCGCCGCGCTCCCCGCTACGACGTCGGCAAGAACCCCACTCGAGCTGCAGCCACCAGCAGCGAGCAGGCCGTCAAGGGTTAAACGACAAGCTCAGAAGACGTTGCAGAAGTAGGTCTTCGGGCTCTGTCCGGTTTCGGCGCTCGGGCGCAGGGTTCGCCGCATGTCGTCGCCGGCGTCTTCCCCGCCGTCGCGGCTGGTCAGTGACGAACTCTGGGCGCTGGCCGAGCCGCTGATCCCACCGCGCCGCCCCGCCATCCACGGGCGGACGGGGCGGCCACGGACCTCCGACCGGGACGTGCTCGAAGGGATCGCATTCGTGCTCTCCACCGGCATCGGCTGGACCAAGCTGTCCACCGAGCTGGGCTACGGGTCGGGCTGGACCTGCTGGCGCCGGATGCGCGAATGGGCCGAGGCCGGCGTCTTCGATCAGCTCCACCAGGCCGTCCTCGACCGCCTGGGCGAGGACGGCCGACTGGACTGGTCACGGGCCAGCCTGGACTCGGTCAGCGTCCGGGCGAAAAGGGGGGTGCACTGACCGGCCCCAACCCCACCGACCGCGGCAAGGCCGGCAGCAAGTACCACCTGCTCGTCGACGCCCACGGGCTACCGCTCAACGTGCTGGTCTCGGCCGCGAACCGGCACGACAGCATCTTCGTCGAACCGATCCTCGACGGCATGCCCGCGATCAAGCGCGGCGGCCGCGGCCATCCCCGCCGACGACCGCTCAAGCTGCACGGCGACAAGGGCTACGACAACCCGCGGGTCCGCCGCTACCTGCGCCGCCGCGGCATCACCGCCCGCATCGCTCGGATTGGAGGACCTGGGCGCCTGGCTGGTCTTCGAAGACGAGTCCGGCCAGGGGCTGAGGCCGCCGCAAGGCCGCACCTGGGGCCGGCGCGGGCACACGCCGGTGGTGCGGGTGACCGCGGCCAACAGCCCGCGGCTGTCGCTGGCCGCGCTGCTGGCCACCAAACCCGGGCACCGGCCGCGGCTGATCTACCGCACCCATCCCGGCCGCCGGCGCCGCCCCGGCGGACGCAAGGGATTGACCGAGGCCGACTACGCCCGCCTG
>NZ_NVPT01000192.1 GCF_002802985.1 Geodermatophilus chilensis | reverse complement strand
GCGAAGGGGGGTGCGGACGCGTCGGCGAAGAGGCGGCGAACGGGGTGCGGGCGGGGCCGGGAAGGCCCTTCCTCACGCGGCCGGGGAGCTCTCCCGGATGACCCGGATGGCCAGCTCGGTCCGCGAGCGGACGCCGAGGCGGCGCATCGACGTCGTCAGGTGGCTCTTCACCGTCGATCCCTTCGGCAACCTGCTCGGCCTGCAGGGTGTCGCGTCGACCCCGCACTACTCCGCCGACCGCGCCTGCGCGCCGGCGACCACCTGACCGCTGCCGTCGTCCGCCGGCCCGGGACCCACCCGGGCCGGCGGCCACCCCCTGCCCCGACCAGGCCTCGTGCCGCAGCTCGCCCCGTACGACCCACCCTCGGCGCGTGCCGGCCCCCGGCGTGCGCCTCCGCAGATCGCACCCCCGGAGGACTGCCCGATGCACGCGCACAGTCGCACTCCCCGCCGCACCCTGCACCTGCTCACCGCCACCGGCGCCACGGCGGTCGCGCTCACGGTCGCCGGCCAGTCGGTCGCCCAGGCGGCGCCGGCGAAGCAGGCCTACAAGGACCACGCCGCGAGCCAGTTCCGCAGCGCCGCCCAGTTCGACTGCCTCGACCAGCTCTGGGAGGCCGAGAGCAACTGGAACCCCACCGCCCAGAACCCGACGAGCACCGCGTACGGCATCGCCCAGTTCCTCGACATGACCTGGGCCACCACCGGCATCGCCAAGACGTCGGACCCGTACCGGCAGATCGACGCCGGCCTCATCTACATCGACGAGCGCTACGACACCGCCTGCGACGCGTGGGCGTTCCACCAGGCCAACAACTGGTACTGACGCACTGCGGGCGTTGCTCGTGCCCTGCGGCCGCAGCAGCACCGTCAGTGCACGAGGAACGCCCGCGATCCGGTGCTCAGGCGGCAGCGACGGTCTCCATCGCCTCGGCGGTGAGCTCGACGGACCGCAGCCGGCCCTCCACCCCGGGGAACTGGTGGGCGACGATCAGCTCGTCGGCGCCGGCCTCGCCCGCGAACCGGGTCAGGTACTCCCGCACCTCGGCCGGGGTCCCGACGGCGGAGTGGGTCAGCATCGTGTCGACGTGCAGGCCGGCGCCGCCGTCGAGCAGCAGCTGCGCCTCGTCGTCCGACAGCTGCCTGCCGCGGCCGAACAGGCCGACGGCCAGCCGCCGGCGGGCCGCGGCGAACGCCTCCTCCGCGGCGGCGCGGCTGTCGGCGGCCACGGCGTTGACCCCGGCGATCACGTACGGCCGGTCCAGCTGCGCCGACGGCTTGAACTCGCGCCGGTAGGCCGCCACGGCGGGCTCGAGCATCGCCGGCGCGAAGTGCGAGGCGAACGCGTACGGCAGACCGAGCGCGGCGGCGAGCGTCGCGCCGAACATCGAGGAACCCAGGATGTAGAGGGGGACGTTCGAACCCTTCCCGGGGATCGCGTCGACGCCGGGCACCCGGGTCTCGCCGGTCAGGTAGCCCTGCAGCTCGAGCACGTCCTGCGGGAAGCGGTCGGCCGAGCGCGGGTCGCGGCGCAGGGCGTACATCGTGTTCTGGTCCGAGCCCGGCGCCCGGCCGAGACCCAGGTCGATCCGGCCCGGGTGGACGGCCTCGAGGGTGCCGAACTGCTCGGCGATCGTCAGCGGCGAGTGGTTGGGCAGCATGACGCCGCCGGCGCCCAGCCGGATGGACGACGTGTGTGCCCCGACGTGTGCGATCAGCACGCTGGTCGCCGAGGAGGCGATCGTCGGCATGTTGTGGTGCTCGGCGTACCAGACCCGCCGGTAGCCGGCCTGCTCGGCCCGCTGGGCCAGCGCGACGCTCGCCGCGATGCTCTCGCCCGGCGTCTGGCCCCTGGAGATCGGCGCCAGGTCGAGGACGGACAACGGGATGCTCATGTGCTCCAAACCCCTCAGCTGGTGTCGTCCTGCGCAACCACCGCCGTCCCGCCGTCCTTCCCCCTCGAACGGATGACGTCGGCTGGGGTCACTACAGCTCCGTCCCGTCCCGGCCGATCGAATCCGGGACGAGAGGAGGCTGCTCATGCGCAGGAAGCGTTCGGCCGCCGACCAGCAGATCGCCGACCTGCTGGTGACCGCGAAGAAGTCGCTGGACCTGAGCGTCGCCTTCCTCAGCCGCATGGACGGCACCACCCAGCACCTGGAGGTCGTCGAGACCTCGGTGCCGGTGCTGGTCCAGGAGGGCGCCAAGGTGCACCAGGACACCTCCTTCTGCCAGGCCATCCTCGACGGCAGGCTGCCCGCGGTCATCCCCGACGTGGAGGAGTCCCCGCTGGCGATGTCGCTGCCCGCGGCGCGCATCCCGCGCATCCGCAGCTACGTCTCCACCCCGGTGCACCTGTCCGACGGCAGCCTCTACGGCACGTTCTGCGCCTTCGGCTTCCGGTCGGACAAGGAGCTCGGCAAGCGCGACGAGGCGCTGATGAAGGTGCTCGCCTCCGCGGCGGCCGTCATCGTCGAGCCCGAGGTCCGCGACCAGGAGCGGCGCACCGAGATCGAGAGCCGGCTCGAGCCGGTCGTCGGCGACGGCGGCCCCGTCGTCCTGCTGCAGCCGATCGTCGACCTCGCCTCCGGCACCCGGGTGGGCGCCGAGGCGCTGTCCCGCTTCCCCGCCGGCTGGGGCCGCACCCCCGACGTCGTCTTCGCCGAGGCGCACAGCGTCGGCATGGGCCACGCCCTGGAGCTGCAGGCCCTCGAGCGCGCCGCCGAGCACCTCGACCGGGTCGGTGGCTACGTGGCGATGAACGTCTCCCCCGCCACCGTGCTCACCCCCGGATGCGGAGCGCTGCTGCACCGGCTGCCGCTGGACCGCGTCGTCCTGGAGCTCACCGAGCACGACGAGGTCGAGGACTACGACGTCCTGCTCGCCACCCTGGCGCCGTTCCGCGCCGCCGGGCTGCGGCTGGCCATCGACGACGTCGGCGCCGGGTTCTCCAGCCTGCGGCACATCGTGGTGACCTCCCCCGACGTCATCAAGCTCGACCGCAGCATCGCCGCCGGCGTGGCCACCGACCGCGTGCTCGCCACGCTGGTCGGCTCGCTGGTCACCTTCGCGCACGGCTCCGGCGCCCGGGTGGTCGCCGAGGGCGTGGAGACGGCGGAGGACGCCACGGCGCTGCGGGCGTTGGGCGTCGACTACGGCCAGGGCTGGCACTTCGGCCGGCCCGGCCCGCCCGAGGCGCTCGCCGTCCCGGCGCCCCGGCCCCCGGTCGAGGCGCGGCCGGCCGAGGTCCTGGCCCCCGTGGCCGCGCTCAGCCGCTGACCGCGTCGTCGTACTCGGCGCCCATCGCGCCGGTCTGCACCGCGCCGCCCCGGCGGTAGGTGCACAGCAGCACGCCGGTCGGGGTGGACGAGGACGCGGTCAGCCGCCACGACCGCGGGATCGCGCCGTCGCCGAACAGCCGCTTGCCCTCCCCGAGCACGACCGGGGCCACCACCAGCCGGAGCTCGTCGACCAGGTCGGCGCGCAGCAGTGTCTGCACCAGCCCGGGCGAGCCGTGCACCTGCAGCTCGCCGCCGTCCTGGTCCCTGAGCGCGCGCACCGCCTCGACGACGTCGCCCTCGAGAAGCCGCGCGCCGGACCAGTCCAGCGCGGTCAGCGTCCGCGAGGCGACGTGCTTGGTCCGGGTGTTCAGCGCCTCGGCGACCGGGTCGTCCTCGGTCGGCGCCTGCGGCCAGGCCGCGGCGAAGATCTCGTAGGTCCCGCGGCCGAGCAGGAAGTCCTCGACGCCAGCGAACCAGGCGTCGATCCGGGCGCCGAGGGTGTCGTCGAAGAACGGCACCAGCCAGCCGCCGTGGCGGAAGCCGCCGGAGGTGTCCTCGTCGGGGCCGCCGGGGGCCTGCACGACCCCGTCCAGCGTCGTGAACTCGGTGACGACGAGCGATCGCACGAACGGCCTCCTCGGGTGCCGGCCGCCTCCGGTGACGGCCACTGCAGACAGGACGCCGGACCGGTGCGGGACTCATCGGTGCCACCCGTGCGATCACGCAGCGTGACGACGCGACGGCCGACCCCCAGTCTGGGAGTCACCCGGGCGGGGGTCCGGGGGTGTGGACCGCGTGGCGCTCACCTCGACGCTCCTGCTGCCCGACGGGGGACGGGCAGGCCGGCCCCCGCGTGCACGACCACGGGGGTCATCGTGAAGCGCACCACCGGTCTCGTCACCACAGGGGCACTCGCCCTCGGCAGCACCGCCCTGCTCGGCGCGGTCGCGCCCGGCGTCGCCTCGGCCTCCGGCTGCGGCCTCACCACCCTCGACCAGGCCGGCCTCGAGGCCGCCTTCAACTCCTTCTACAGCGGCGCCGGCGGCGGCGCGGAGTCCGTCGTGGAGGCCGACGGGCTGCGGATGAAGGCGGCCGCCGAGGGCGAGTCCAGCGTCGGCTGGTTCATGGACGTCGAGATCCCGCTGGCCGAGGCCACGGCGGAGTCCAACGTCGCCCTCGACGCGACGGTGGTCGGCGACGACGTCGCGCACCACCCGACCTACGAGCTGCTGGTCGACCTCGACGGCGCGGCCGGTCACGAGGCCTGGACCTGGCTGGTGCTCGAGCCGCAGTACCAGGGCGAGCGCAGCGGCCTGTGGTGGAGCAGCGAGCCGCTGGAGGCGCTGTACCCCGACGACCCGGAGGCCGTCGACGAGGGCACGCTGCCCGAGATCAGCGCCGCCTACCCGGACGCCGTGGTCACCACCCTGGGCTTCCAGCTCGGCATCGACCAGGCCGGCGCGGAGGCCGTCGTGCACGGCCTGACCTTCGGCTGCAACGAGTTCCGGTTCGCCGCGGCCGCGCCCGAGGACGCGCTGCCGACCGCCGCGATCGCGGTGACCAACCCCCGCTACGCCACCTACCTGTTCTCCGGCGCCGGCTCGCACGACGCGGACGGCGACCTCGCCGCGTACCGCTGGGACCTCGGCGACGGCAGCACCGCAGAGGGCGCCGACATCGAGCACAGCTACGCCGCGCCCGGCAGCTACACGGTCACGCTGACCGTCGTCGACGGCACCGGCAACGAGGCCACCGCGACCGCCGAGGTCGTCGTCCCCGCGACGCCGACCGTCTGGGACACGCCGCTGCCGAACACCGGCGCCGACGTGCTGGGCCTCGCGGCCGTGGGCGGCCTGGTGCTGCTCGGCGGTGGCGCCGGCCTGGTCGCCACCCACCGCCGTCGTCCGGCCGCCGACCGGTCCTGACGATGCGCAGACTGGTCCGCGCGCTCTCGGCGCTGGCCGTCGCCGCCGGCGTGGGGCTGCTGCTCGTCGTCGCCCACCAGGTGTGGGGCAGCGACGTCGCCGCCGACCGGACGCAGGACCGGGTGGCCGACGAGCTCCGCGAGGAGTGGTCGGCCCCCGGGGCGCCCGCCGAGCCGGCCCCCGGCGGGGCGTTCGCCTTCCTGCACGTGCCACGCCTCGGCGAGGGCTGGGCCCGCGCCGTCGTGGAGGGCGTCGACCCTGAGCAGCTCGAGGCCGGACCCGGCCACTACCCCGGGACGGCGCAGCCCGGCGCGGTCGGCAACTTCGCCGTCGCCGGCCACCGCGTCGGAGAGGGCAGCCCGTTCCTCGACCTGGACGCGATGCGGCCCGGCGACGCGATGGTGGTCGAGACCGCGTCGGCCTGGCACGTCTACCGGGTGACGACGACGACCGTCGTCGCGCCCACGGAGACCTGGGTGGTCGCCCCGACGCCCGGCGGGCCGCCCGACGGCCCGGCCACCGGCGCCTTCCTCACCCTCACGACCTGCCACCCGGAGTTCTCCGACCGGCAGCGCCTGGTGGTGCACGGGGAACTGGAGGCCACGGTGGCCAAGGCCGACGACCCCGACGGCCCGGCGGCGCTCGCGGCTTAGGCCGCCAGCGCGGGTTCGCGGTCGCCGGCGGCCACCAGCGTGGCGTACCGGCCGCCGCCGGCGAGGAGCTCCTCGTGCGTGCCGCTCTCGACGACCCGGCCGGCGTCGAGGACGGCGATCCGGTCGGCGTGCCGCACGGTGGACAGCCGGTGGGCGATGGTGATCGTCGTCCGGCCCCGGCTGGCCTCGTCGAGCGCGGCCTGCACCGCCCGCTCGGTGCCGGTGTCCAGCGCGCTGGTGGCCTCGTCGAGCACCAGCACGCGGGGGTCGCGCAGCAGCGTGCGGGCGATCGCCAGCCGCTGCTTCTCCCCGCCGGAGAACCGGTGCCCCCGGGCGCCGACGACGGTGTCGTAGCCGTCGGGCAGGGCCGCGATGGCCTCGTGGATCTGGGCGCGGCGGGCGGCGTCCTCGAGCTCGGCGTCGGTCGCCTCGGGCCGGGCGTGCCGCAGGTTCTCCCGCACCGTCGCGTGCAGCAGGTAGGTCTCCTGCGCGACGACCCCGACCACCTGCGACAGCGTGGCCAGCGAGAGGTCGCGCAGGTCGACGCCGTCGATGGTCACCCGGCCGGCGGTCGGGTCGGCCAGCCGGGCGACCAGCGAGGCCAGCGTGCTCTTGCCCGACCCGGTCTCCCCCACCAGCGCCAGCGTCGTCCCGGCGGGGACGGTCAGGTCCACGCCGTCCAGCGCCGGCCGGTGCCCGTCGGGGTAGGTGAACGAGACGCCCTCCAGCGCCACGTCGCCGCGCACGCCGGCCGGGTCCAGCGGCACCGGGTCGGCCGGGTCGTCGACCTCCACCGGCAGGTCGAGGTACTCGAACACCCGGCTGAACAGCGCCATCGAGGCGGTCACCTGCACGCCGACGTCCAGCAGGCCCATGAGCGGGCGGAACAGCGTGCCCTGCAGCGCGGTGAAGGCGACCAGCGTGCCGATCGTCATCCCGCCGGAGGTCGCCGGCAGGCCCGCGGCCAGGTAGATCAGCGCCGGGATGCCGGCGAAGACGATGCTCATCGTGGCCATCCGCCACCGCCCGGCCAGCTGCGCGCGGACCTCGAGGCCGACGAGGTCCTCCGAGGTCTCGGCGAAGCGCCGGGACTGGACCGGGCCGGCGCCGAGGGTCTTGCCGAGCAGCACGCCGCTGACGCTGAGCCCCTCCTCGACCTGGGCGTGCAGGTCGGCCAGGTGCCGCTGGCGCTGCGCGGTGACCGCGCGGCGCATCCGCGCCACCTTGCGGGTCAGCGCGATGGCCGGGGGCAGGACGAGCAGCGAGAGCAGCGACAGCCGCCACGACAGCGCCACCATCGCCACGACCGTGCCGACGACGGTGGTGGCGTTGGACGCCAGCGACGTCGCCGTCGAGGTCACCACCGACTGCATCCCGGCGATGTCGTGGGTCAGCCGCGACTGCACCTCGCCGCCGCGCGTGCGGGTGAAGAAGCCCAGCGACTGGCGCTGCAGGTGGCTGAACACCGCCGTCCGCAGGTCGTGCATCACGCGCTGGCCGACCGTCGTCGACAACCAGGTCTGCACCACGCCGAGGACGGCGGTGGTGGCGGCGACGGCGAGCATGCCGAGGACGGCCCAGAGCAGCAGGCGCACGTCCTGCCGCGGCAGCGCCTCGTCGATGACGAGCTTGACGAGGAACGGCGTCGCCAGGGCCACCAGGGACGACACGGCGATGAGCATCACGACCGTGGCGACCGGCCAGCGGAAGGGGGCGAACAGCGCGGTGACCCGGCGCAGCGGCACCGGGTTGCGCTCGAGCTGGGCCCGGTCGGCCGGGTCGACGGTGCGCCCGCCGCCCCTGCCTGGCCCTCTGGTGTCCTCGATGGCGATCACCCCCCGTGTCGATGCTGAGGCTACCTCACCATGAGGCAACCTCGCCGTCCTCGCTAGGATTCCGCCATGCCGGACGACGACCCCGAGGTGCTGGGCGAGCTGCTGGTGCGGGTCACCCGCCGGCAACGCCGGCGGTGGCTGCACGCCCTGGCACCCTGGGACCTCTCCCCCCACCACGTCCGCGCCCTGCGGGTGGTCACCGAGCGGGACGGCACCCGGCTGTCCGACCTCGCCGAGGCGCTGCGGATCGCGCCGCGCTCGGCCACCGAGGTCGCCGACGCGCTGCAGGCCCGCGGGCTGGTCGAGCGGACGCCGGACCCGACCGACCGGCGGGCCGTGGTGCTCACCCCGACCGAGCAGGGACGCCGGGTGCAGGCCGAGATCGCCGCCGCCCGCGCCGCCGACAACCGCGACCTGTTCGCCCGCCTCGACCCCGGCGACCGGGCCACGCTGGCCCGGATCCTGCGGGTCCTCGCCGACTGAGGGGACGCTCTCTGCGGGCCGGCCTGCCTGAAGGGCGAGGCCCGGCTCCCCCTGCGAGCGATCGCAGGACATGGAAGGCGGGGCGACGCAGGGGTCCCGAACTACCGGCACCGGCGGACGCAGACGTCCTGGTGAGGAACCGAAAACTGTCGTACCCCGTACGTACGTTCGGGTCATGACGTCAGCCGGCTCCGTGCGCACGCCGATCGAGGCCGCGCTGGTCGGCCGGCTGCTCCAGCGGCCCCCGGCGCCGCCGCGGCTGCCTGTGGGTGCGCTGACGCGGGAGGAGAAGGCCGCGGAGTTGCAGCGGGTGCAGGCCCGCCGGGCGATGGACGCCGCGTACGAGGCGGAGCTGGTGCTGGGGTTGGCCGACG
>NZ_NVPT01000191.1 GCF_002802985.1 Geodermatophilus chilensis | reverse complement strand
CTCCCGGGGGTGGGCGGGGTCGAGGACATCGTCCGGCTCCGGGCGGCACAGCTCCCACTCGCGGCGCCGCCACACCTGCCGGTGGGCGCGCATCTCCAGGACCTCCTGGAACGCGGCGGCGGCGTTGAGCGCGGGCACCGTGGGGCTCTGGGTGAGCGCGTGCAGCAGGGCACTGACGCCGGAGAAGGCCAGTTCGGTGCCGGTCGGGCCCACACGCCGGTACAGCTCCCGTTTGAGCCACGTCTGGGACTCCAGCAGCGCGACGGCGAGGGTCGCGTGGCGGGTGAGCGCCGGGACCGGCGACAGCTTGGCCGCGTAGGCGACGCCGACGGCCACGAGGTCGATCCCGGCCGCGGCGAGCGCCGCCAGCAGCGGTTCCAGGTCGGCCGGGTGGTCCTCCCGCGCCGGGAGCAGCCCCTTCCCTCCGCGGGCCTTCTCGATGGCGGTCACCGTGCCGACGAGGTCCTCGACGGTGACCTGCCGCTCGTCGAAGGCGACCAGGACCCGGCCGACGACGTCGTTGACGGTCGCCCACTCCACGCCCTCGAGCCGCTCGAGCTGCCGGCGCAGTGCGGAGCGGACCTCCGGGGCCTCCTGCGCATCCGGTGCCAGCAGCTCCACCTGCACCCGGCCCCGGTCGGCCCAGACCCGGCGGGTGTGCCGCGCGGGCGGGGGCTCGACCATGCCGCGGGCGGCGTCGAGCAGGTCGTGCAGCCGCCCGTCGGGGAGCGGGTCCGCGCCGGTGACCAGGGTTCCGACGGCGCGGGTGCCCGTGACCGCGGCCGTGTGGGCCAGCGACAGCGAGGAGCGGGCGGCCCCCTGCACCAGGCCTGCGGTGCCGCCGACGAGCCCGGCCGTGACCCCCGCGCCGGCCACCACGCCGGCACCGGCCAGCGCCGCGGCCGCGCCGAGCGCGCTGCCGATCCGGCGTCTGAGGGCCATCGGCTCCCCCGGAACTCGATCCCCCGGAAGTGGAGGTGCCTGCGGACGCTACGCCCGTCGCCGCCCGCCCGCGCCCCCGAGCGGCGTGCCGTCAGCCTCCGCCGAGCCAGTCCACCGCCTCCGCCGCCACCTCCGGCGGGACGGCGTGCCCGCCGGCGAACTCCCGGTAGGTGACGTCGTAGCCCTCCTCGCGGAGGGCCGGCACGATGCGCCGGCTGGTCTGCTCGACGGGCAGGACGTCGTCGGCGTCCCCGTGCGACACGAACACCGCCGGCTCCCCCACCCGCGCCTGACCGGCGACGAAGCCCGGGGAGAAGGCGACCACCCGGCCGAACAGGTCCCCGTTGGCCAGGCCCAGGCCCAGCGCGTAGGAGGCGCCGTCGGAGAACCCGGCCACGGCGACGCGCTCCGGGTCCACCGGCACGGTCGCGAACACCTGCGCCAGGGCCCGGTCGAGCAGCGCGGCGTCCTCGCCGGGGCGACCGGTGACCGCGTCCCACGTCGACCCGCGGGAGGCCGGTGCGAGGACGAGCAGGCCCCGCTCGTCGGCCAGGCCACCGAGGACGCCGAGGCCCGCCTCGGCGTCGCCGCCGGCGCCGTGCAGGGCGACCACGAGCGGCGCCGCGCCGCCCGCGGCGAGTCCGGGCGGCACGTGCAGCAGCGGCGGCCGCTCGACCCCCAGGTCCAGCGGCTGGGTCCCCGGCGCCGGGAGCGCGCCGGTCGGCTCCGGCTGCGGGCGGGCGGTGAGGCCGGCGGCCGGGTCCGCCGGTGACCTCGGCAACTGCACCCCTGACCCCGGCAACTGCACCCCGCAGCCGGCGAGCAGGGCTGTGCCCGCGAGCGCCCCCGCGGCGGCCAGCAGTCGCCGGCGGGTCCACGCCGGATGCGGGTCGTCCACCGTCAGCCGCCGCCGTTCAGGGCCGCCCAGAAGGCCGCGCGGACGCCGCCGGCTCCCCAGGCGTTGGGCTCGATCAGGGAGCAGAACCACAGGTCCCGCTGCTCCGGCCGGGCCTCGGGGCGCCGCGGGTCCCCGGCCGCCAGCCCGTGGCCGCGGAAGTGCTCGGCGATCTCGGCCACCGCGGCGCCGTGCCGGGCCGCCGTCCGGCGCAGCCCGTCGTTGAGCTCGGCGATCAGCGCGACGGCGTCCGGCCAGGGCGGCAGGCCCAGCCGCGCGGCGTCACCGGTGCCGTCGCTGGGGTCGTACACCGTGCCGACGACGACCCGGCCGTCCGGGGCCAGGGCCGCGGCGATCGCGACCAGCGCCCGGTCGAGCGCCGCCGTGACGCGGGCGACGACGGCACGGGCCCCCGCGGTGTCCCCGTAGGCGCCGAGGAGGTCGTTCCCGCCGATGGTCAGCGTGACCAGACCGGGCCGCGCCGGCAGCGCCGCGAACCGGGGCAGCTGCCGGTCCAGCAGCGTGCCGGTGGTCGCACCGTCGGTCGCCAGCAGCGTGAACGTCGTCCCGGGGGCGGTGCTGCGCAGGTCCCGCCCGCGCCACTCGGGGAAGTCGTCGTCCCGGTTGGCGAACAGCAGGCTGGCCCCGCCACGACCCGGGCCGCCGGAGTAGTCGTCGATCGAGATGGAGTCGCCGAGTGCGACGTATCCTCCTGCGCCGGTCACCCCGCCATGGTGCGCCCGCCGCGCGGTCCCCGCGTGGGCGACATCGCCCCGTGTCCGCGAGCGGCCCGTGCGCCGACGTGGCTACCGTGGGACGGCAACAACCGGCTGCAGGCGAGGGGACGGACAGGTGGACACGGCGCTTCCGCACGGGGTCCCACCCGCCTCCGGCCCGCGCTACCGGCACGACGCGCTGTTCTTCTCCTCCCCCGACGAGCTGGCCGTCGCGACGGTCCCCTTCATCCGGGAGGGCCTGGCCGCCGGGGACGCCGTCGTCGTCGCCGCGTCCCCCGCCACCGCCGACGTCGTCCGCCAGGCCGTGGACGGCGACGAGCGGGTCCGCGTGGTCGAGCGGGGCGCCAGCTACGCCCGGCGGACGCCCGCCGCGGTGACCGAGTTCCGGCGGCTGGCCGACGAGCTCTCGGCCGCCGGGGCGCCACGCATTCGGGTCGTCGGCGAGACCGACTTCGGCCGCACCGAACGCGAGTGGCTGGAGTGGCAGCGCTACGAGGCGGTGGTCAACGACGCGCTGGGGCCCTGGCCGCTGTGGGGGCTGTGCGTCTTCGACACCACGCGGCTGCCCGAGCCGGTGCTCGAGTCGGTCGCCCGGACCCACCCCACCGTCGTCGTCGGCCGGACCCGCACGCCCAACCCGCGCTTCGTCGACCCGGCCGGGTACCTGCGCGGGCTGCCGGTGCCGGTGGAACCGCTGCAGGCGACCCTGCCGCGGCTGGCCGTCGACGACGTCGCCGACCCGATCGCGCTGCGGCACGCCGTCGCCGCCGAGCTGGCCGCCGTCGGTGGCCCGCGCGAGGCGGTCGAGGACTTCCTGCTGGCGGTCGACGAGACGACGTCCAACGCCGTCCGGCACGGCGGGCCGCCGGTGGGCCTGCGGCTGTGGACGTCGGCCGACCGGGTGGTGTGCAGCGTGACCGACCACGGGCCGGGCCTGGACGACCCGTTCGCCGGCTACGGCCCGGCCCACGGCGAGGACCTCTCGCGCGGCGGCATGGGCGTGTGGCTGGCCCGCCAGCTGTGCGACCACGTCGACATCAGCTCCGGGCCCGACGGCGTCACCGTGCGGCTGTCGACCGCGCTGCGCTGACCCCCGCCTGGGAGACTCCCGGCGTGCCCCCTCCCGCCCGGTACAGCGTCCTGGAGTACACGCTCGCCGACGACTACCTCGAGCGCCGCGCGGCGCTGCGGGCCGACCACCTGGCGCTCGCCCGGGCCGCCCACGAGCGCGGCGAGCTGGTCATGGCCGGCGCGCTGCCCGACCCGTACGACCGCGCCCTGCTGGTGTGGACGGCGCCGCGCGAGGTGGTCGAGCGCTTCGCCGAGTCCGACCCCTACGTCGTCAACGGCCTGGTGACCGGCTGGACGATCCGGCCCTGGGACGTCGTCATCGGGGCTGCACCAGGATCTTGACGTTCTCCTCCTTGTTGTCGATCAGCTCGCGGAACCCCTGCTCGACGATGTCGTCGAGGCCGATCCGGCCGGTGATGAACTGGAACGGGTCGATCCGGCCACTGGCGACCATCTCGATCGTCGCCGGGTGGTCGTGCGCGTAGGCGAGGCTGCCGAGCACGCTGACCTCGCGGAACACCAGGTCGTTCATCGCGACCTGGGCCGCGTGTCCCCAGATCGCGACGTTGACGCAGGTGCCGCCGGCCCGGGTCGAGCGGATGGCCGTCGCGAGCACCTGGTCGACACCGGCGCACTCGAAGGTGACGTCGGCACCGCGGCCCTCGGTCCGCTCGTCCACGGCCTCGACGACGTCCACCGACCGCGGGTCGAGCACGGTGGCCGCGCCGGCCCCCGCCGCCTTCTGCCTGCGGGCCTCGGCGGGCTCGACGACCACCACCTGCTCGACCCCGGCCGCGGTCAGGGCGGCGGTGGTGACCAGCCCGATCGGCCCGGCCCCGAAGACCACCGCGAACTGACCCGGCCGGGCGCCGGAGAGCCGGACGGCGTGGTACGCCACGGCGAGCGGCTCGATGAGCGCGCCGACGTCCGTGCCGAGGTCGCCGAGCGGGTGGATCCACCGGCGCTCGGCCACGACGTACCCGGGAGAAGCCCCCGCCGCCGCCGGAGAGCCCGACGAAGCCGAGGGTGCGGCAGACGTTGTAGCGGCCCTGCTGGCAGGCGTCGCAGCGACCGCAGACCACGTAGGGCTCCACGACCACCCGGTCGCCCACCCGCACGTCGTCCACACCCGGGCCGACCTCCGCCACCACGCCGGCGAACTCGTGGCCGAGGGTCACCGGCATGCCCTCCCCGGTCAGCGGGTGCGGCGCCTCGGGCGTCGGCACGAAGATCGGGCCCTCGAGGAACTCGTGCAGGTCGGTGCCGCAGATGCCGCACCACTCGACCTCGACGGCGACCGTGCCGGGGCGCACCCGGGGGTCGGGCACCTCCTCGACCCGGATGTCGCCGCGACCGTGGAACCGGGCTGCCTTCATGGCGTGTCTCCGTCCGTCGGTGGACCCCCGCGCGGGAGGTTGCCGACAGGACACCCCGGACCGCCCGGTCCCCGGAGCGTTGCAGCCGGTTGCAGCCGGTCTCCCGGGTCCCTCGCCGAGTGTGCGAGGGGCCCCGGGAAGGGTGGGCCTTCTTCAGTCGGGCAGCAGCCGGCGCAGCACGCCCTTGGCGGTCGCCCCGGCGCGGTAGGACTGCACGAGCCACGAGTTGCACACGATGTTGGCACCGGCCAGCGCGGGCACGAGGAACTGCGTCACCCGCTGCCGGCTCTGCCACTTCGCGACCTCCGGCGGGGTGCCCTGGCTGGGCAGGGTCGCGTCCTTGACCTCGACCTGCTCGCCGCGGCGAGCGGCCTCCTCGGCGGCCTTGCCGATGCGGCTGCCGCTGTAGGCGGCGTAGGCGGTGGCGCCCGCGCCGGCCACGGCCAGGCCGGCCTTGAGCGCGCCGACGGTGCCGAAGCCCTGCTGCAGGGCGATCCGCCGGCCGCCGACCTGGGTGAGGCGGAGCCCGGCGAGCAGCGTGGCGGCGATGCCGCCGAACTGCGCGGGCTGGAAGCGGCTCCACGCCGAGCCGGCCACCCGGATGCGGTCGAGGCCCTGGGACAGGTCCTGGCCGGACTTGTTCACGCCGGCGATGCCCATCACCGCCCCGCCGAACCACAGGGCCGAGCCCAGGTCGTGCACCGCCTGGGCCACGAAGTGGTTGTCGCTGCTGGACGTCATCGTTCCTCCTCCGGTCGGGTCCCCCGTGCGAGTGGCCGCCCGTACCCGGGCCGGCGTCCGGATAACGGGACACGCCCGTCCGGACCCGGGACACGCCGCAGGACCGCACGCCCACCGCCACCGGCGGTACGCGACGTGCGCACGTGACCGGTCTCCTGCCGGGTGCCCGCCCGGACGCGCGCCGGGTGAGGGAGGCTAGAGGGTGCGGCCGCGTCTCCCTCCGGGACGGCGGGGCCGGAGGACGGCCGGTGGGACGGGCCCGCCGGCGACGAGCAGTGCAGGAGCACGTGGATGCCGCAGGGCACGGTGAAGTGGTTCAACGCCGAGAAGGGCTTCGGGTTCATCGCACCCGACGACGGAGGGCGTGACGTGTTCGTCCACTTCTCCGCGATCGCCGACGAGAGCGGGTTCCGCACTCTCGACGAGGGCCAGCAGGTGGAGTTCGAGGCCAGTGAGGGCCAGCGCGGTCCGCAGGCCGACTCGGTGCGGCCGGTCGGTGGCGCCCCGCGGCGCCAGGAGCGCGGGCGCGACGACCGGAGCAGGGCTCGGGACGACGATCGGGGCCGGGGCCGGGACGACGACCGGGGCCGCGGGGGCGACCGCGACCGCGGGCGGGACGGCGGCCGGCCGTCGCGCGGTGGGCGTGCCACCGGCACGGTCTCCTGGTTCGACGACGACAAGGGCTTCGGGTTCATCCAGCCCGACGACGGCGGGCCGGACGTGTTCGTGCACTTCTCGTCGATCGCCGACCGCGGCGGGTTCCGCAGCCTCGAGGAGGGCCAGCGGGTCGAGTTCGACGTCACCCAGGGCCAGCGCGGTCCGCAGGCCGAGGACGTGCGGTCGGCCGAGCGCGGCGGCTCCCGGGACGCCGGCCCGCGGGGTGGCGGGTACCGCGACCGGGACGGCGGCGGGTACGCCGACCGCGACCGCGGCGGGTACCGCGACTCCGGTGGCTACCGCGACCGTGACTCGGGCGGGTACCGGGACCGCGACGCGGGCGGGTCCCGCGACGCCGGCCGGGACACCGGCCGCGGCGGCGCCGGGGCGGGTCGCCGTCCCTCGGGCGGGGGCCAGGCCAACGGCACGGTGAAGTGGTTCAACGCGGAGAAGGGCTTCGGGTTCATCGAGCCCGACGACGGCGGCCCGGACGTCTTCGTGCACTACTCGGCGATCGCCGACCGCGGCGGCTACCGCAGCCTCGACGAGGGCCAGCGGGTCGAGTTCGAGGCCAGCGAGGGCCAGCGCGGCCGCCAGGCCGACCGGGTCGACCCCGCCTGATCCCGCGTCCGGCTGCTCCGGCGGGTCCCACCCGTCAGAGCAGCCGGACGTCGGCCTCCACCGCCTCGAAGGCCTTGCGCGCGGCGATGAGCACCGGGTCCCAGACGGGTGCGAACGGTGGGGCGTAGGAGAGGTCGAGCGAGAGGATCTCGTCGACGCCCATCTCGTTCCAGATGCAGACCGCCAGCGCGTCGACGCGCTTGGCCGCCGCCTCCCGGCCGACGACCTGGGCGCCGAGCAGCCGCCCGCTGCGCCGCTCGGCGATCATCTTGAGCCGGATGGGCTGCGCGCCCGGGAAGTAGCCGGCCTTGGTCGTCGAGTCGACGACGGCGGTGACGAACTCGTACCCGGCCGCCTCGGCCTCGGCGGCCGAGAGCCCGGTGCGGGCCGCCTCCAGCTCGCAGATCCGGGTGATCGCGGTGCCGATGACGCCGGGGAACGTGGCATAGCCACCGCCGATGTTGATCCCGGCCACCCGGCCCTGCTTGTTGGCGTGCGTCCCCAGGGCGACCACCACCCGCTGGCCGGAGAGCCGGTGCACCGACTCGACGCAGTCGCCGGCGGACCAGACCCCCTCGACCGGGGTGCGCATCCGCGCGTCGACCGCGACGCCCCCGGAGACCCCGAGCGGGATGCCGGCCTCCTCGGCCAGCCGGACTGCCGGCCGCACGCCCAGCCCCAGGACCACCAGGTCGGCGGGCAGCTCCCGGCCGCTCACGGTCACCACGCCCCGGGCCCGGCCGCCGGCGTCGGTCTCGATCGCCGCGACCGGGTCCGAGAGGACCAGCTCGATGTCCTCCTTGCGCACCGCCTCGGCGATGTACTCGCCGACGTCGGGATCGAAGGTGCCGACCGGGGTGGCCGACATGTCGACGACGGTGACCTCGAGCCCGCGCACCCGGCAGGCCTCGGCGATCTCCAGGCCGATGTAGCCCCCGCCGATCACGACCACCCGGCGGACGTCCCCGCCGTCGAGCTCCGCCCGCAGCGCCGCGCCGTCGTCGAGCACCTGGACGCCGTGCACCCCGGTCGCGTCGATGCCGGGCACCGGCGGCCGCATGGGGACGCTGCCGGTGGCGTACACCAGCTGGTCGAACGGCTCGACGCCGCTACCGCCGTCCTCCAGACCGCGCCAGTGGACGACGCGCCGGTCGAGGTCGATGCCCGTGACCTCGGTCCGCATCCGGACGTCGATGCCCATCGCGCGGTGCTGCTCGGGCGTGCGGGCGATGAGGTCGGCCTCGGAGTCGACGACGCCGCTGATCCAGTACGGGATGCCGCACGCGGAGTACGACGTCGCGCGACCCCGCTCGAACATGACGACGTCGAGCTCCGGACGTCGCTTCTTCGCCTGCGACGCGGCACTGCCACCCGCGGCGTCCCCACCGATCACGACCACGCGTTCGCCCACGCTCCGCGACGGTAGGGCGTCCCGGCCCGGACCGCCCGGCGGTCGGCTGACGGCGGGGGTCTGCGGGGCTAGGGCGTGTCTCAGCGATCTTGACCGGCGGGTTCGGTAGGCCTGGCCTGTGCTCGATCGTCACGATCTGACTGATGCGGAGTGGGCTCGGCTGGAGCCGCTCGTGCCGGACCGGACGCCGCGCCGCGGCGGCCGTTGGAACGATCACCGGCAGGTGATCAACGGG
>NZ_NVPT01000190.1 GCF_002802985.1 Geodermatophilus chilensis | reverse complement strand
TTATATTGAGTTTGTCATGGTGTTCTGTCGCAGGTTTTGTAGAGACGATCGCTCACAAGTCATTATCAACTGCTGTTTTTTGTGTCAGCGGCAGAGCTACCTCATAGACAGCCGCGTGGGGGGGCGCCCGCCGCGTCAGAGGTTGGTAGACGGCACGGTGGGGGAGGGGCCGGCGCCGGTCATCCCCGGCCACGGATGGGTGCAGCGGCGGCGGCTGGCCTCCGGCCCGTCGGCGGCGCTGAAGCTCGCCTCGGGCTGCGACCGGCGGTGCGCCTTCTGCGCCATCCCGGCCTTCCGCGGCTCGTTCGTCTCCCGGCCGCCGGCCGAGGTGCTCAGCGAAGCGCAGTGGCTGGCCGCCCAGGGCGTCACCGAGCTGGTGTTGGTGAGCGAGAACTCCACGTCCTACGGCAAGGACCTCGGCGACCTGCGGCTGCTGGAGCGGCTGCTGCCCCAGCTGGCCGCGATCGAGGGTATCGCCCGGGTGCGGGTGGCCTACCTGCAGCCGGCCGAGCTCCGACCGGGCCTGCTCGAGGTCATCGCCGCCACCGACGGGGTGGCGCCCTACTTCGACCTGTCCTTCCAGCACTCCTCGCCGGGCCTCCTGCGCCGTATGCGCCGGTTCGGCGGCACCGACGACTTCCTCGCGCTGATCGAGCGGGCCCGCGCGCTCGCGCCGACCGCCGGGTTCCGCACCAACGTCATCCTCGGGTTCCCGGGGGAGACCGAGGACGACGTCGCCGAGCTCGAGCGTTTCCTCGTCGAGGGCCGGCTGGACGCCGTCGGGGTGTTCGGCTACTCCGACGAGGAGGGCACCGAGGCGATGGGCCTTCCCGGCAAGCTCGACCAGGCCGAGATCGACGCCCGTGTCAGGCGCGTCACCGACCTGGTGGAGGAGCTCACCGCGCAGCGCGCCGAGGACCGGCTGGGGGAGCGGGTCCAGGTGCTGCTCACCGAGGACCTCTCCGCCGACGAGGGCCACGGCGACGGCGGGCGGGGCCTGTGGGCCGGGCACGCCGCCCACCAGGACCCCGAGGCCGACGGGACGACGACGGTCGCCGGGGTGCCCGACGGTGCGGTCGCCGGCCAGGTCGTGGCCGCGGAGGTCGTCGGGACCGAGGGCGTGGACCTGGTGGCCACGGCACTGGTGCCCGCGGTGCGCACATGAGCGATGCGGTGGACCCGGCCGCCACGCCGCCCCAGTCGGCGCGGGTGCTCAACCTGCCCAACGCGCTGACCGTGCTGCGGTTGGCCGTCGTGCCGGTGTTCGCCGCGCTGCTGTTCACCGACGGTGGGATGGACGACGAGCGGCGCTACTGGGCGACCCTCGTCTTCGTGCTGGCGATCATCACCGACCGCTACGACGGGATGATCGCCCGGCGGACCGGCCAGGTGACCGAGTTCGGCAAGCTCGCCGACCCGATCGCCGACAAGGCGCTGACCGGCACCGCGCTCGTGGGCCTCTCGGTGCTGGCGCTGCTGCCCTGGTGGGTGACGCTGACGATCCTCGTCCGCGAGGTGGGCGTGACCCTGCTGCGCTTCTGGGTGATCCGCCACGGCGTGATCGCCGCCAGCCGCGGCGGCAAGGCGAAGACCGTGCTCCAGGCGCTGGCGATCGGGCTCTACACCCTGCCGCTCGACGGCCTGTTCGGCACCCTGCGGTGGTGGGTGATGGCCGCCGCGGTGGTACTCACCGTGGTGACCGGCCTGGACTACGTCCACCGCGCCCTCGCGCTGCGGCGGACCAGCATCCGCGCCATGCGCGCCGCGGCCGCCCGCCGCTCGGCCGGGCCGGCCGGCCCGCGGACCGACACCGCCGCCTGAGCAAGGACCCTCCTGCCCCACTCTCCGCAAGCTCAGGGCGGGGCCCGGGACGGGGCCGCCCGTCCTCTCCGACTTGAGCGGGGGACGCCGTGGAGGCGCCACGGGAAGGGCTGCCTGACCTCCGGCGTTACGCCCAGAGCGGACGCGCCCGGCTCGGCACGGTGGGCGTCGGTGGCGCCGCGTACCGTGAGCGCACGGCTCCCTCCCCGGGTGCCGCCGCTTCCGCACGGGCAGGACAGGAGACGGCGATGACGCTGCTGCGCACCCAGCTCGGGACGACCCTGCGCGGCCACCGGCTGCGCCAGCGTCGGACGCTGCGCGACGTCTCCGGTGCCGCCCGGGTGAGCCTGGGCTACCTCTCCGAGGTCGAGCGGGGGCAGAAGGAGGCCTCCTCCGAGCTGCTCACCTCGATCTGCGACGCCCTCGACGTCGAGCTCGCCGACCTGCTGGCCGAGGTCAGCCTCGGGCTGCGCGGCGACGACGTCCGCGTCCGCCCGCTGGTCCCCGCCTCCGAGGCCGCCGGCGTCCCCGCCGATGAGGAGCCCGCGGTGGCCGCGTCCGCCGAGCAGCCGGCCGCCGAGCCCACGCTGGCGCTGGTCGGTGCGCCGGCCCGCGTCTCCGGTCGCCCGGCCGACGCGGTGTCGTTGGCCGCCTGAGAAAGGACCCCGTCCTCCCCACCTTCGTGAAGGCCCTCTGCCCCCGCCACTCGCAAGCTCGCGGCGGGACACTGCAGAGGGCCGGCGGGGCCCCGCACACGGCCGGCCTCCGGGTGCTCTGGCAGGCGGGACCGGCGCGCCGCCGCACGCCGGCCGTGGCAGGCTGGGTGCCGACCCCCACCGCGGGTCGCCGGCTGCTGCACGCCACAACGGAGGTCGCCGTGCGGTACCTCTTCCGGCCACCGGCCACCGATGGCGCGGGTCTGCTGAGCCTTCCGTTCCACCTGCCGCTCGAGCAGTGGGACCCCGAGCTGCTCCTCGAGGTCCCGCAGCGCGGCATCTCGCGGCACGTCGTCCGCTTCACCGCGCAGGGCGGGCACGTCTACGCCCTCAAGGAGATCTCCGAGCCGCTGGCCCGCCACGAGTACGCGCTGCTCGGCCAGTTCGAGGAGGAGGGCCTGCCGTCGGTCTCGGTGCTGGGCATCTGCGTCGACCGGCCGGACGAGCAGGACGCCGTCCTGGTGACCCGCTACCTCGAGTACTCGATGTCCTACCGGTACCTGTTCTCCCGGCCCCACGGCGAGCACTCCGAGGAGCAGCTGCTCGACACGATGGTGGTGCTGCTCGTCCGGCTGCACCTGGCCGGCGTCTTCTGGGGCGACTGCTCGCTGTCCAACACGCTGTTCCGGCTCGACGCCGGCGCCTTCACCGCCTACCTGGTGGACGCCGAGACCTCCGAGCGGCACCCCCAGCTGAGCCCCGGGCAGCGGCGCTACGACGTCGACCTGGCCCGTGAGCGGGTCGGCGCCGAGCTGCTCGACCTGCAGTTCGGCGATCTGCTGCCCCCGCACGTGGACCCGATCGAGGTCGCGGACAGCCTGCCGGTGCGCTACGAGGCGCTGTGGGAGGAGGTCAACCGTGAGGAGGTCTTCGCCCTCGCCGAGCAGCGCCAGCGGGTGGCCGAGCGTCTGCAGCGGCTCAACGACCTGGGCTTCGACGTCGGCGAGATCGAGCTGGTCACCGATCCGGAGGGCGGCGCGCGGCTGCGCGTGGAGACCCGCGTCTCCGAGCCCGGCCAGAACCGCCGGGAGCTGTTCCGGCTGACCGGTCTGGAGGTGCAGGAGCGCCAGGCCCGCCGGTTGCTCAACGACCTGCGCGCCTACCGCGCCACCCTGGAGCAGAAGACCGGCGCGCCGGTCCCGGAGACCGTCGCGGGTTACCGGTGGCTGGCCGAGGCCTACCAGCCCGTCGTCGACGCCATCCCGCCCGACCTCGCCGGCCGTCTGGCGCCGGCCGAGGTCTTCCACGAGATCCTCGAACACCGCTGGTTCCTGTCCGAGAAGGCCGGCCACGACGTCGGGACGACGAGGGCCGCGCGCTCCTACTTCGACACCGTGCTGCCTCGTACGCCGAAGGAGCTGACCACCCCATCGGCGATCGTCGGGAGCCGGGACTGACCAGGCCACCGGCCGCCGCACCGGCCTCCGGAGGACCACCTCCCACGCCCGGAGAGGCCACCGCGGACCTCGGTAACGAGGCGGTTTCGTTCGAGTTGACACCCACTGTGGGCTGGGCCACGGTACGAAAACCGCGGTGATCTGAGGCTCGCTGCTCTCCAACGGAGGCGAGATGACGGTGTCGACGAACGGCAGGGGCAGATCGACCGGCGGAGCCGCGACGCGGGGGCGCAGACGTCAGTTGGGCGGTGTGGCCGCCGCCGCGGTGCTGGCGTCGACGCTCGCGGCGTGCGGCGGTGACTCCGGCTCTCCCAACGCCCTCACCTGGTACATCAACCCCGACTCCGGCGGTCAGGCCGAGATCGCCCGGCGGTGCAGCGAGGCGTCCGGGGGCGCCTACACCATCGAGACCGCCCAGCTGCCGCGCGAGGCCTCTGCGCAGCGCGAGCAGCTCATCCGGCGCCTGGCGGCCAACGACGCGTCGATCGACCTGATGAGCCTGGATCCGCCGTTCATCCCCGAGTTCGCCGAGGCTGGCTTCCTGGCCCCGGTGCCCGAGGACGTCGCGGAGCGCGTCACCGAGGACGTCGTCCAGAGCGCCGTCGAAGGCGCCACCTGGGACGGCGAGCTGGTCACCGTCCCGTTCTGGGCGAACACCCAGCTCCTCTGGTACCGCGAGTCGGTGGCCGAGGCGGCCGGGCTGGACATGAGCCAGCCGGTCACCTGGGACCAGATCGTCGAGGCCGCGCAGCAGACGAACACCCTCATCGGGGCCCAGGGCGCCCGGGCCGAGTCACTGACGGTGTGGCTCAACGCCCTCATCGAGTCGGCCGGCGGGTCGATCATCTCCGAGAACGCCGAGGACCCGGAGGACATCGAGTTCGGCCTCGAGTCCGACGCCGCCGTCCGGACCGCTGAGGTCATGCGGTCGGTCGCCGACAGCGGCGTCGCCGGGCCGGCCTTCTCCACCGAGAACGAGGACGCCTCCGCCACCGAGTTCGAGGGCCCGGACGGCGGCTTCATGGTCAACTGGCCGTTCGTCTACGGGCGCGCGCTGAGCGCGGTCGAGGCCGGGACCCTCGAGCCGTCCGTCCCCGAGGACTACGGCTGGGCGATCTACCCGCGGGTGAACCCCGACGACCCGGCCGCACCGCCGTACGGCGGCATCAACCTCGGCGTCGGCGCCTTCAGCGAGGCTCCGGAGCTGGCCTACCAGGCGGCCGAGTGCATCGTCTCGGACGAGAACCAGGCCTACTACTTCACCACCAACGGCAACCCGGCCTCCTCCATCCCCGTCTACGACGACCCCGAGGTGCTCGAGGTCTTCCCGATGGCCCCGGAGATCCGGGAGTCGCTGGAGATGGCAGCCCCACGCCCACAGACCGTCTACTACAACGAGGTTTCCGCCGCCATCCAGCGGACCTACCACCCGCCGGGCTCGGTCACCCCCGGGGTCACCGGCCCCACCGCGGCCGAGCTCATCCGCGCCGTCCTCGCAGGGGAGCAGCTGCTGTGACCCAGACGACCCTCCCCCCGCGGGAGAAGACCCAACCCGTCTCCGCGCCACACGGGACGATCAGCGACCGGTCCCGCTCCGAGCGCCGGCTCGGCTGGCTGCTCGCCGGCCCCGCCTTCTTCGTGATGCTGGCGGTGACCGCCTACCCGATCCTGCAGGCGGTCTACGAGTCGCTGTTCTCCTACCGGCTCACCGACCCGGCCAACCGCTCGTTCACCGGGCTGTCCAACTACTGGGTCATCCTCACCGACCCGCTGTGGTGGCAGGCCCTCGGCGTCACCCTCTTCATCACGCTGGTGACCGTCGCGGTCGAGCTGGTGCTCGGCTTCGGCCTGGCCATGGTGATGGCCAAGGCGCTGAGTTCGATCCGGCCCGTCGTGCGGGCCTCGATCCTCATCCCCTACGCGGTGATCACCGTCGTCTCGGCGCTGGCCTGGCAGTTCGCCTTCGACATCAACACTGGTTTCGTCAACAGCTGGTTCGCCTGGCTGCCCGGCGTCGGCACGGACACCGACTGGTTCGGCGGCACCTGGACGTCGTTGCTGGTCATCTGCCTGGCGGAGATCTGGAAGACCACGCCGTTCATCTCGCTGCTGCTGCTCGCCGGCCTGGCGCAGGTGCCGGAGGTGCTGCAGGAGGCGGCCAAGGTCGACGGCGCCACCTGGTGGCAGCGGCTGTGGCGGGTGACGATCCCCAACATGAAGGCGGCCATCATGGTCGCCCTGCTGTTCCGGACGCTCGATGCGTTCCGGATCTTCGACACCATCTTCATCATGACCGCCGGAGCCAACAGCACGGAGTCGGTGTCGTTCCTCGCCTATCGGCAGACGATCGCGAGGCTGGAGATCGGCCTGGGCTCGGCGGTCTCCGTGCTGCTGTTCCTGTGCGTGGTGCTCATCGCGGTGGGCTTCATCAAGATCTTCAAGGTCGACCTGTCCCAGGCCAGAGGGGAGCGGTGATGTCCCGGCGCGAGAAGATCTGGTGGCTCATCGGCGGGTTGGTCCTCGTCGTCTACTGCCTGTTCCCGATCGCCTGGATCGTGTCGCTGTCATTCAAGGCGCCGTCCGACCTGTCCAACGGCGGCTTCCTGCCGACGCAGTTCACCGGCCAGAACTACAGCGACATCTTCACCGGCAGCGCCAGCGGCCTGTTCCTGCCGGCGCTGCGCAACTCCTTCGGCATCTGCCTGATCGCGACGTTCATCTCCTGCGTCCTGGCGATGTTCGCCGCCTACGCCATCGCGCGGCTGGACTTCCCGGGCAAGCGGATCATCCTGACGACCGCGCTCGCCGTGGCCATCTTCCCGATCATCTCGATCGTCACGCCGCTGTTCAACGTGTGGCGGCAGATCGGCCTCTACGACACCTGGCCCGGGTTGATCCTCCCGTACCTGTCGCTCACCCTGCCGATCTCCATCTGGACGATGTCGGCGTTCTTCCGGGAGATCCCCTGGGAGATGGAGCAGGCGGCGCAGGTCGACGGTGCGACCACCTGGCAGGCGTTCCGCAAGGTGATCGTCCCGCTGGCCGCCCCGGGCGTGTTCACCACGGCGATCATCGCGTTCTTCATCGCCTGGAACGACTTCCTGTACGGCATCTCCCTGACCTCGACCGAGGCGGCACGACCGGTCCCTGCGGCCCTCGGCCTGTTCTCCGGTGCCTCGCAGTTCGAGGACCCGACCGGCGTCACGGCCTCGGCCGCCGTGATCGTCACCATCCCGGTCGTGGTCCTGGTGCTGCTCTTCCAGCGGCGCATCGTCGCCGGCCTCACCAACGGCGCGGTCAAGGGCTGACCCCCCGTACCCACCCACCTCAGCGAGGGGACGAGATCTCATGGCATCGATCGAGATGCGCAACATCGTCAAGCAGTACGGCGACGGCTACCCGGCCGTGAACGACGTCAGCCTGGACATCGCCGACGGGGAGTTCATGATCCTCGTGGGCCCGTCCGGCTGCGGGAAGTCGACGCTGCTGCGGATGATCGTCGGGCTGGAGGACATCACCAGCGGCGACATGTTGATCGGCGGCAAGCGGGTCAACGACCTGGCCCCACGCGACCGCAATCTGTCCATGGTGTTCCAGAACTACGCGCTGTACCCGCACATGACGGTGTACGAGAACATCGCGTTCCCGCTGCGGCTGGCGAAGGTGCCCGACGACGAGGTGCGCCGCCGGGTCACCGAGGCCGCCGAGGTGCTCGAACTCATGGACCACCTGGAGCGCAAGCCGGCCAACCTCTCCGGTGGTCAGCGGCAGCGGGTGGCGATGGGCCGGGCCATCGTGCGCCAGGCGGAGGCGTTCCTCTTCGACGAGCCGCTGTCCAACCTCGACGCCAAGCTGCGTGGGCAGATGCGCACCGAGATCTCCCGGCTGCAGCGCCGGCTGGGCATCACCACGGTGTACGTCACGCACGACCAGACCGAGGCGATGACCCTGGGCGACCGGGTCTGCGTGCTCCGCAAGGGGAGGATCCAGCAGGTGGCCTCGCCGCGCGAGCTCTACGAGCAGCCGGTCAACCTCTTCGTCGCCGGCTTCATCGGCTCCCCGCCGATGAACTTCCTGCCCGCGACGTTGGACGGCGACCGACTGCAGACGCCGTTCGGGCCGATCACGCTCGACGAGCGCCGGGCCACCGCCGTGCGC
Organism: Geodermatophilus chilensis; assembly: GCF_002802985.1. Classification (GTDB taxonomy): domain Bacteria; phylum Actinomycetota; class Actinomycetes; order Mycobacteriales; family Geodermatophilaceae; genus Geodermatophilus; species Geodermatophilus chilensis. Next base: position 568 of record NZ_NVPT01000190.1, on the reverse strand, counting down.
GGCCGCGACCTGCTGCTGGTCGGCATCCGTCCGGAGTATTTCGAGGACGCGTCGCTGGTCGACGAGGCGAAGCGGCCGCTGGGCTCGCTGTTCCGGGCGCGGGTCGACGTCACCGAGTGGCTGGGCGACTCGCAGTACGCCTACATCCCCTACGAGGCGCCCGAGTCGATCCGCGACCAGCTGCGTGAGCTGTCGCGAGAGCTGGACTCCGAGGAGTTGCGCACCCAGGCGATCGTCTCCATCGACGCCACCAGCCGGATCCGGGAGGGCCGCGAGGCGGAGTTCTGGCTCGACGCCCGCAAGGTGCACGTGTTCGACCCACAGACCGGCGAGAACCTCACCCGGGACGCCGAGGCCGGGGCGCGGCTGACGCAGATGGCCACCGAGGACCGGGTCGAGCAGGTCCAGGAGGCACAGGCCCAGGGGACGACGGTGGGCGGCGGGGCCAGCCGGGCCGGGGCGGCCTGAAAGAGGACCCCCTGCCTCCACCGCGGAAGGACCCCGTTCTCCCCACCCCCCGCAGGCTCAGGACGGGACCCGGGACCTGTACCTTATCCACATCTCCGAA